>NZ_CP176530.1:308386-616772 GCF_046267985.1 Pseudobdellovibrio sp. HCB154 | reverse complement strand
GCTTGTCTCGCTTTCTGAGTCGGTTTTTGCACAACGCATTGGAGATTCGCGAGAAAAGTGGCAAATGCTAACCACTCCGCACTTTGAGATCTTTTATTCTGCTGAGCAGCAGGACCTAGGTCTATACTATGCTCGCATTGCTGAGCAGTCATATGCCGAAATAATGACTATTTTCACTGTAGCCCCCAAAGAAAAGATCGTAGTGATCTTAAACGATTCTACCGATGCCCCGAATGGGTTTACAACTCTACTTCCGTACGCTTATATCATGATCTATCCGGTGCAAGCTGGTCGTGATGATGCTTTATCTGAATCAGGCGAATGGGCGAAAGAGCTTTTTATTCACGAATTAGCCCACATCATGCAACTTTACCCTGCTGAAGATCTTTACAAACTCGCCAAACCGGTTTTCGGAAACATCGTAGCGCCTAATTTACTTTTACCACTTTGGTGGAAAGAAGGTATGGCGGTTGAGATTGAAAGCCGCTTTACTCACCAAGGCAGAACAAAATCTTACTTTCAAGATGCGGGAATTCGCGCCCTTGTTTTAGAGAAAAAACTTTTTCACTACACTTTAGCTGAAGCCAACGAAATGTTACCAACATGGCCGTATGGCAGCAGACCTTACCTATTTGGTTCAATGTTGATGTCTGATATCGGAACAAAAGATCAGGGTAAAGCAATCAACGAATTAACTTTAGGTCACGCAGCTCGCCTTCCTTACTGGGTCGAAGCGCCGCACGAAAGAATTTACGGTTACAATTACGAAAGCCATTATTTACTGACGTTAGATACTTACCAGCGCCAAGCCGAAGAACAGCTTAAAGCTTTACGAAGCGTTGAACCCACGAGCCAAGCTACTCCGATTGATCCTTCTCTGATTTCCGGTCGCCATCCAAGATTTAATTCAACAGGTGAAACGCTGGCCTTAGTTTCTACGAATAAAAAAGGTAAAAAAATAGCGTTTTACAATTTCAATAAACAAGAAAACAAATGGGAACGCCAAAAGTTTAAAAAAGCTCCGGATGGCGATATTTCAACTTTTGAATTTCATCCCGAACAAAATAAAATTGTTTTTGCGAAATTAGACTTAGTAGATTCAAAAAGACTTTTTTCTGATCTTTACACTTTTGATTTAACTGAAGATAAAGAAAAAAAATTAACCACAGCAGCCAGAGCGAGAAACCCGATCTGGAATTCTCACGGTAACATCATTTATTTTATTTCAACGTTCAACGGTAAAACGCAATTAAAAGCCATGAATGTGGCTACTGAAAGCATTGATCAGCTTTTAGAACTTGGTTTTAACGAACGCTTGCATGAAATTTCAATCTATAACGACAACGAATTGTTCATTGGAATTAAAGATGTAAAAGGCAATATTCAAGCGAAATTATTCAATCTAAAAACTCACAAGCTGTCAGACTTCAAAGTTTCAGCACCTGAAGTTGAGCATCTTAAAAACCGCTTTGGAAAAATCTATTTTACTTCAGTCAAAAGTGGCGTTTCAAATATTTACCAATACAGAAATGCCAATGACGAGGTTCCGGTCAGCCACTTATTAACGGGCGCTTTAGATTTTGATGTCAACAAAGATGGTTACGCTATTGCCACTGTTCACACCGCCGGTGGTTTTCAAGTGCAAGGTTTTGATCTACATCAGTACAAAGCTCTGCCAAAAATTTCGAACAAATTTCGTGATCGTTATCAATATACCGAAACACCTATTGCAGATTACGAATACAAAATGGAAGACGCGAAATCTTTAAAGTATTTGTACCCACATTACTGGATTCCTTTTGTTGCAACTTCAAGTGCGAACAACAGCGTTTTCTTTCAAGCTGTGACCGGAAGCCAAGACCCGCTATTAATTCACCGTTATAATTTAGCTGTTGATTACGACTCATTTATCAAAAAAGTGGGTTACGATTTTGATTATATCAACTCAGCTTTTACTTGGCCGTTTACGTTAAGTGCGACAAGAAATTTTAGACCGATTGGTAACACTGATATTTTTATCGACCGCAGTTTAGCAGCTTTAGGATTTGTTCCGGACACTTTCAAAATCAGTTCTAAATTGGCGATGAATGCAGGTCTGCAATACTCTGAAGTTGAACAATCTGATGTTCGCACACAGCACGCCGGCCCTTACATTCAAGCTTCTTATAAAAGTATCGATCAAACACTTTTTGATATTTACCCAACGAGCGGCTGGGGCATTTTCTTACAATTAGAAAATCAAAAGTCGACCAAAAAAGACGCGCCCGATTTATTAGGTGATTACGACCAAGCCACAGGGGCCTTAATTGGTTATAATTCACGTTGGTTACCTGATGATCATTCACTTTATGCAAAACTTAGCTTTATGCACACGTTTCAAAAAGTTTCTACCCGTTTCGGAACAAGCAGTGCCGTAATGCCATCGTTATCAGATAGCACGATGCCTGATTTCGTCTTGCGCGGTTACGGTGTGGGCCAATTTTTTGGTTCACGCATGACAACGTTAAATACCGAATACCGCTTCCCGGTAGGTACCTTAAACAGCGGTTCTGGAACTTATTTGTATTATTTAAAACGTGTTAATGGCGCAATCGTTGTTGATGGCCTGACTGTTTCTGGTGGCGCCTTTGATAAAAACGACTTTCTTAAAGCTGAAAACATGAGCCGCTCATTCTGGAGTGCCGGTGCAGAGGCGCGCTTAGAGACAACTTTGGGTTATTTACTTCCTGTAAATTTTATATTTGGTGTTTATGCTCCTCTATCGCCCCAATACGCGCAGGATGATTTCCAAACAGGTTTAAGCCTACAAATCGGCGGTGGAATTCCGGGTCGTCAGTCTTCAAATTAAGGGATTAACCATTGACAAGGTCTAGGGTGTCCTTGAAAAATGAGAGATGTCGTGCGCGTAGAGCGTCGATTGGAGTGTAAACCTATGGATATTTTTAAAAACAAAATGCCTGATATGAGTCCAAGTACTGGTACTAGCCACGCTGGTGCTACGCACACCACCCACGGCCAACAATCTCAACCTAACCAAAACGGTTGGATCCGCGAGTTAGTTTCAGCTGATGAACAGCTTGAAAAATCAGTCATGATCGACATGAACTTGGGTTTAGATACTCAAAGAATTCTTGTTAATGAATCAATCCAGTTCTTATTACGTTTAAAAAATGACTTCGCCGAAGCTGCAGCGTCATTCAATGAACTAAAACCTTCAGTTTTAGGCCGTATCAAAGTTTACGGGATTGCAAAAACTCACGCTGATTTCATGTTATTCCGTAACGGCTATAAAATGATTTTCTCAATCAAAGCTGCTGGTGTTGTTAGCATGCGTTTCCACTACGTGGGAAATACAGCAATTCCACAACCTCAAGCTAAAGAAAACGTAACCATCGTTATGGATGAAGAGATCTTTGAAGCTAAATGGGGCGCGTTTGAAGAAGTTCTTTGGTCATTCAAAGGCCAACCTTTCAAAACGCAGTACTTAGTTCGTCACTATATGACGTTATTTATCAAAGACTCTGCTCGTTAATTTTAAAATTACATAAAAAACAAAAAGGGTTTTAGTGATGAGCTAAAACCCTTTTTTTATGTCTTTAATTATTGTTATTACGGACGTGGTGGGTTGGGAATTGGTGGCGGAGGAAGATGCCCTACCGGATCGCGGTCACCATAGCCATACAGTTCATAGTGATAATCTTTGGCCGAAGTCGTTACTTTTAAACGGCCGTAATGACCACCCTCACGAGTCGCCCAGAATGTGATTTTAGCTTTGCAAGCTTCTTTAGCTTGTAAAGTTGAAGGACAATTGTGTTTCATATAAAAATCGCCATTAATTTTTAATGAAATATCCGTTAATGGCTCTTCAGCATTGTTTGTTAAAGTTAAAACTTGTGTGCGTTGCCCGTGATAAGGAACAAGTCCGAAATCGATATAGCCTTTTTCAACAGGCTTTTGCGGAGCTTCTGCTGAATAGGCAGAAACGCTTAATAATAAAGTCGTCGCTAATAACGTGATTAGTTTCATTTAAAATCCCTCGCTTAATTTATATTTAAATTTAAGCGAAGGATTTTTACAGATTCAATTAGTTACGCGGGCAATCGTAGCCAACATCGATATGGTGGCCTGCTGGAACCGCTGGCGAGAAGATAAGTGCGTTATTCTCAATACGCGTTGACATGCCGGCAACCGCTGGAGTCACTGTCACATCAATTGTACCTACCGGAGCACACTCAAGTGGAATCGAAGCTAACGAGCTTACGATACGATCGCGGAAGTAATTTAAGTTCTCTGAGTAGTCGTTAGCACAAATACTTGAAGTAAAACCATTCGTTAAACTTGAAAGTTCAGCGTAGTATTTACCGTAGTGAGATTTCGAACCACCGCTGTCTTGTGCCTGCATACAAGCTGTATCACCTGGCTTAACAATGATTGAATTCACTGTGAAACGTTTGTTCATGCCGAATTTCTGTTTAATTTTGTTCACGTAAGCTTGCGGAAGATCATCAGCTTCAAGTTGTTTTAACTCGCCACCGTAGAATACTTGTGCCGAATCGCCACCCACTGAACGAACATCTTCATCTGAAATAATAATCACAGAGATCGATGCATCACTTCTGTAACAAGTGTTGCTTGAAGCGTATTCAGCATGCCAGAAAGCTGCTTTAATAGCACGTTCGTCATCTGTATCTGCCCAACCTGCGCCGATGGCATCAATTGTTTTTGTGAAAATTGAATACGGATCAGCAGCACCACGTTTTAAAATCCATTGTGGCGATCCAACATAATCAACCCAGTTACGCGAAGCTCCCCAGTAGTAATATTGTCCGATTAATTGTGAATGCGTTACCGTCGCACACATTTGCCAGTCAACATTTTGTGAAGTCAGATTATTTACAAAACCTTGCAAACGCTGTGCTAATTTTCTGTTGTCTGACAACATCGAGTTAGAATCATCCACGATAAGAACGATATCTACTTTATTATCTGTCACTTGCACATCTTTAGCTAAAGTCACACGACGTGTTGGTGTAACTACATTGGCTACTGTCACCTCTAACGGTGTTGGAATTGTATAGGCATTGTAGTTAGTTTGGCTTGCGCTTAAGTAAACGTAGTAAGTGCCAAGACCTGCAGCTAAGAAGTTTGGTACTGATGTTGCGCCACCGATACCGCTGATCGTAACTGGTACACCGTTACGGTAAACCGACCAAGTGTAAGCTACTGTGTTCGGATTACAGTTCGCATTTAAAGTTGGATTGCCTGTAGAACTATTAATTGTGATCGCCGTTGAATCCACATTAAAGCGTGGCGAACAATCGATCGTTAAGTTATTTACTCCAGAGTTATCTACAGTAATTGTTAACGCGTTTGTTGTGTTATACGTTACGTGATTAGATTTAGTCGCCGTTAAGTAAATTAAATAAGTTCCGTTACCTAAAGCTACGAAATCAGGATTCGAGTTCGCATCATTTAATGATGGAAGATTTACTGTTTGACCGTTCTTAGTCACTCTCCAAGAGTAAGTCACATCTGAAGGTGCACAGTTTGCAGAAATTAACGGGTTATTCGTTGTTGTTGTTACCGTTAAGCTATTCAGTGAACCATTAATTTTCGGATTACATAAAATCGGAGTTTGTGGCGGTGGTGGATCATTAACTGTAACAGTTAATGGAACTGAAGTTTGCCAGTGCGCTGAACCGCTGGCTGTTGCATATAAAGAGATACGATAAGTACCCGCACCATAACCTTTAATGTTAGGAGAAGAACTTGCTCCACTTAAACCGGCTATCGTAATTGTCGATCCATTTTTAGTGACTGTCCAAATATAAGAGCCCGCAGCTGGCGTACAGTTCGCAGAAACTGTTGGGTTATTATCTGTTGAATTTAAAGTGATCGTTGTTAGGTTACCATTTAATTTAGGATCACACGTTAATGAGTTACCTGTACCAGAACCTGGAACAACTAGTTCAAGTGGGGTTGTAGCTGTAAACGGAGCTTTTTGTCCATCTGGATCACGCGCCGTTAAGAAAATATAATATGTACCTTCACCTAAAGTTCTTAAATCTACATTTGCAGGGTTAGCACCAGAAAGATTAGGGATAGAAACATTTACTACTGATGAATCAGAACGTTTGATAATCCATTCGTAGTTGATATTTGCTGTATCACAATTTGAAAGAAGACTTGGATTTCCTGAAGCTGCGTAAGTGTATGTCACTGCATTTGGGGAGATGCGAGGATCACACACGATTGTTACTCCGGTTGGGCCATCATCAACAGTAAGCTTTTGATTATCTGATTTTGTAAATTTAACCGGCGCGCAAGCAATCATACTTACCACCGCAAAAGATGCGACCACACCCAATAACAATTGTTTCATATTAGTGTCTCCCCAAGTTTCATAGTAAGTCAGAAATTGTATTTTAGTAATACGCCCAAAGTCCAAAATGTGGAATTATGAGTCATTGTAGTCTAGAACTGATCTGGACTCCCTTGTGACGGCTCATCCTGAGACATAGAATTTAGTTAGTACCAGAGGACGACCGCGAGGTCGGCCCTTTAGAATATGGTTCGCCGGAGGCGAATCAACATAGGCTGTCAGGAGGACTCGCTGTGAATATTTGGCTTCTGCTTTTAACTTTTTTTAATATCGTTTTACTAGCCGGACTTTCATTTAGTTTATTCCTTCGCGTGAGAGAGAAAAAAGAAGACCAACGCTTAACTAAAGGTCTACAACTTTTACAAAATAAAATTTCAATCTTAGAAGACTTATCAGATAAGACTGACCAACAGGTTAGAAAACTAATTCATATCCTAGACCAAAAGACCGGAGAAGTGCGCCAGGTCATGGCTGCCAGTGATGAACAAATCCAGCAGATCGAAATGATGCTGAACAAAGGTCTAGAGATTTCTAAGATCTTTCAAGAATCAATCCCACAGGGCGAAATGCAGAACCGCCAAAAGACAACATTATATGTAACAGCGGCTAAAATGGCTCACCAAGGTTACACGTTAGAACAAATCTTAGCGCAAGTAGATCTGACTCCTGCAGAAGTGCAAATGATCATTAAAGTAAATAAAGATAATCTTCAATTTGCTGAAGACCAACTACCGGCTTGGGCCCAAGGAACAACAACACAAGCTGGAAACGCAGCCCAATCAGCAGAAAATGAATTAAACGAATTCACACAAGCTTTAACAAATCAGAACTCTTTATATTCGGCTTCTAAACTAAATACGACGATCACAGAAAAAGCGTTTGATACTGTTCAACAAGACATGACAACACAAACGACTTTAAATGCTGAATTTAAAAAGACGATTCAACAAATGCCACAGACATTTGCCGATGGCGGTACAACGAAAACTGCTGATGGTAAAATCGTTAAACCTTTTGAATTTAAACGCATCGTAAAAGCGAATTAACAGCTTCGCTAATTCTGACTAAATCCTTTACAAAAAATCAAATTTAACGCTTCTGATCTCGCTTTAAAACGAGATCAGAATCTTACTGTTAAGACTTCTGCTAAAAACTCATTTATTCTAACAAAGGCAGGAGTTTTACTTCATGGAAGAACGAAGTCTAGCGCCGGTTCTGGGCGCTCTTGATGAATGTATTGAAAAATACTGCGAAGATCGAAAAAAACGTGTAGATGGCTTTATAGAGCGTCATTTCTCTACGCAAGAGACTATCGACATTCAAAAAAAATCTTTTCACCTGGATTTACTTTTTAACCCTTTGAATGCGCTTTGGTCGATCCCTTACCTAACGCTTAAAAAATCGATAGAGATTTTAGATAAACTGGGTTGGACCAAACTTACCCCCATTATGGAAAAAATTCCTTCAGGTATAAAAACCGGTTATCAAAAAGAAGTCGAAAAGCTTATCGCTAAAGAACTTCTTGATTACGAAGCTCTGATTTTAGAGTTTCATAATCACCCGACAATCAATAAACTCATCACGACAAAAGAACTCACCTTAAACGAGATTAAAATCAAAAATGAGATCAATAAAGAAGTTGATAAATACTCTTCCAGCCAAGCGATGATCACAGATCTAAGCGGTACAGTGATGACTTTACTTATGGGCTGGTATTTCTTCGGAGATAAAACTTTAGGAGTTTTTGGAATGGGCAATCGCATCGCTCGTAAGATAGCCCACGATAAAGCGGCCTCTGGTTTTGTCTTTGGCGAAAAATTAGGATCGGCTTTTTACAATGTCTTTCCACCCATGCCAACGCAGACCCAAGTTTATATGGCGACCCTTGGTGTTGGTATCTTACTTACAGCTTTTAGTGTTTTGGCAGCGATTATGAGCGACCCTCTTCGTAAACGTTTCGGTCTTCATAAAAAGAATTTCAATAACCTCATTGAAAACCTTGAAGAGAAACTTTTTCTGCAACTGAAAAAAGAGGTTAAAACGTCTCTGCGCAAAGCTAATCAAAATACTCGACAGCAGATTCAGGCATCGTAATCCAGTGATGCTTTCTATTACCGTAAACCTGCATTACAGGCGCTGGTAAGCTAGGATCACAGAAAGCCCCTATGGTAGCAATAACAGCGCCTGGGGCCCAGTCTGCGGTCCAATAAAGCGTTGATCCGCAATGTGGACAGAAATGAAACGAAATCTCAGAGCCACCGCCTCCGGTGCGTTTATAGATTTTAGCTTCGCCTTTAATTTCAGTTTTTAGAGCATCTAATCGGGTTTGAACACCAAACACAGAGCCTGTACGTTTTTGGCATTCGAAACAATGGCACACCGATGTTTTAGTAATTTCACCGGTGTAGGTAAGACTTAGCTTTCCACAGTGGCAAGAAGCTTCGTGGGATTTCATATTTTTACGACATTTGATCGATCATCTTTTGTAGACGATCCATGGCTTCGTTAAATTTTGCAGTTTCAGTGGCAAAACTTAAACGCATGTAACCAGGCTCACCAAATTCTTCACCAGGCACAGTGGCTACAAAGAAATCTTCTAAATAGATTTTTCCAAATTGCGCAGATGATTGCACAGTTTCGCCTTTGTATTTACGGCCTAAGAATTTTTCAACATTGATCCATAAGTAAAACGCACCATCTGGTTTGTAAACTTGCAGATCTTTGATTTGTGCCATACGTTTTAAAGCCGCATCTAAACGCGTTTTTAAAAGTTCGATGGTATTTTTAATATCAGCTTCAGAATGAAGTAAGGCTTTTTCTGCCGCCGCTTGCGCAATTGACGACGGAGCCCCTGTTGATTGAGAGGCGTAATCACCGATTGCTTTAAGAATTTTCTCAGGCCCCATAGCCCAACCGATTCTCCAGCCTGTCATTGAGTACGCTTTAGAACCCCCATTGATTACAACAGTACGCTCGCGTAATTCAGGAGCTACTTGTAGTAAGTGTGGCGCTATCGCTGTTCCGTTTAACATTAAGCGGTTGTACATATCATCAGAGATCACAGCTACACGCGGATGCTTTTTAAGAACATCAGCCATCGCTTTTAGTTCTTCTTTTGAATAAACAAAACCTGTTGGGTTTGATGGCGAACAGAATAAGAAAACTTTTGTTTTTGGCGTGATCGCTTTTTCCAAACGTTCAGCTGAAAGTTTGAAGTTATGTTCAGCTTTGCAATCAACGATTTTAGGAACCGCATCAGCCAGTTCTGCCATCGCCGGATAACTGACCCAGTACGGAGAATGAATAATCACTTCGTCACCTGGATCGCATAAGACTTGAAGAGCTGCAAAGATCGCGTATTTAGCACCGCTTGTAACCGCGATTTCTTTTGCTGGGTTGTAAGTAAAACCAAGATCAGCTTCAGCGCGCATTGCAATGGCTTTACGTAATTCGATTGTGCCATTAGCTGCTGTGTATTTTGTAAAACCAGTTTGGATCGCGTTGACACCGGCTTCAGCGGCTACTTTGTAAGTTGGCCAATCAGGTTCACCCACCGTTAATGAGATCACGTTGTGGCCTTGAGCTTGTAATTCTTTAGCTTTAGCAACAAGGGCTAATGTAGGAGAAGACTTTAGGTTTAACGCTCTTTTTGACAACATAATTACCGATCCTTCTTTTAAAAAATTACTTTTTAAGTTTTTTAACTAATTCAGGCATAACGATATCCGGAACAAGTCCTGACAAGTTACCGCCGTTTTTCGCAAGCTCTTTTACTCCACGCGAAGAAATAAAATAGTATTCTGGTTTTGAGAAAATCATGAACGTCTCAATTTCAGGAGCAATTTTTTTATTGATGTTAGCGAGTGTACCTTCGTATTCAAAATCAGCGACCGCACGTAAACCACGTACGATAATTTTCGCACCCTTGGCTTTCATGTAATCAACAGTTAAGCCTTGAAAGATATCTACTTTGACATTTTTTTTGTGAGAAAATTGTTTACGAACAAACTCAGCACGCTCTTCAGCGCTGAACATGTAAGTCTTGTCACCTGACTGAGCGACTAAAACAATCACTTCGCCGAACATATCTGACAGGCGATGGATAATATCCACATGGCCTGATGTGATTGGATCAAAACTTCCTGGATATACAGCGATCTGTGACACGTGACTACTCCCGAACAGGGATTAATCTAGCGCTTTTTTAGAGAACAGGGAAAGACTTTTGTCGCCATAATCTTGTTTGTCATAGCATATCAAATCGCCGTATTCGGTGCCGATCTTTTCCTGCTTAATGGCTTCAATGGCAATCACGGTATTTTGATGAAAACATTGGCTACTAGCTAAAGCCGTCATCACATCATCCGCAAGTTTTTCGGTAAATGGAGGGTCAATAAAGATTATATCGAAGCCTTCGCCCTGATACGACTTTATAAACGAAAATACGTCCTTTTGAATAATCATATGTTCGTCTTTAGCGACCTTTAAAAGTTCGATGTTTTTACGAATAATATCCACAGATTTAGGATTCTTTTCCACAAAAGTAACATGCTTGGCACCACGTGAAAGGGCCTCTAGGCCTAGATTTCCGGTACCCGCAAACAGGTCTAACGCTTTAGATTCGTCCACATACCCCATCCATTTATTGAATAGAGTTTCCTTGACTCGATCCATGGTCGGTCGGATATGGTCGGCCTTAAAGCTGACTAAGGGTCTTCCTTTATACTTTCCTGATATAATTCTCATAAATACTGGTCATTTCTTGTATCACAACACTTAAGTGGTCAAAAGGTTTTTTAATAAAACCCACCACCTGAGGATAATCTTCAGCATGAAAGTGCCCTTGCTGTTGGCCCGAGAAGGCTGAAATGATAATCACAGGTTTAACCACGGTCATTTCAGCTAAAACATCAAAACCATTTTTTTCGGGCATTAATAAATCAAGCACGAGTAAATCAATATCGTTCGTCTTGAGCAACTCTAAAGCCACCGCGCCGTTTTCAGCCTCAATCACTTCATGGCCTTGGGCACGAAAAGCACGGGCCAATGATTTACGGATTAAATCTTCATCGTCACAAATTAATAATTTCATTTAAAGAACCTTAAAATAAATCGCGTGCCATTTTTGTAATTGGCATCATGCAAAAGATCAGCATGCATACGCTTAACTAAACTTTTTGAAATGTATAAACCTAAACCCGTACCTTCACCACTTTGTTTGGTCGTCGCAAATGGCTGGAACAGATGGCTTTTAATGCTTTCAGGTAAACCACTGCCGTTATCTTCAAAGATCACATCATAGTGGCTTGGCGTATCCATATCGTAAATTTTAATCGAACCCTTGGCTGGCATCGCCTGGCAAGAATTTTTAACTAAGTTAAAAATAATCTGCTGCAGATGTCCGGCATTCATACGCACAGGTACACTTTTAATATCGATAAACACATTAAAGGTACGTGTGATCGATTTTAAAAGTGGCATCGTCTTTTTAACCACTTCATCGACAGTTCCGATGGTTAATGCCGGGCTTTGATCAGAACTAAACTCTAATAAGTCAGTGATAATATTTTTACAACGATCAATCCCTTTTAAAACTTCGGTGAAATCATTTTTTACCGTCATTTCAAGCTGTGGTTGCTGCAAAATAAATTCAGTCGCAAGTTTTAAACCAGTTAGCGGGTTATTCAGCTCATGCGCTAAGTGATTGGCCAGCTGCCCGATCACGTTCATTTTTTCATTCTGAATCATGTTCGACTTAACTAAGTCAGATTCACTTTGGCTTTCGTAGAATACAAAATAATAATCGCTATCCGTTGAAAAATTAGTCGCGTAAGATTTGTATTTCTTATTATGAATCGTTACCGGACTTACATTTTTCTGCGTTTGTACCGGACAATTTTCACAAGGTGATGCGCGGCCCGCTAATTTTTCGTAACATTTAACACTTTGGCTTTGATCAAAGAAATTTGACTGCACCAGAGTGTAATTAGCATCAATCACGTGCATCGGTTGCTGGTACGCCTTACCAAAGACATTCCATTTATTTAATAAGTAACTGGTTTGCAATTGGGCAATGTGACGCTGAATCATCATCACCATTAAATCGACACGCTCAGAAATATAAGAATCCAAATTCTCAGGAGAAGCAACCGTTCCGCGGTTTTCTAAAAAGAAAAAACTTTTTAAACCATTTTTTTCACTGGTCCAAAATTTTGTCGCTGCCAACGGGCGCTGTAAAATATCCGCCAATTGAACAGCGTACTGTTTTTCATCCTGCCCTAAAAAACGAATATTATAATTAAATTTAGCTTGTTTTCCGTCGTAGATAATAAAAGCGTTATCTTGCGGCGAAAGAGTAACGATAAAACCTAAAACATTAAATGAACCTAATTTTTTGAGGTCAATCCATAAAAGCTCACACAGGTTTTCCATAAATTCAGGTGTATCTTGTTCTGCATTTAAGAAATCTAAGAAGTATAAAAGCTTTTTCTCTTTTTGTTTTTTTAGGTTTTCTTCGTTAACGAAGTATTTAAGAGATTCTGATTTTTCCTGAAGTTCTTTTTTTAAACTTTCGATTTGACTGCTTTCATCAACGGGCACCAAATCAGCCGCTTTAAAGACAGAACTATTCTGTGCACTTAACGCTTGAATTAATTCTTGCAGTTTTGAAAATTCAGAAGACTTCACCACTAAACGAGGATTCACCTGTTTGAGCGTATTAAAATCAACGCCTTCATGATCGACGATCAGAACTTTTTCTTTAAATTGTGAAAGATGTTGTTGGCTTGGAATATGGCGGCTGTCAAAAACCGCCAAATCAGCCGGAGACCCAAGATTTTCAGACAAACCAACACCTAAACTTTGAACAGTATGTTTAACTTGGTCTAAGTATTGGTTTTGTACGTAAACGTTCACCTAAAAAGGCTAGCACGTTCTCAATTAATTTCCAAAATAATAAGTTAACTTATCGATTTCTAATTGGGCTAACTCCGCTTGGCCTTTTTTAATTAAAAGGTTCGCGTGGCAACCAGAGATTTCTTCGTCAAAGTTAAATTTTTGTAAGTAGTAATTTACTTTTTCTAAAGTGGCATTTAATTCATCCGGCTGCGAGTCATCAACCCAATTTGAAATATGTTTTAAAGCCGTTGTATTGGCAGGATTAATATCTAAAGCTTTCTCTAAATTAGCTTTTGCTAATTCGATATCGCCTTTTTTGTAGTGATATAAACCTAAGGCCGCCCAACCTGTATCAAATAAAGGGTTATCAACAACCGCTTGGCGTAAATGTTCAATAGCTTGATCTAATTCACCTTTTGCAGCTTCAACTAAAGCGTGTGAATAGCTGACTTCGGCGTCGTTAATACCTAAAGTGCCAAGTTCGCGGCAAACATCTTCTAAACCTTCAAAGTCATTTTCTACAGAGTAGATTCTGATTAAGGCTTTAAAAACAAAAACTTTTTCAGTTTTCGTAAGTGGCATAGTTAATAGTTTTAAAGCTTCATCTAATGATTCGTTACGCTGACCTTGCGAAAGTAGCGCCATCATGTATTTTACTTTATCTTCGATGTCTGTGCTCTTGCGCGACAACACTTGCAAAGTTTTTAATTGGCCCGTGAAATCTTTTAAAGACATTTGCACTTGCGATAACAGTCTTAAAAATTCAGGTTCGTTAGAAAATTCAGTCGAAATCTTGATCAAGTTTAAAAATGATTTTTTGTATTGACCGTTTTTAAAAAGTTCTTGAGCCGTTTGAAACTGGCTGTTCGTATGTAGCATTCCTTGCCTCCGAGCAGTTAACTGGACCGCTAGTCCTTAGCGGCTTCTACAAGATTTTATAAAGCAAGGTGAATGCCAGAGCTTAGGATCAAATAAAATGGGAGCTTTCGCTCCCATTCAAATTCAGTATTCGTTTTTTTATGACAACCAAGTCAATTTGCTGACTGGCCAACAAAAAGGCTAGGCAACTTTTGATCAGCCTGCCCTAGGCGCTCTTGTAGCTGTTCATGGCTTTTTTAGCCAATCGAACGTCTTGTAACTCGCGAATGATCTTAGTTTTAGCTTCATCGATTAAAGCTAACACTTGCATGTCTTGATCTAAAATACGCGATACAAACATTTCTTTAGCACGCATGCACTCACGTAACGCGCGTTTATCTGTTTCAGTAAACACACCGTTAATATCTTTGTGCTGCATATGGGCTTTATTAATTTCTGTATCAATATATTTAAGAATATTGATCAAATCTTCGCGTTTATTGTAAAACGCTTCGATTTCTTCATAATGACCGCTTTCAAGTTTAATGATCTGTTGTTCATTCAAAGTATAAAACTTCTCAAGAAAGTGGTTTTTCTCTGTCATTAATTGAACTAAGCGGATCATGCTGTGCCCCCTTTGGCGTCTTGCTCTTTTTTATATTTCTCAACGGCGCCTTTCCAGCCCTCGTAAAGATTCTCAATAACTTTTAATGCATTTTTTAGTGGTTCAACTTCACCAGAAACATTGGCTTTGGTGTATTGATCCAGGATAAACGTATACAACTGATCTAGTTGTTTCGCGATATCGCCCCCAACTTTGTGGTCCAGCGACACTTGAAGTTCCATAATAATATCGTAAGCACGCATTAAGTTTGTTCCGCGCTCAGCGACCTTTTTTTGTTCTGCGGCTTGCATAGCAAGTTTTGTAAACTTGATTGCACCTTCATATAACATCAATAAGATCTGCTCACGCGGAGCACTCGTTATCGATGTCTGTTTGTACTTCTGATATGGATTAGCTGCCATACTCTACCCTTGTCCCCTTCCTAAGGCTGCGCCCTGCGAGTTCATCTTTGACATAGCCTCTTCCATATTTGCGAATTGGCGACGTAAAGATTCTTCACGCTTTTCGAGCTGTTTTTCTTTTCTATCAATTTTTTGATCTATTAATTTCACCTGGTTCTGCATACTGTTCTTACGAGTACCTACTGCACCAGTTTGCGGATCTGTGATTTCACGAATACGCTTACGCATGCTCGTGATAAATCCTGTATTATTTAAATCACCACGTAAAAATTCGATCACATCACGCGGATCTTCAGCGACGGCTTTTTTAAATTTATCGGCTTTGTACTCTAATGTACCGTTACGGTTAAATTCGATACCTAATTCTAAAATACGCTCATACGAGCTGTTCGTTTGTTGAACGTCTTGAATAATACGACGTAAACGCCCCTCAGTCATACGCAGCATACTATCACCACCTAATGGGCCTAAGCGCTGCATACCATCTTTAGTTTCAGTCAATTTATTTTGAGTTTGGATAAAACTTAAAGCGCCGTTATAAGCATCAACGAATGTTTTAACTTTTTCACCGATCACATCAAAGTTTTCAGTCACAGTTAATTTAACCGGAGTACCTTCGCGGGCTTGCTTTAAATCTAAAGTTACACCTGGAATTGCATCAGTGATTTTATTTTCAGCCGCTTCGAACTCATGGCCATTTAATTTATAACGGGCATTTTTAGCCGCTAACTGCTCAGAGAATTCAAAGTCGAAATCCCCGTCAACCATGTACACTGTCGGAAATTCCACCGAGTGGTCATTACCGGTTTTTGCACCGGTTAATTGTAAACGGTAACAATCAACAGAATCTTTTCTATCGTTAATAACTGTAGCTTTAACACCTACGTTAGCAGCATTAATTTTTGCTGCAACTTTATCTAACGTCGAATTGTCTTCGTCGATGTAAACTTCTTGCGTACCTTCTGGAGTATCAAATTTAATGTAGCCTACGCCGATTGAAGATTTGTCTTTATCAGAAATACCATTTGAAACAATCGAAGGTTTTGTCGCTAACTGCATGACTTCTAATGTCCAGTCACCTGACTCAGCCACCGAAGCATCTACAGTTCCGTCAACGATATCAGGAAAACCTGACATAAACTTCATATCGCTGAAACCGCGAGAACCAACAAGAGTATTTAAATTTTTTAGAATATCATTAATTTTTGTTTCGAATTCAGTAACGAGCTTTACTTTGTCTTGGACTTTGCCTTTATCTTCTTCCATTTTCTTTAACGGCATGCGCTCTGCTTCGATCACTTGATCGACCAGATTCGGGGGCAATCCTCCTGATAAACCGCTAACACGTACTGGCACTGTATTTCCTCCATGAAAAACAATTCAGCTCTTGAAACAGTATGACAGAGTTCGTCGATATTTTGTGAGTCAATGGTTTGTCATTGGACTAAGTTTAGCCCTCGGGCGAGTGGGCAAAAATGACCCATAGACTTTACTCTGGATAGAGGCAGCATAGCTAGACGAAGACACCGTTTTTTAAGTAGTCTCAAGACCTATGGAAAACAAAACAGCCCTGAAACAACACTTTGGTAAGTTGGGTGAATACCTGAAAGAAAAACGCGAGAGTCAAAATCTCACGCAAATTGACGTTGCAAAAGCCTGTCAGTGCAAGTCGCAGTTTGTTTCTAACTGGGAACGCGGCAAATGCTCGCCCCCATGGGATATCTTAAAAAAGCTGATTAAGCTCTATGATATTCCAGAACGTCAGATTTTTAATTTTCTAATGAAAGAATATGAGAAACTCATCATTACCAATTTAGGAATCAAAGCTAAACGCTAGAGCTTCTGGTTTTGATCAGCCTCCGGCTGACCTTATTCTAAAGGGCCGACCATTCGGTCGTCCTAGTGCTAAAATTGAAAAATATTTTTGAAATTTTAAGCGGTGCGCTTAAGGAGATTGCCTTTTTGCGAAGTTTCGTTTGTTGGAGTTTCGAATACTTCCCACAGATCGTGCTCTGCGATTTTCCGAATAAGATTTTGGCTTTGATCTTTTACTTCGGCGTAAAAATAACCTTCGTCTTCTACTAAAACAGCCACCCATTTCATATCCAACATAAAATGTTTCGCATTTAAATTAGCAATGGCTTTTTCAGCCTGCTCGCGAGTCATTTTTTCTTTTTTCTTTTGCTGTTTTTGATACAACTGTTGCCCGTTGGCATCACGGTCATGCGTATTCTCAGACTTAATAGCCTTCGTTTCAGGCTGCTGCTGAGTTGATGGTAATGTATTAATGATGGCGTTACCGGCAAGATTTTTTACATTCATACCCTACGTATCGGTGAATTATTAAAAAATCTTGAATTAAGACGTCGGTCTAGATCCGGATAATTAAATCACCCATAGTTTGGGCACTGGATTCGTCGTGAGTCACAATCAAAGCCGTTAGTTTTCTTTCGCGAATGATATTTAAACACTGCTGTTCAACTTGTGCGCGCAAACTTTGATCTAAACTAGAAAATGGTTCATCCATCAGCAGAACTCGCGGCTCTGAAGCTATCGCACGGGCCACAGCTACGCGCTGGGCTTCGCCGCCTGAAATTTCATGCGGGTATTTATCTTTGTGAATTTCGATTTTAAATTCATTTAAAAGCTGTAATAAAAAATCTTTACGTTCTGATTTTGGCCTACGGCAGCCGTACAAAATATTTTCAGCCACTGTCATATGCGGAAAAAGGGCGTGCTGCTGAAATACAATTCCGATTTCACGTTTTTGCACAGGCACTAACTCTTTATTACCCGTCGCTACTTTTTTATCGTGAATAAAAACATCACCGCCGTCTGGAGTTACAAAACCCGCCACTATTTTTAATAAAGTGGATTTACCGGCACCCGATGGCCCAAGTAAACAAGCAATTTTTCCGCTTTCAAGGGTAAATGAAACATCGTTAACACCGCGGTTAGCGGCAGGATATTTATAAGTTACGTTAGCTAATCTTACACTCATCGGTACACCTTTAACTTATCATACAAGCGAAATAAAATAATCACAGCCACAGTGCTTAAACCAATTAACGTTAACGCATACGGTGCCGCTTCAACATGGCGGTCATCACTGGCAAATTCAAAAGCGACAATTGCTAAATTCTTTACATCAAACGGCCGCAAAATCAGGGTCGCCGATAATTCTTTAACCGTATCTAAAAACACAACTAAGAAGGCTACACAAAGCGGAAGCCATAACAACGGAAGCTGCACACGCCAGAAAGTGACCCATTTGTTTTTTCCTAACGCGGCTGAAGCTTGATCATACTCTCTTGGAATACGCGTAAACCCACTGTGCAGCGGATGGTAAGCTGTTGCCACAAAACGCACGACATAAGCTACTAACAAAGCGACGATCGTTCCGGTAATAAAAGAATTCGGAAATAAATTTTTTTGTAGAAAACCAAAAAGTAACATCAATCCTACAGCTAATACCGCTCCGGGAATTGCATAACCCACATTCGCTAAACCTGTAAAATAGCGAAGCCACCCTTTCGGATGAAATCGCTCAGCTAAAGCCATGACAAGTGCTACAACTGCGACGATTAATCCACTTAAGCCACCTAAGCGCAGTGTTTGCCAGATAAAATTCACATCTAACATCGCCAGTGAAAACACCTTGTTATACATGAGAAGCCTGAACAAAACTAAAACCGGAATAATAAAACCAACCAACACCGGAAACAGACAAACTAAAAAAGCTAAAAAGTTTTTACCTTGTGTAAGCGGAATTTTTTTAACTTCAGTATTCTGAATAATGGCTGAAAAACGTTGTCTGCGTCGGTTAAACGCTTCTGCTGCCATCAGAAAAAATACAAAAACTAAAAGAACCACCGCTAAGCGCGCAGCAACTAACGGCTCACCTAAGTAAAACCAGCTGCGATAAATGCCAGCCCCAAAACTTTGTACACCCATAATCGACACGGTTCCGATGTCGGCTAAGGCTTCCATCAAAGCCATTAATCCACCGGCAAAAATAAAAGGACGAGCTGCTGGAAGCGCTACACGCCAGAAAAAATGACGAGGGTATGAACCCATCGATGAAGCCGCCTGCCACCACTCTAAAGGCTGAGTTAAAAAAGCGGTGCGTGCTAACAAGTACACATAGGGCACTGTCGAAAATCCGATAACGATAATCGCACCACCTAAATTTCTAAACTGTGGAAAATAATAATCACCTTTTTCCCACCCGGTAAATTCACGCAGTAACGTTTGCAGCGGACCCGCGTATTCAAAAAGCCAACCATAAGCGTAAGCCGACACGTAAGCAGGAACTGCTAACGGTAAAATCATTGCAAATTGTAAAACAGATTGTCCGAAGAAAGAAAAGCGTGAAGAAACCCACGCCGTTGTAACTCCCACGATTACAGCCGTGAAAGCTACACCGATTCCCAGCAACAACGTTTCGATAATGTAGTCAGTTAATAGAAACTGAACCACATGTTGCCAGGCCGCCGCCGTCTCTGGAGAAATTCGCATTAACCATGCGAAGGCTATCACCAAAAACGGCGCTATACATAAAGCGGCTAATAACAGCGCCGCCGCTCGAAGCATGGAATTACTTCCAGCCAACTTTATCAGAAATTAAAGTCGCTTGTTTAGAGTGAGGTGCCCATGCGCCTAATAAAGTTTTATCTTCTTTAAATGGTCCCCAAGAAGCTAATACAGAATCAGATTTTGCAGTCGCTAATACTGGAAATTCTTTATTTAAACTTGCGTATAAATCTTGTGCTTCAGATGAGCTTAAGAATTCTAAAAGTTTTTGTGCGTTTTTCGCATTTTTAGAAGTTTTAAGAACCGCACCACCGCTGATATTTACGTGTACTCCGTTTAATTCACCTTTAGCCGATTTTTGATTCGGGAAAAAGATACCCACTTTTTGGGCCACTAATTTATCTTCAGGTAATTCTGAAGTTAACATTTTACCGTAGTAGTAGCTGTTAGAGATCGCAAGTTTTGCTTCACCAGAAGCTACCGCACGTAATTGATCAGAATCGCCACCTTGTGGAGGGCGGGCTAAGTTAGATACAAAACCTTTAGCCCAAGCCGTAGCTTTGTCTTCGCCGTGAACTTTGATTAAGTGAGCAAATAAAGATTGGTTGTACGGATGCGAAGATGAACGGGCTACGATTGAACCTTTCCATTTTTCATTCGCAAGGTCTTCGTAAGTTGATAATTCTTCTGGTTTTACTTTTTCTTTATTGTAGAAAACCGCGCGAATACGTTTACTTAAACCAAACCATTCACCGTCTTTATCACGGTATAATGCCGGAACATTTTTATTTAAAGTTTTAGAATTTAATTTCGCGAATAAACCTTTATCTTTAGCGATTGTTAAATTCGCTACATCCACAGTGATTAAAACATCTGCTGGAGATTGAGCCCCTTCTGATTCAATACGAGCCAATAATTTCGGCGCATCATCAGAAAGCATTTTAACTGGAATACCAGTCTTAGCCGTAAACTGATCCAATAGAGGCTTGATCAATTCTTCTTTACGAGCCGAGTAAATTACTAATTCTTTTTCCGGAGGTTTAATGGCCGCCACTTTTGGAGCCGCAGTTTCAGCAGCAAAAGCCGACAAACTAGAAACAATAACTGATAGAACTAAAAAACTTTTTTTGAACATGATTATTCCTTTCACTATCAAGAGCAGCCACCATAACGACTATTGCCTTGCAGCAACAAGCGTATGCGCCTTTGTTTAGCCAAATGAAAAGATATTGATGAACACAAAGTAAGCAAAACAACAAAACAACGAATTTAGCACCAAGGACGACCGAGAGGTCGGCCCTTCAGAAAAAAGGTCTGCCGGAGGCAGATCAAAACCAGCAACAATTTCCCCGTAATCATGAAAAACCAAAAAAAAAGGCTAGCTTAGTGGTTACCAAGCTAGCCGAGCAATATTTAAATTGTTGAGCAGGGCGAGGTCGCACCCCGCCCAACCATTTATTCAATTATAATTAACCGATTAATTTAAGAGCCATTTGTGGTTGCTGATTAGCTTGAGATAATACAGAAGTAGTACCTTGTAGTAACACTTGGTTACGAGCTAATTCAGAAGTTGTTGCAGCGATATCAGCATCACGTAGACGAGAGTTCGCAGCAGACATAGATTCAACCATTGTACCGATAACATCAGTTGTTGAAGTTAAACGATTTTGTAAAGCACCTAAGTTAGCGCGTGAACCGTTTACTGATAATTGCGCTGTATCTAAAGCCGCTAAACCGTCACGAGCACCTTGTTTATTTGTAAAATCTAATGAAGCGATACCTAATGCATCTGTAGTTACGTTAGTTGTAGAAGCATCGTAACCGATCCAGTCAGTTGAAGGATTAGCAGATGTACCTACGTGGATATCATAAACGCCACCAGTACCATCTAATAATTTACGAGAACCGAAAGCTGTAGATTCAGCTACACGTTGTACTTCAGATTTAAGAGCATCAACCTCTTTTTGGATAAAACCACGTTCTTGGTCACCAATAGTATCAGAAGAAGCTTGGATACCTAACTCACGGATACGAGTTAACACGTTAGAAATTTCACCCATTGACTGCTCAGCAGTTTGGATCATCGAGATACCGTCATTAGCATTTCTAGATGCTTGACCGTATGAACGGATAGTTGATTTTAAGTTCTCAGAAATCGCTAAACCTGCAGCGTCATCGCCGGCTTTAGTGATACGTGAACCAGTTGATAATTGAGCCATTGATTTGCCTGCTTCACGAGTGTTACCACTCATTACTCTTTGTGCATTAATCGCTGCTACGTTTGTTGAAATTCTTAATCCCATGTTAGACCTCTTTTTTGTTTTAAAACCGGACCACACTATGTAGTCCGGTTTTTTGTACGTTTTGGTGACCTGCACCCGTCTTAACAGCCCTTCGTCAACACTTGAAGTCAGTCACAACTTCAAATATCTCCAGACTATCCAGTCGAGTCTCGATCGCTTGCTTGATATACCTTTCGGCGAGTCTGTGATGCTCTTTAGTCGCGTCTTGTAAATCTGGACCTTCGACGGAGGCAAACTAGACTAAGGATTTGAAAAATAGACCGAAAACCAGTGATTTTCAAAACCAAGGTCCAGTAAAAAACTGGTCCGCACATGGTCTCAGCTAGTCTGTACAAGACCTATAAATGACAGACTTCTATCTATTTAGACCTATGAGCTATCTAGTCCGTAGCTGTAAGTCTGAAGACTATTCGTCGAGTATAAAATTTAAATAAATTTTATTTAATTTCAGAGGAGAAAACGCTTTTAAAATTACTGGGGCAGGCACCAAATAAACAAATCAAAAACTCTGTGTTTTTACACGCTTTAACACGCCAGAACTTGGCTGTATTTTCGCATTGATATTGGCAGCGATAGATAAGCGCCTTCAGAGTGAAAATAGAGGGCTTTTACCGTAAGGGAATGTAGTTCTATTGAACAGAGGACCACTTTTTGTCGCTTAAGCTTTAAAGGAGCCCCCATGAAGCAGTTATTAATGATGTTAACGGTTTTGTTAGGATTAACTCTAGCTCACCAAGTACAAGCCGATCCGGGCCGCACATTAACTTCACCTTCAGAGACTTTACAAGAAAACGACTGCGTTTTTAAAAACAAAGGCATCGCTGCTTTACAAGACTATCAATATATCGTTGATAAATGTGACCGCAGATACTCTCCGTCATTAATGATTATGTCAGACCACTTACAGCAAGGTGCATGCGTGTACAATTTAGTACAAAAGATGACAGGCTACACGATCGCTCGCGTAGTAAGTTCATGCCCTGTCGTTGAAAACAACCAAGAAATTCAAGGTATCATTCCAGATGCACCACTAGAAGACCACATGCCACCAATGCCAGGTGATGAAGCAGCAGCCCCAGCAAAAAAACAAGGTGCAAAGCCAAAAGTAAAAGCTAAACAACAAGAAGAAGCAGCCCCAAAAAACAAAGACGAAGTAAAACCAAAAACCGCCGACCAAGTAGAAAAAGGCAACGACGGCTACTACATCAACCCAGACGAAATCGAATTTTAGATAACTAAATCCACAGGTCAACGCTCCTTCGCTTAAATCTGAAGGGGCACCGCCCGCGTTCGTGTAATCATCACATTATACCGTGATTTACGGATCTGATATGGAATCACACCCAACGCTTCGAGAGTATTTTGCTCGATATATTTTTTGACGATGCGAAACTCATTCCCCCACCCAGAAAGTACTCTCGAATATATAAGAGCCGCCCAAAACTTTCTCTGATTTTTCGCATGCTTACATGTATTCTTCTTAATCCCGGGGGCACCGCCCCTTGCTCTGGGTTTCTCATTAGCACGTAATGGATGTAGCTCTAGAATTTGCTGAGCTATGTGACCGGCCACCACACGAAAAAAATTTTGAATTTCAAAGCGTGTTTTTCCGCGCACTAATAAATGAAGGTGATTCCCGCAAATAGCTTTCTCATAAACTGAAATCCTAAAACGACGAGATGCCTTTTTTACAATAGTATCAATCATTTTCCGATGTTTAAGCAGGCACCGCCCCGAATAAGCAAATTCCGACCGCAAGGTAACATGCATCGGCTTCTTTATGTCGAGAGGACGTCGACTACGGCGTTTTCCTAAAGATAAATCTCCACCATGTGCTTTTCTAATTCTACTCTTAATAAATGTGAGTTGATTCATACCCGCTAGAAACGCAAGTTTCGGGGCGGTGCCGGGAGTCGGTTAAAATAAACAGGAAGTCGAAGTTCGAATCAGCCGTAAGCACGGAGGCCGGGCGGTGCCCCCACTGCCGCGCGTATGTAAGCCAACGTCAAGTCGCGAGAAAAAGGCAAAAAAAAAGCTCTGACGAACAACCGTCAGAGCCCGGGTTTAAGAAGCTATCAATAGGGCGATAACTCCAAAACTTTTAAAATCTTTAAATTTTAACTTGTAAGATCAGTTTGAAAAATCGAGCTGATCTTAAAACTTAAAACCCTAAGGTTTAAGTTTGCGAGGCATGCCGTTAAGCATGCCCCACTCATTCAAAACACGATTAACCGATAAGTTTCATCGCTTGGTATGGCTGTTGGTTCGCTTGTGATAACACGCTGATCGAAGCTTGTTGTAACATCGAAGCTGAAGCTAAATCGGCAGATTCTTTCGCTACGTCCGCATCCATTAAGCGTGAACGAGCGGCTTGTAAGTTTTCTTGTTTACTATCAAGACCGTTAACTGTTGATTCTAAGCGCGATTGAACCGCACCAAAACCTGAACGCATTCTTGATACTTTTTCTAAGGCACCATCTAAGGTACTTAACATATCACGCGCACCCTCTTTATCCGAGATATTAACGCTTGATAAACCTAAGCCATCAATTGTCGCATCGGCTTCAGAAGTAAATGTGATCACGTTCTCTTTAGAAGAGTCAGATCCCACGTGGAAGTCATACGACGGATTTGTACCGTTCAGTAAGAATTTATCACCGAACTTCGTTGTTTTAGAAATACGATCAATCTCTTCAGTGATTGAACTCGCCTCTTGTTGTAAGTAAAAACGCTCAGTCTCACCTACGGTATCAGATGCTGCCTGTACACCTAACTCACGTAAACGTGCAATTAAGTTCGCTTGCTCCGAAAGACCACCCTCTGCAACTTGAATCGTCGAAATCGCATTGAACGCATTCGAACGAGCTTGCACAGTACCGCGGATTTCCATTTTCATATTCTCAGCGATCGCAAGACCTGCAGAGTCATCGGCTGCTTTAGTAATACGATTACCAGTTGCTAATGATGCTGATGCTTTTTCCAAACGTTTAGTTTGTCCAGACATCGCACGTTGCGCAGAAATTGACGCCATGTTTGTTGAAATTCTTAAACCCATATAGATATCCCCCTATTTTCCCTAAATAGTTATTTGTTACTTTTTTGGTTAAACCCCAAAAATTTAAAAAATATATTCAAATGTATTTTTTAGGATGATGAACTCATGAAGGGCCTATGGTGACTGCCAAGGTTTTCCTTCATGAGTTCTCTAGAGGATTTTTAAAGACCGGTAAGTTTGACTATCGAACTGGTCTCTCGCTTGCGCTTCTTCTAGATCACCTAACGTACAACAACTATTTCGGACCATGGTCTAGTCGACTTTAGCCCTTGGTCTAGTTTTTGTTTGACGCAATACGTTAAGTAAGCGAGATAACTAGTTAATATTTTTAAACTTTTTTTTGAGAACCCCTGGCTTTTGGTCTAGTTTAACCCAGACCAAAGCCAAAATTGATTAGCCGATTAAGCGCAAAGCAATACCGACTTGTTCGTTGGCGGTATTTAAAAGTGCACTTTGATATTGCTGAAGAACCTGATTTTTTCTTAAGTTTGAAACTTCTTTTGCTAGATCTGTATCTGCGAGTTTTGAATTCGCACCAGACACACTTTCAATTGAAGCCGCTAAGAAATTAGAAGTCGATTCTAAGCGTGATTGTAAAGCGCCGTACTTAGATCTTTGCATTGAAATACGATTCAATCCTTCATCTAAAGCTTCAAGCGCATCTCGCGCATCAGACTTCTCAGCCACAGTCGTACCACCAAGACCTAATCCCGCTAATGTAGTGTCTGTGTCTGCGTTGAAGGTAATTCTAGAATTCGCATCGCCATTCGTACCGACCTGAATATCAATATCCTGTGATGTTCCGTCGAGTAATTTTCTCGAACCAAAAGCACTCGTCATCGCGATACGATCAACCTCTTGTTGTAGTTTTTCAAATTCGGTTTGCATGAACGATCGTTCGGTATCTGAATACGTATCACTGGCGGCTTGTACAGCTAACTCACGCATACGAACAATCAAGTTCGTTTGCTCGGCCATACCACCTTCAGCAACGGCGGCAAAACTTCCCGCCTGCTCCGCATTTCGGCGGGCCACATCCATACCAGCAATATCACTTTTTAAATCTTCTGATATGGCTTTATCAGCAGGGTCAGTGCTGATCTGAGAAAAGCGATTTCCTGAAGATAGACTCTTCATAGAGTTTTCCAGCTCCCTTTCAGTTTTGGCCATGGCGGTTTGCACGCCAAAAGCGGCCACGTTCGTGTTTATCCGAAGCGACATACGTGTTCCTTTATAATGTGGAACTGACCTCGCCAACCCGGCAAGCCTTTAGTCCAGTTCGATAGTCACACGTATTATCGACATGATGCGTTAAAACTTTAATATTTATACGATTTTTATGAATTTAGATAAGTGAATGTATCAGCCTAAGACACATCTTAAGTGAATTAAATAGCTTTTAAATTACTGAAAATTAGGATGCAGCTAGGCTACGTTTTGATTGCCGCTGCCACTTGATGGCTTGGCCTTCTTAGCCGCTTCGATTTCGGCTAACTCGGGATCTTGATTATTCGATTTTTTAGCTTCTTTACCGGCTTTAAATTTTTCTTGGTCGCGATTAATAAGTGCGCGCAAACCTTCAAAACTATCAACCACGATTAAATTTGGCACTGGCAACTTAAGCTCTTTGTTTTCTTGTTCAATATTATAAAGTTCAACTTTTACTTTTAATTCTTCTGTTGTTTCAACAAGCTCTTTCACAATATACAAGTTGCCTTTATCGTACTTCAAAAGCTGCGACCAGCGATCAAGTTGCGCTCTATGATCATTGTACTTGTTTGAGTTATCATTCGCGCTCGCTGTTGCTTGGTCAATATCGCTCGCAAGCACATCTTCGCGGGCTTTCGCCGCATGCACATGATGAGCTGTATACAGAGCAGGATTTTCTTTCACCGTCTGCATATCAATAGCTTCAGAGATCGATGTTAAAATATTTAAAACATCGTCATAATCAGAACTTCGATGAAAATTAAAAGTTGTAAGCAATTCTAACTTAGACGTGATTGCTGCTAAAAATTCTTTGTCATCTTTGTACTGATCTTGCATTTGCGAACCTTTACGTTTTAGCTTTGCTTTTAAAAGCATACGTAAAACCGCTGTGCGCGCTTCAAGACGATTAATCTCTTCTTTCTTTTTTCTGTAGTAATAAAGTACAAAAAGATACTTACCCACCCAAGTAAGAAGGGCTAATCCGAGAATCGTTAAAAAGATTTGCGACATGGCATCTAAACGCACATTACTTTTTTCGGAATTTCACTCTGTAAAATAAAGGTTAAAGAGGTAAATAAGAAGTCTAGTCGAGGGCTTATTTAAGCAGTGGAAACGCGCGGCGCTCACGCACCGATTGAGCTTCTGATCCTGAGACAATAAAGTAATCGAAATTCGATTCACCACCCAGACCAAGGTTTGAAAAAGGGTTGCTTGCGTTAAGACCAACGTCGCCTGTGAAGAAATCAAAACGACCGCGGCCATCAATGCCACCACCGGTATCACGTACTACAAAATAACCGTCATGAACTGAGCCATCCGGTAAAGAAGCACCACGCACGGCTGGAATATAAACTACAGCGCCTAAAGGATAAATATCCGTATCTGCTGCTACCGAATAAAACGGATCTAAACACATCGTTTTGAAGCTTTGTTTTTTATCACTCGAATCGCCCAAGCCATGCTTACACACAGATCTATCCACAAGCATAAACTGCACAACACCATTTACTTTTTTGTGATAGTTAATCATGGTTTTTTGGCCATCGACTTGAATATAACAGCTTCCTTGAAGGGCGCAGCCTTTAAAAGCTTTGCGACAAACCGGAACTTTTACAAAATTATCTTTGCTTTTACGCAAGCTGATCTCTGTCTTTTCAGAACATTGCGAAACATTGAGCGAAGAGTAATCGGCGACATGATAAATCGTTGGTGTAATGTACTTTGCTTTTTCAGCTTCGCTTAAAACTTTTTTCGGTGTGCGTGCATAGCGTTTAGATTTTGACGAATCACTTCCACCACCACAACCAAGCAGCAGAAAAATATTCATAAAAATAAGGGCTAAAGAAAGCTTTTTCACAACGGCTTTCTTATAGCAGATTTCGCTCTGAAATGCTCAGTTAACGTAGGGTCTTTTTACTAGTTACCAGGTTGTCAAAATATTGGTCAGCCCCAAGTGAAATTTAGGGCTTTTTAATCTTCCCGTTGGCCAATTGCACCAATTGTGGCCCGAAGAATTGGGCATCTTTGGGGTCATGGCTAATTAACAGGGCCGTGGTTTTAGCTGCCTCTAGAGCGGATTTAACGACGTAGCGAGCCTCTTCTTTATTGTGCTCATCTAATGATGAAAACGGCTCGTCTAATAAAAGCATGCGAGGTTTTGCCATAAGCGCACGCAATAAAGAGACTCGTTGTTTTTCACCACCCGAAAGCACATGCGCTTTGGTATTCCAACAAGCTTCTAATTGCAAAATTGTTTTATATTTTGCGAGTTGATTTAAAGCTTCACTGTTCGTGTTACCACGAGCCTTCATGACTACTTCAACATTTTCACGCGCTGTTAAGTGCGGAAATAACTCATGGCTTTGAAAAACCACACCCAGCTGTCTGTCTTCGATAGATAATTTTGCTAAATCAACACCACCGATTTCAAAAGTCCAATCAGTGTGCGGAATAAATCCCGTGATTAAATTAAACAGCGTTGTTTTACCTGAACCTGATGGCCCCATCAGCACTGTGACTGTGTTTTCTTTAATTTCAAGATCAGAGATAACCAAACTAAAATCATCGATTTTATAATTAAGATTTTTTATGTACGCCAAGCAGTGCTCCTGAAATAAAAGTTGCCACGATCCAAACCGCTAAGATCACAAGGCTTATAACAAATGCCCCTTCAGTTCGGTAACTTGATAAATACGTCGCCATCTCGGTGCCTAAAGTTTTAATTGCAGCGCCAGAAGCTTTAACTAACCCAAATTCTGAAATACAAAAGATAAACAATAATGAAACTGCAAAATGCAGACGTTTTTTAATTTGCGGAAAATAAATCGTAAATAAAAATTTTGAAAAACTTAGACCGAAAGATCTGGCTACCTTGATTTGCTGTTCAAAAAGCTGCATTTGATTTTCAAAATTGGATTTTACAAAAGAAACAAAGCCAACTACCGAAAAAACTAAAGCGACTTTCCAAAAATCAAAAACGGCGTGGTTGGCCGGCAGCAATAAATAAAAAGCAAAACCGATTAACACTGATGAAGGATTTAAAAAGAAATTTAAAAAGCGCAAATTTTTTAAATGATAGCGCAGATAAAAAACCGCACAGAATAAAATAAAAAACAAAATTAGACAGCAGAAGAAAAATACAAAAGACTGCCACAGAGCCTGATAAAAATCGTCATTAAAAATTTCGTTAAAGTAATAAATATTAGTCGTATTTAAAGCTAATTTAATATAACCCCAGAAATACAAACCTAAATATAAACCAAAACCTAAAAGCCCGATCTTAGATGAAACCAATCTGCTTTGATAAAATTCAGCCGCTACAATGTCTTTACGCGCACGTAAACACAAAGCCATGATTGCCACCAACGAAAGCTGCAATACCGATAACCCCACGGCCAACGACCAATTTTGCTCAATAAAGATTTTTTCAAAAATTAAAACTTCAAAATTAGTACCTTTACCACCGCCCACTAAAAGTGGAATCGTAAATGAGGTAAGCGCATTCACAAAGATAGTTGCAAAAACAAAAACTGTAGAACGCCCCACGACCGGAACAAGAACGCGAGTGTGAAACTTAAATTTTGATAACCCGTAGACTTGGGCAACAAAACCAAGACGAC
Source organism: Pseudobdellovibrio sp. HCB154 (assembly GCF_046267985.1). GTDB lineage: Bacteria > Bdellovibrionota > Bdellovibrionia > Bdellovibrionales > Bdellovibrionaceae > Pseudobdellovibrio. The sequence goes on along the minus strand of NZ_CP176530.1, from coordinate 586,889 downwards.
CTAACTGCGCCATCACTTCTTCGCTTAAGATCGATGCGGCAAAACCAATGTAGATTAGCGATAAAATAAAAATTACGCCGATAGTACCTAAAGGAAACGACGGAATTAACGACATTCCGATCATCACTGAAAATAGCGAAGGTAAGAACACCGGAATAACTGCCAAAAGCTTTAAGCCACGCTGCCAAACACCGCTGGTTCCTGCAATACCTAAAGCCCCGAAGTAACCGCAAGTAACAGCGATAAAAGCTGTTACAAAGCTTTGTAAGAAAGAATTCTTTAACGCCCAAAGAATTTCTTGGGCATCGTAATTAAGATCAATTTTAAAAAAATAGAATAGAACGAATAACGGAAATAGAAAAAATAAAGCTAATAATAACTTTACAGCGCTAGCCTTCATTTTTTCTTAGCTCAGACCAAGTGCCTAACCATTTTTGCAATTGCTCTTTCATTTCGATTTTGAAAGGAAGAAGCTTAAAGTTTTTTACACCGTCAAACGCTGTGCCTTCTTGCACCGATTTAACCATTGGAAACATATAGTTCTTTTCCATAATGATTTTTTGCGCTTCTGGAGTTTGTAAAAACTGAACAAAGCGAACGCCGGCATCGCAGTTGATACAAGAATCAGGAACGCCCGCAAATTCGACCTGAATCGGATGACCTTCTTTAAACTCAATCGCTGTAAAGTGAGAATCTTTTTCTTCAACTAAGTGATAAACCGGTGATGTTGCGTACGATAACACGATGTCAGCTTGTTTGTTTTTAAATAACCCATAAGCACCAGACCAGCTTGGTGAAAAGCTGTGAGCTTGCACCATTAATTGTTTTACAAAGCTATCAGCTTCGGCTTCAGGTTTTACCTTGTAAATCCAAGCTAAGAAATTTAACCCTGGCGATGAAGTACGTGGATCTTCTAAAGCGATACGGCCTTTTAGTTCCGGCTTTAACAAATCATCTAATTTTTCGATCGTTACTTTTAGATCATCGCGAGAAACAAAAGCAATCGGAGCCCAGTCATAAGCTTTGAATTGTTCCATTTTCTCTAGTTCTTTTAAATTTTCTGGAAGATTAAAGGATGTTTTTGATTCAATTGTTTTCCAAGTTAATTTATCAGCCGAACGCGCGATATCGTATTGATCTAAACTTAAGATCACGTCGCCCACCGCTTGGTTACCCTCAAAAGAAATCTTTTGAAATACTAAGGCTGGATCAGACATTTCTAAATAAGTGATTTTAATACCTGTTTGTTTTTCGAAAACTTCTTTAAGTTTCGGGCCTGGGCCCCAAGAACCGATGAAAGAACCAGAACCATACACTTTTAAACTTGTGTAATCGGCACTAGCTTGGCCATCGTCACGATAAAAATAAAATACTGTTAAACATGAAAAGATAACTGCAACAAAAGCTAAGAAATGCTTCATTAAAAACTACCACCAAATTCCGCGATAACGTTTATAAAAATAATAATCTAACCCTAAACAACGACCGGCACCCACCCACGCTAATAACACATGACTGGCAATCATTAACTTAAAGAAAAATTCCTGGCTGGAACTTGCCACAGCTAAGTAGTTCAGACAAAGCAACAACCCTAAGATAGATGCTGGCCGAACCACATATCCGATCAAGTATGAAAACCCGATGATGACTTGTATTCCGACAAGAACAAAGGCGTAAAATGGCCAATGGCTCATCAAGTGCTCTGTTAAAAAGAAACGATACCAAAATGGCATTTGTGTTTTATTTAAAGCTTCTACTAAAAGATCGCTCACCATCGAATTACCGATCACATGAACTTTCCAGTCTTTAACGGCTTGTTGAATATAAAAATAGCCTAAAAAAATTCTTAGAAAAGAAATCGGAAGCAAATGCCCCACGTATTTTAAACTTTCAAAATAAGCTTGTAGCATGTCTGCTATCTTAGACCTTTACGTGGACAGCGGGTAGCTAAAAAACAATTCTCACAGTCCGGAGATCTAGCTTTGCAGATAGCTCGACCATGCGAAATTAAATAATGTGAAAGCATAATCCATTCAGACTGGTCGAACATAGTATTTAGTTTTTGTTCGATTTTAACCGCATCTTGAATTTTGACCCAGCCAAAACGATTTGCTAAACGAGTTACGTGTGTGTCCACGACCACACCCGTTGCAATACCAAAAGCATTTCCTAAAACAACGTTTGCTGTTTTACGGCCGATGCCCGGTAGCGCCACTAACTCATCCAGGGTTTGCGGAATCTGATTGTTGTATTTGTCTTTTAAAATCTGACAGTTAGCTTTGATGTTTTTGGCTTTGTTTTTATAAAACCCCGTTGAACGAATCGCTGTTTCAATAACTTCAACATCTTCGTCAGCCAAATCGCTTGGCTTTTTATAATTTTTAAAAAGATCTTTGGTTACGATGTTCACACGCTCATCCGTACATTGCGCGGATAAGATCGTGGCTATCATCAATTGAAAAGGATTATTAAAATTAAGTGCGCAGTGAGCGTCTGGATAATTTTTTTTAAGAAGGTTCAAACACCAACTAACGTCGAGCGAGCCGGACTTAGGTTGGGTGATTTTTTTAGCCAAGCTAATTAGCCTTGATCGCCGAAATCGCCGATGGCTTCTACTGGACAGCCTTCCATTGCTTCTTTACAAGCTGCTTCTTCTTCTTGAGTTTCAGGTTGCTTCGTTACAAATGCATGACCGTCTTCTTCGTGCATACCGAAATTTTTAGGAGCCGTTAAAACGCAAGCATCACAAGCAATGCAGGATTGATCGACAAACATTTTGCCAGATTTATTTTCTTTCCATTTTTGACCTAGATCAGCCATACCGTTCTCCTATCGCCGCAATGTAGTTAATATCTGGGCTTAAGTCAAATTCATAGAACTGGCCCATCACAGTCCCCGGTTTCACAGCTATAATAATCCTATCATAAGGAGTTTTTTATTATGTTAAAGCCCAGATCTCCGGAACAGCATGAATTTGATCATGTTGTCGATTTTTTGAATCATCAATTAAGAGCCGATTCAACATGGCCCATTAACAGTGAATATCCGACAGCTTTGACTCCCTCAAATATCCACAACATGAGCATTATTGAAGAGGGTGGATCAATTCTTTCACACGCTTTGATTAAGCCTATTATAACAAAAACGCCTTATGCTATCTACAAAATAGGCGCTATTGGCTCGGTCGTCACAGATCCGTCGCATCGCCAACAGGGTTTAAGCACTTTGAACATGCAAAATTGTTTAGCAAAAGCCACAGCGCAGGATTGCGATTTAGTGATGCTATGGACAGACAAAACCGAATTTTATCAAAAATTCGGCTTCGAGTTAGCAGGCTTTGAACACACTTATGTGATCGATAAACCTCTTCCAACCCGCAGCGAAAATATTCGCATCGTTAAAGGTACACAAGTCGATCCACAAGCCCTACTAAAACTGTATAGCCAGCACAGCGTGGCTTCAGTGCGCACCTTAGACGAAGTACAACAGTATTTAAAAATACCTAATGCAAATGTGTACACAGCCTGGAGCAATACCAATCAACTGTTAGCTTATGCAGTTGACGGCAAAGGTGCTGATTTACAAACATTTATTCACGAATGGGCCGGCCAAATTGATGCTCTGTTAGATATCGTAAGCCACATCGTAAAAACTGAAAATCAACCTTATCACTTAATGGTCCCGCAACACGCGAAGAATTTAAGAAAAGTATTAGATGATTTACAAGTTTTCAGCCACCGCGGTTTTCTAGCGATGATTCGTATTCATAACTTTGAAGCCATCGCCACAAAAGTAAAAAAAGCTTTTCGCGCTGAAGGTTATGATCAAATCGTTCTAGAAAAACAGCATGGGCAAATCGTATTTGGTTACGGACAAGATCTTTACACCTTAGACGAAGAAGCGGACCTTGCAAAAATCTTATTTGGCCCTGCGACTATTGATGAAATGACTTTTATTAAACCAGAAACACGCAAAGTTTTAGCAACCATTTTACCACTACCACTTTGGGTTTGGGGTTGGGATTCTATATGAAGCTTTCAAAATTAATCATCGTATCTGCGTTAGCTTTTGTAGCTTTCACACAAGCTTCTTGTATGAAGAAGCAAAACCTAGAAGACTCTAATCTTGGCCCGGCGGTTTCAGCTGATGAAGTTGAATCTAAAATGGCTGAAGGTATCGGTGTACTGACACCGGATGATATTAACCGCAACGAATCGAGCAGCTTAATAGCTGTGACTACCTATGAAGATTCACAATCAGTCAAACTTTTTGGCCAATCGCTGATTGTAAATTCAATCGTGAGTGATACGACAATGACGCGTATTAATTTAGATTATTCAAAAACGGATTATTTAAACTCAAACCAGTCGTTTAATAACTTTGCTTACCCGCTTGAGTTCAGTCATTCGTCAGATGTTGAATCTCAGTCAGTACCTCGCCAGCAGTTAACAGCAAAAGCTGCCGATAAAGTTCCATTTTTTATGTACCGCGCTTTTATCGCGATGGCGGTCTTTGCTTGCCGCGAAGAGAAAGTCACTTGTCATAATTTATCTGTAGTCGATAGCGAACTGGGTTTATCTCCAGATTTAGCTGACCCGCGCATTTGCAGTGATAGCCTTCACTGTAAAATTCCGGTGCGTACAGTCGAATTTGACTTAGTAGATAACAAAGAAATTCAATCCGACGGACAAGCGACGCGCGCGCATTATACATTTGTAACATCACCTAATTTGCCGTTCTTTTCAAAGGTGCTTAAGTATTGCGTACGCGGTCTAGTTGATCTCGAAAGCCGTAAAGTTTTAGCTGAAGATTGCGTCAGCATTAATGGATTTTCTGTAGGCGACTAAGCCAATTTAGTTTATATTCTTCTCGAGGTCTTCGCACCTCGAGAGGTTATTACAATGAGAAAAATCGCTGTCTTGGCTGTGGGATTTGGACCAGGCCAATCTGAAATTACCGAAACAATCAGTCTTTTAATTTCTCTTTCTGAATTCAAAGCCGAATTTAAAATTTTCGCCTTTGACCGCTCAACACCTTTAAATCACCACGAACTTTATTCTTTAGAAGAACTAAACCCAGCTAACTTTGATGCTTTAGTTTTACCGGGCGGCATTGGCAATGCCACACACATTTCAACATGGGCTAAAGACAAAGTGAAAATGACAGTGAACCCCACTGTTGAAAAAATTATTTCTAAGTTTTATGACGATTCAAAACCGATCGGTGCGATTTGTATGGCCCCGATTGTCGTGGCAAAAGTTTTGGCTAAACGTAAACCAAATATTACTTTAGGCGAGGATTATCCTGAAACAGAGATCGTTGAAAAATGGAATGTCAGTGTCGAGAAATGTCCATCGACAGATTACATCACTGACCGCGATACAAAAGTCATCACGACTCCAGCTTACATGAATGACGCTACACCATTCGAGGTCTATACCGGCATTCGTGCTTTTACCAAAGAACTTGTCGAGATGGCGTAATTACGAATACACTGATAGTGTAGATGTAAAGGATCACGCTTCGCATGAAAAAAATCGCAATTATTTTCGGTGGCCACTCTTCAGAACATGAAGTTTCAATTAATTCAGCTCGTAATATTTTTAAAGCGATGGATAAATCTAAATTTACTCCGGTGCTTTTAGGCGTTTCAAAACAAGGAACGTGGTATTCAATCAACGAAAAAGATTTCGAAACTTTAGAGTCGATTAACGATAATAAAATGGCGCAAGAACAAACGGTCACGTTAATTCGCGCGCAATCAAAAGTTTACGCTTTAAATTTACAAAACCAACAACGCCAAGAACTAGATTGTGCGTTTGCCATCATTCACGGAACAAACGGCGAAGATGGCACTATGCAAGGCCACTTAAAAATCTTAGGCCTTCCGTTCGTAGGCTGCGGTGTTATGTCGTCAGCTATTGCGATGGATAAAGAAGTGATGAAGATCGTGATGACAGCGGCTGGAATTCCGAATTCCAAGTGGGCTGTTCTTAAGAGCTATGAAACACCTGACTTTGATAAAATCTCTAAACAGCTAGGTTTACCGTTCTTTATTAAGCCAGCCAATGCGGGATCTTCAGTTGGCGTTCACAAAATCAAATCGAAAGAAGATTTTGCGGTAAAAATTAAAGATGCTTTTAAATACGATCACAAAGTTTTAGCTGAAGAATTTATTGATGGCCGTGAAGTTGAATGTTCAGTGATGGGGTTAAACCAAAAACCGGAAGCGGCAATGCCTGGCGAGTTAGTGGTTAAACACGAATTCTACTCTTACGAAGCGAAATACTTAGACCCAAACGGCGCTGAAATTGTAATTCCTGCGAAAATTACCCCGGAACAAATCGAGCAAGTAAGAAGCTTAGCGGTAAAAACGTACCAAGCTTTATACTGCGACGGATTAACACGTGTAGATTTCTTTATGAAAAAAGATGGCTCGTTAATGGTGAACGAAATTAATACGCTGCCAGGTTTTACAAAAATTTCGATGTACCCCATGATGTGGCAAGCCAAAGGCGTGCAGTACGGCGATTTGATTACTAAATTAATTCAATTAGCTTTTGATAAAAACGACTTTGATAACCAATTAAATTTGGACTTTAGATCGTAACCGGAATTGAAAATTATTCCGTCTCATTAAAAAGCGAAGGAATAATATCTCTCACAACTATGCAAGCACAGACTAGATGTTGGTCTGTGAACAGAACTTGCAGTGAGATTATATATAGAAAGCCAGATTCATAGGATGTGAAGACGGCTCTCGAAAACGACATCGAGAAAACAGCTCAGGAGGAGCCCACATGAGATCGCAAGATTCGGCGAATAGCCATCTAAAATTATCTGATCTACCTCGTTACGAGAAAACTGAAAACACATTCCAGAAGGCGTTTATTGCATTACAATGCAATTGTGTGCTGTGTGCGACACCATTAGAACTGAAAGTAACGTCTGAAGAAAATAGCCTTGAAATTAAAGAAGAAGCTTTCTGCCCGCAATGCAATATTCGCATGCGTTCAAAAAGCCATACGGTGCAGTAGTATTTTTGTTTACGGACTTACGTCAGTTTCTTGACGTTTGAAAAGAAATCGCCAAAAATCTGGCTATTCATATTTCCAAACGATGACTGTTTGACACCTTCCACCACTCCTGGCGAATAAATGCTCCACTGATTTGTAGATACTAGACCAACATCCAAGGCTTGGATGACCTTTTGGTTTTTGCCAGCTTCAGTCCACACTGAGGCTGAATGCCCGTAATAAGAAACATTGCTGTATTTCGGAATATCAAAACCGTATTTCACCGTCGATAAAATAAAAGCTGGCCCATGCACCTGATCTTGTTGCAACACTGAACAATTCGACATGTCTTTAGTAAAAAATGGTTTTACATATTTATTTGAAGGTAAAACCCCGTCTACCGATAAGATTTTAGCCTGATCTGTCTTAGCCTGCATCATCAGCGAAGCGAACTGATCCACCGACTTCATCTTCATCAGCGGTGTCCACGGCGAACTATCATGAATACTTTCAGAAGGTTTTAGATTTTGTAGCTTATGAGCTACAAAATCAGTCCATTGTTTTTCATGTTTATCTAAAATAAAAAGCCTAGATGAATTCCACGCCAGTTGACCTTGTCCTTGTAAGAATGAGTTTAAAATTTCACCCATTTCAGCTTCGTTTGGTTCATTTAAAGCCGCTGCGGTATTCTTAGATCCTGAATGAATTTGTAGTTTCTTAAACTGTTGTGTCGTCATTTGCGCTACAGTTTTAATAATTTCGCTGGTGTTTTCTAAATTACCGGTTACCAGTAAAGCCTTAATCCCCGGGTGCGTAATAAAAAGTTTTTTAAATGCCACATCTTGGCTATGTAACATCTGCACAAGACCCGCAGTTAACCCCACTGAACGGAAGAGTTCTCCCCAAAGTTTTACCGTCACTGGTGAATAGCTTGAAGCTTTCACGATCACCGAGTTTCCGGCTAAGACCGCGGGCAATACTTTTTCGGCAAAGACACGTGTTGATAAATTCCATGACAGCACAACACCAACAACGCCTACGGGTAAAACGCCGTAACCTTCAGGAATGCCTTTTTGTAATTGAGCTTTTTGATCTTTAAGTTTTTCCAAAGCCACTTCGATATTGGCTGTTAATGAAAATTGTAAATTTAAACCCTGATCCCAAGCCTCTGATTCGGCGAATTGAATTTTATGGGTTTCTAAATATTGAGAGATTTTATCAACCAACTGAATGCGGTCTTCGAGCGATGAATCTTTCCACGTGTTAAACGCTGTGTGCGAGCCTTGAATGGCCTTTACTAAGTCCAAAGCTGAACTATTGCTGACTTGTACTGATTTATCGTTGAAAGGTCGCTCTTGAGCGAAAAAAGCGTTTTGCGCAGGTTTAGCAAAGTCACCATCGATAAAATTCAAAATATCCATGGCTTCGTTGTACCCTAAAAAAGGAACAGCCGGAAGATCTTATTCTTTCCGGCTGTTTGAATCTAATATATTTCAAGATTCGAAATGACATTCTTCGGCGGAGGTTCGGCTTTAGAGGCCTAACTCAGCAGCCAAAGGCTACTTTGTGCATACTTTTAGATTTCTCTAAGAAGTAGCCACCTCCGCCTTAGTTATGTCTAGTTGTTTAACCATAAGACCACCTCCTTTCGAACCGTTAGAACGGTTAAGTAAAGAATATCGAAGCTGTGGCGAAATCACAAAATCAAAAAATTTGGGTGTTCCATAACAAGAACTTATATGCGTTCTGAGACAAAAAGATTTAGAATTTACCGCTACTATCTCGAATTAAAGCGTCACGAAACGCGACTAAACAAACTTAAAAAATAGCACTAAATTTTATAAAAAATTAAGCGTTCGCAACCCAAACCCACTTAAGAAACATTACACTTTCTGGGTTAACTCGAAAAACTTTTCACAAGTGTACGTCAGGTGATCCGTTAAGCGAGTGCGAAGCTCCTAGAATGTCAGCGATTTCAATATTTCTATCATCTGTTTAATCACCGCTAAGATGAGTAGAACTAGACTTAAGATATATTTAAGGTCGCGTCTTTTCCTCCGATATTTACTCTGAACATGGCTAGTTCCGATTAAATTCGACATTCGGATTTCCTTTCTCAGAAAGTAAATCGAACGTCTCAAAAGCGAGGTTGGGTACGAACAATCTCGCTTTTTGCATTTTAATTGCCAAAAATCTGTTTTCAGCAGAATCCAATTTTTAATTATTTATAATTTAAAGCTTCAATGATCTTTTTTTGGATCGCTTCCATTTGATCTGGAGATAGTTTTTGTGCGCGTTTGAAATCTAATTCTGGAATGCTTGAAGCGGGAATCAAATGCATATGGTAATGAGGCACTTCAAAACCTGCAACCATTACACCTACACGTGGGCAACCTGTGGCGATCTTGATGGCTTTAGCAATCATCTGCGCATTGTGGCCAACGCGGTTGTAAATTTCTGGTGGCACATCAAACCAGTGATTCACTTCTTGTTTGGGAATCACTAACACATGGCCTGGGTTTACTTGGTCTAAAGCTAAAAATGATAACGTTAAATCATCTTCATGAATTTTGTAGGATGGTAATTCACCGTTAATAATTTTTGTAAACACTGTAGCCATAGTAGTAACTCCCTAAACTCTTTTATGATATTTTTCTAATAACTGCTCACACGCGATTAGCTTCGCTGACTTTGCATCGTCACGTTGCCCTTTTTTCTTAGCGCGCATAGCTTGGTATAAATCTAAAACGGTAAATTGATCTTGTACACGTTTAACAAGCTTTAACTCATCGCCAGGCTTAGCTTTACCCTCTTTAACAACTTCAAAATAAATACCACACCAGTCACGCGATTCAAATTCACGCTGTAAGCGTTTATCGCCTGATGAGTAATTTAATTTGTTGCAGGGGTAACGTGGGCCAGTGGCACGAAGAATCGCTGTACCAACTTGGTACTCATCACCCAAGTAAAAATCTTCTTCGCGTAATTTATCAATCGATAAGTTTTCGCCAAGATGACCTAAAGGAAATGATTTATTTAAGAATTTTTCCCATTCGGGATAACGGTCTGCTGAAAGAGCATAAACTACAGCGTCGAATTCTCCGTGAAATTCGGGGTTAGCGAACTCATCCCCTTCAACGCGTAATTTATTAATTGTGAGCTCTGGAACCGAGTGACGGACCATCGACGTTGCGATGGTCACATCATCCAGAGTGTACTTTTGAGGTTTTCCTACGTTTGTAGATACAACCTTCATCATAATTATCTAGCGTCTACTGGTTTCCAGCTAAGACCTTCTTTACCTTGCCATTTGCCACGTGGACGGTAGATACGGTTTTTCTCGTATTGTTCGTTAGCGTGCGCAATCCAACCCGCGATACGTGAAGTAGCGAAGATCGGTGTGAAGATATCAGTTGGGATACCCATAGCGTGGTAAACAGTTGCTGAGTAGAAATCTACGTTCGGCATTAAACCTTTTTCTTTGTACATCGTCTCGTCGATTAAAACAGACATTTCGTATAATTCAGGTTTGCCGATTTTTTTAGTTAAGCTTTGAGAGAATTTACGTAAGATCGCTGCACGTGGATCGCCATCTTTGTAAACGCGGTGACCGATACCCATTACTTTTTCTTTAGCAGCTAAAGCATCTTTTACGAAAGCTTGAGCTTTTTCCATAGTACCGATTTTAGCTAACATCACCATAACTTGCTCATTCGCTCCACCGTGTAAAGGCCCTTTTAAAGCGCCGATAGCAGAAACAATTGCCGAGTGCATATCAGATAATGAAGAAGCTGTTACGCGAGTTGCGAAAGCAGAGCAGTTTAATTCATGGTCAGCGTGTAAGATTAAACATTTATCCATGATAGAAACTAATTCAGCATCTGGCTCAGAACCTTTTAACATGTACATGAAGTTCCATGCGATTGATTTGCCAGCTTTAGGTTGAACGATTTCACGTTTGTTACGGATAGATTCGAACGCAGTTACTAACGCGCCCATTTTAGCTGTTAAGCGAACCGCTTTACGCGCGTTAGCTTCAACAGACATATCATTAGCATCAACATCGTAGTGTGCTAGTAAGGAAACCGCCGTACGCAACCAACCCATTGGGTGAACGTTTGTAGGTAAAGTTTTAAGAACAGAAATGAAGTTAGCATCAAGAGCCATGTTTTTATTTAACTCTTCAGAGATTTGCGCTAATTCAGTTTTGTTAGGAAGACGACCATTCCATAATAAGTAAACAACTTCTTCAAATGTCGAGTTATTTGCTAAATCGTCGATCGTGTAGCCACGGTAGTTTAAGTTATTTCCAACGATGAATGAAACCGAAGTTGTACAAGCAACAACGCCTTCTAAGCCTTTATCTAAAGCGCCTTCGTAAATAGTAATGTCAGCCATAGTCTTTCCTTTTAATATTTTTTGTGTCGATTAACACTTTAGAAATACCAAAGAAGAAATTACTTGGCTAGTTTTATCACTCTGTCTTTGACCTCGATCACGACGACAGTCTGATCGCGTAGCGGTGTATCAGCGCCGCTCGCAAGCTGACACTGCAATAAGATTTCATTACGAACGTCATGGACCTGCGACGCCCCACCCAGTTTTTGCAAACATTGGCTGATTTGATCGGTCGATAAAACCTCTAAAATCCCATCGCTTACCAGAACCACTCTAGACTTTGGCTCAAGTTCAACACTGGCTGATTTAAAAACAGGCGCTGTTGAAGATCCTAAGGCCTGCGATGACGAAGAAATTAACTGCAATGTTTTATCGGGAGCCTGAATAAAGCCTTTGATTCGGCCTACTGCGCAAAAATTGAGAGTCAAATCACGACGATCAATCACTCCGTAAAAGGCCTGTGTCTCGTCTTTTGTGTTTGCTGTGGTTTTAAGCTCCGCCCCAATATGCTCTAAGACTTTCTCTGGAGATAAGCCCTTTTTAGCTTCCATCAGGTGGCTGACTTTTAAAATTAGCGATAAAAATAACGCCGACATCGCATAACCTGACGATGACGATAACAGCACCCCGAACTTCATTTTGTCTTCGTGTTCAAAAATATCGAAGTAATCCCCGCCATAGCGAGAACCGTAGACAAACTTACGGCTAAATTCAAAACCAGGAATACTTGGAATTTCGGTGGGCGTTAAAACCTTTTGGATTTTTTTAAGAAGATCTACATCATTTGAGATCTGGATCATCACGTTGTCTAACTGATGCGAAAATTTCAACAGTTCTTGTTTATACAACAAGAGCTCCTGATCTTTCATTTGAATGATAGCTTTTAACCGGGCAATTTCGTCAGCAGACATTCCTCTATGTTAAAGAGGATAACGCTGTAGTCAAAAAGGATTCTTCTTTACGGTGCAGTTCGACCAGTCGCTTAGGCAAAAGGTCTAGATCGGCGTTTTCATAAACGCGTTGATTGTTTTTAGTGACAATCACTTGGTCTTTTAAATCTTCTTTAAATAATTTGCTTAATGAAAGCTTTTTAAGAATACGCGCACTTGAATACTTAATGGCAAACTCTGAAGGTTCAGGATTTTTCTGCGTATAGAAATGACCCCATACCGAAAGAACTACTAATTCTAAACCGTAATAAAGACAAACAGCCAAAATAAACGTTTCTAAACGGTTGGCGTACATCGACTGTGCGAAAAAACCACCCTGTAAAAGCGAACGGTAAATTTCAAATGAAAAATGTACCGCTAAGGCCCAAGTCACAAAACTGATTCCGCAAGTGACAAGCCACACACCTTTTGAATAGCTTTCTAAAAAGCGCACCCAGTGTAAATTAAGTAAAATACGAGCTAAAACAATACAGGCTAAAAGCATTAATCCTAAAAATAAGTGCATGTCGCCTTGTGAAATTAAAAATCCCACGATGCCAACCAGAAGTAATTCTTTACGTGTAAAATAACTAATAACAAACACCACACCTGATAAAACAGCGGCGTACAGCCAATCCGTACCAAGCAAAGTGCGCACCACTACGTTTTCCATTCCCAACATCGCTGTCAGTGAAAAATGATGGCGTAACGGACTGATAATAAAAAATAATAGAACTAAAACTAATAACCAAGCGGCCATGGGCGAAAAACATAAACGCATTAAAGCTTCACGGCGTTGTGATTTATCAAAATCTAAAGTCACCAAAGCTTCGTGTTGGTTTTTTAAAACAGAAAAACTTTTAAGAGTTAACTTTAATTGCTCAAAGACCATAGATATCATAACGGATAATCTTTCCTTCAATGCTGCCCGCAGGTTTTTTAAATGACTCTGCACTTAATGGGCGTTTAACAACAAAACGTTTAAATAATTTCTTTTCAATGGCTAAATGAAAAATCTGTGAAGCGTCTTCGTCTGTACCGACTAAGTTTTTAAAAAAGACCATCTCTTGTTTGGGTAAAGCTGATTTCTTTTTTTCGGGAAACATCGGATCAAAATACGCCACATCAAAATCACCGGGATTGACCGACTCTAAAAATTTTAACGAATCTGAAAACACGATTTCAATTTCTTGCATTTGCTCAGAGGCAATTTTAAGAGCCATGTAAACTAACGGGTTACGTTCAACTGCCGTCACCTTAAAACCCAATTGATGTAAAAAAATCGAATCAACGCCAAGGCCTGCTGATAAATCTAATAACTTAAAACCCTTCGTTCCACTTCCTAAAGCCTTTGCTAACGGTTCTTTATTTACCGAACTTTTGACTTTATTATAGTTGAGGTTATCACCTAAAAAATCGATTTTAAATTTACGACCTTCAGGATCAAAAATCGTGGGAATAGCGCCATCAAATTGAACTTTGTAGTTGTCTTCAGATTTAAAATTTTCTTGTAAGAAAGATTTCCAGTGACCGTATTTAGCTTCTAATTCGGGATTGGCAAAAACAAATTCGACCATTTAGATAAACCAATCGTTTTTATTTCCTAAATACCAATAGAACTCGATCACAATAAGGCCGCACATCAATAAGAAGTTTCTGTAACCCACTTTTTTAAGATCACCTAATTCAGAGCCCACAGGCGATTGAATTTCGGCAATTTTCATAAACGTCGGAACCGACCAGAACACTAAAACAATCGTCGTTAAATATGACCAAAAGATGCTGGCATAAAAATAGTGATAGGCAATCCAAAGACCGATAAATGCCGCCCACCAGAAAATGAGAATCTTTTTAGCTTTATCAAAGCCTGCATTCGTCATCGTGTTTTTAATGCCCGCCTGTGAACTTGTTAGAATATGACTGAAGTTATTTAAATGAACCAAGAATTGAATTCCCCAGGCCCATAAAATACCAAATGCTAAACCTTCAGTATCAACACCGGCACCAAGAGCCACCTGATAACCTGAAACAACTCCCGGGCCCGCAAGGATAAAGAAAATCACTTCACCCCAGTGTTGGTTTTTATAAGAATTTTTTGAAAGTAAACGTCCCGCAATAATTAATACCGCTGATACGGCGATCACGCGCGCCTCTTCGGGTTGACGAAGCATCACTGGAAAAGACAAAACCATCGCAATTAAAGTTAAAATCCAACTTATATTTGAAGCCTGGCTTGCGGTAATCCAACCTTCTTTAATGGGTTTTGCGTATTGACCACGCGGTGGAATATTCACGCGGTCATAACCAGAGATATGATCGTTCACATCATTACGAATATTGAAAGCTGCAAATAAGAATAACATCGCCACACTGGCAATCACACAAGTGAATGGATCACGAAAGCGGTTATCAACAAAGTTTTTAGCCAACACATAAAAAAGCGGAAGCAAAATCAGAAATAAATTTTGAAATTTAATAAGCGCAAAAAAAGTGATCGCCGCCGATGGTCTTTTGATATCACTTTTTTTAACGATTTCAAAAGTGACCGTTTCTTCCGGTGATTCTAAGTTTAATGTGGTCAGCGGAAGCGCACGCTCTGTCGACGAAAACTTACCCCAAAGATAATTTTGGAAATCTGAATCTTGTTTCTTCAGGGTAATAAACGAACTCACGATGATTTAGGCTTTCTACGCCAGTATAAAATCTCAGTTAACGGCTTTAATGATTTGATCAGTTCAGTCGCAGACTGACTACTTACTCCTGGTTTTTGAATTTTCTTTTCTAAATTCACAAGGTGGTGGTCGTAAAGCTGAATCATTTTTTCATTCGTGGCATCGAAGCTTTGAACGAAGCCTTGAAAATCTTTTTCACCGTTAGCAAAACACTGGTAATAATCTTCTAAGGTAGAAGATTTCACCATTTGATCGATCTGCGTACGACTCATGCCACGAGAAACATAAGCACCGAATGAATTTAAGTAACCTGACTTAAGATCGCCTAAAATCGCTTTACCTTCATCATTACGAATATTGTAATCTAACAAATCATCGCTACGTTGAAAAAGTTGGCCTAAGATCGTTCCCATCTCATCAAGTGTACGGTGTAACTCTTCATCGTTGTTGTTAGCAGCGATAAAGGGAGCACGTAAACACCATTTGAATAATGAAGCGGTTTTTAAATTATGAATACGATCAAGTTGTTCTAAAGAAACAAAAAAGTCTCCGACCACTGAATCCTGTAACCACTCACCTTCTAAAAGATCAGAAATAGTTTCAGAAGTGAATTGAACTAATTTGATATTTCCAAAGCCAGATAAGTTGACCATCACGCGCGCCAGTAAGTAATCACCGGCCAGAACCGCATACTCAGGAGTATACTTTGTCCAAGCGGCAGGTTTACCACGACGTAATTGTGATCGGTCGATTAAATCATCATGTAAAAGTGAAGCGTTGTGGATGAATTCGATCGTTTGACAAAGAAGCTGTTGAGTTTCCGCAGGTAATCCCAGTGGATTGCTGACCATCTGCACAAGTTTTGATCTAAAGCCTTTGCCGCCAGCAAACAAATCGTCATAAAGCGAGTTCAATTTAGGTAAATAAGCTGGAAAGTCTTTTGGACTGAAAATTTTCAAATTCATATGTTCAAATGAACGGTATAGACATAGACTAGATTCATGTCAATAAAACGCCCCTTTTACGAAGATGGTTTAAAGTTTCAATGTCAGGGATCAGGCAACTGCTGCACTTCGCACGGTGAGTTCGGTTTCGTATTTTTAACTCTAGAAGATCGTCGTCGGTTTGCAAAACATCTGAACATTTCTACCGCAGCTTTTACCCGCCAGTACTGCGATATTAAAGATGGCGTTTGGCACCTTAAAGAAGACCCTAAAAACCCTGATTGCATGTTCCTAAAAAACAAGCGCTGCTCAACCTACGAAGCCCGCCCAACCCAATGCCGCACGTGGCCTTTTTGGCCTGAAGTTCTTAATCCTAAAGCATGGAAGAGCGAAGTTGCATCTTTCTGCCCCGGTATCGGTAAAGGGAAATTGTGGTCTAAAGAAGAAATCGAAACCATAGCTGCTGAAGATGCCGAAAACGCTTCACGCTTTGGAACTTAAAAAAAGCGGATAACACTAACCACTTTTGCGTCCCTGTTAATCTGAACACACAAGGATTTTAAATCCTCCTGTCCATAGGATGCCATCACCACTAGGCAATGGTCTTGATTACAAATCAAGATCTAAGAACAAACGTGCTACAAGCTAGATCACTAAATACTTCGAATGACTATGATAATTGCTAACGCCATCATAACCAGTCTTAGGACTTCTTTAGAAATTCTAAGTAAGCGCCGATACTTCAAGTAAGTTACTTTTTGCATGGGCGACCTCCTCTCCGGATCTGCTAAATCCGAAAGCTGGATGTCAGATGTCACAAAAAAGCTGCTAGGTTATCCATCTAGTAGCTTTTTCATTTTTGAGACCACAATTTTTAAACTTTTGTTTTAATGAAATTTAAAATGTCGTTCTTGGCGGTTTTGAAATCGTCAGAGGTCGTTAACATTTCCATTTCGCCGTAGTTTGGGTAGTAGGCGAAAGTTTGTTCGTCTTTTTCACAGAGGCCAAGACAACCGCTGGTCATTACACGAATTTTTTTGTGAGCATCAAATTCTTTTAAATCAGTGCGCAATTCAGACTTTAATTTTTCGGCGCGCTCAGGTTTTGGATCAGAAAAATCCTTACCGCATTTTGAACAGATAAAAAGGCTGCCTTTAGTAAATTTAGGAGTGTAATTTTTTAACATAAAGATCCTTTAGTGAGTCTTTCAATAGAGTGTATTTGATTTTACCTAAATCCGTCACAGGAATTTCATCAACCTCGATATAGCTATAGATTTTCTCGTACGGGCGCACCTGCGCATTAAACTTAAGTAAGATTGTTGCGGGGTCATTGCCTTTTAAAACCACCAGAACAAGGCTTACGCCATCGCGAGCGTCAGGTAAATCACAGATTGTTGCTTGATGAAAATGAACTGCTCTTTGTAAAATTTGGCGCAGTTCGTTTAACGACACGCCTTCACCTTTAATTTTTACGAAGTCTGATTCACGCTGTAAAAATTTAAACTTGTTTTGTGAAATTTCAACCTGGTCATTAGTTAAAATCCATGGCGAAAGTTTTTCACTGATCAGTTCTTGGGTCTGTAAATTTAATTTTAAAATGTAACCTGCATTCGAATCAGATTTAATTTTAAAACGGCCATTCTCTGACCCGATTTCAACACCTGACAAAGCTTCAAAGTATTCATCATGAATATTTTTTTTCACTGCAATCATTGAAGCGGTTTCAGTCATTCCGAAAGTTTGCACTAATGGCCAACCTAAAGCTTCGGCTTGCTCGGCTAAAGCTAAATCTAAAGCCGCTCCGCCGACAAAAACAGTTTGTAAGTAAGCTGGCGCATCCCATTTTTTTTGAACGATTTCATAAATCTGCGTTGGCACGAGTGATAAATGCGTCACTTTATTTTCGTGAAGCCATTCCGGAGAAAACTTCTCCCACGATGTGTAATAAGTTGTAGCTCCAACTATATTCGCGCGAAGTAAAATACCTAAACCACCCACATGAAATAGCGGAAGCACGCAACCCCACACTGAACTTTCATTGCCAGCAAATTCTTTATTCACACGCTTTGCTGAATTAATTAACGCTTGTTCAGTGAGTGCGATCACCTTTATAGACTCTTGCGAACTTTGCGTTGAACCGCTACTTGGAATTAACACGTAATTGCGAGGGGCCAATTTTTCAGTGAATTGTTTTTTAATTTGAAAAAGATCTTTTTTCTCAGCAAGACTTGCGCGGTGATTAGAAAGAATAAAATTATCGCCATCAAGAGCTGGAATCCAATTCAGTTTACCCAACAAAGTTGTAAAACCGATGCCGTAACCATCAGCTTGATAAGTTAATTGATCATCTTCAACTATGAAAGCCTGGTTAAACTCGCTATCTTCGTAGTGTGACAAAGTTAAAAAGCCATGCGTTTTGTTTGGGTACATTTGTGCAAAATGAAGCCCGTGCGCAATTCCTACCGGATGTTCCATTGATGAAGTGATTGAGAAATCCTGAGCTTGCATTTTATCTTCGCGCGATGGTTTCCAAACGCGAAAGTGCCAGTTTTGCTCTTCCGCTTGCTTCCAGTCTAACATCAACTTTACTTTAGCTGAAAACTGATTCCATTGATCACGGTGAAAGAAAAACGGATCTTCGATATATTCAATTTTTCTAAGAACATCTTCACTTAAAAGATGAATAAACTCTGAAAATAAAAATTCACTAATGCAGTTATTAAAATCAATACGAATAGTTTTAAAACGAACTACGTTTTCAACTAGGAATTTCGCAAAATCATAAACGTGTTCGTTGCCTTTGATTTTAACGGTCACTTTCGAAAAATCAAAATCACCTTTTAAATCGCGAAAATCAGAAATCAGAATATTATTTTTAATCGGCGTAGCCGTAACTAAAACTTTTTTATTCTTACGCGCTTCTAGGTCTAATAACGCTAAATCAAGGGCGCGCTGATACAATGGCCCCTGCGAAGCTAATTCTTCATCTAAGGTTTGATCACCCAAACTTGGCCAAGGGCAAAGATCAGAAAAACCTTCATTTCCCTCAATATCTTGAATTTTAATTAAAGCACCACGCTGTGATTCACCGCTCGTCACCGCATTAGGCTTTACTCTGCGTTTTAGCGCATAATAATGAACCCAAACTTGCAGCGAATGACCGTTATACTTCATTAAATCAATGACCCGATTAAAAATCCGATACTAAAAATCATGCCGTAACCAGCCGACTTAGCTAAAAATTTATTATACTCAGCCGAAGGCTCTGTGTTCATAATTTTTTTAATAACAGAAAGACCAAGTGGCAAAGACAACGTCGGTAAAATATAAAGCCAGTATTTTTGTTGGTTTAACCAGTAGTAACCCATTAAAAACGGAGCCACGATTAAGAAGATAATCCAAACTTTGGCGCCCGTTACGCCTAAGCGCACCGCTAAAGTTTTTTTATTCACTTCTTTATCCGTGTGAATATCGCGAAGGTTGTTGATTGCAATTAAGATCGTACTTAAAAATCCAACTTGTAATCCAAGAACAACCGCATCCAATGTGTAAGTGCCGGTTAATAAATAAAATAAACCACCCACAGCCACTAAACCAAAAAAGATAATAACGAATAAATCACCTAAGCCGTAATAGGCTAAAGGCATCGGGCCTGAAGTGTACGCGTACCCCATTAACACCGATAATACGCCGATAATCACAATCGGCATTCCACCGTGAATCACTAACGGAATACCTAAAATCATAGCGAGGGCAAAAAATCCTGTAGCCATCCACATCACTTGTTTAAATGTAAAAATCTTTTGCTGCGTTACACGCATAGGACCTACGCGCTTTTCGTTATCAGCCCCTTTTTTAAAATCCATCGCATCGTTAACAAAGTTAGTGCCTATTTGAATACAGAAACTTGAAAGTAAAGCGCAGGCAATAATCCACCACTGAATTGGTACATGTAGACTTTGCACTAAACCAATAGTTGCAATCACCGGCACAACCGCTGCTGATAAGGTTTTCGGGCGAGCTGCTAAAATCCAAGCTTTTAAATTTGACTGCGCCATTTATTTCTCCACTTCTTTACAGGTTGGCGTAGCTCCATCTGGGCAGGCTGCAAAAGAATTCACTCCAGGAGCTGGCATAACACCAGTTGGAATTGGCTGACCCATTGGGCAAGTGCATTCCTGGCAGATCACTTTCTCAGCGACCGGTGTACAAATTTTGCGCGTATTTGAGCTGTTCTGCTTTACAAAATATCCTAAAACTAAAACAATCACGATTCCGATAACACCTAGAGCTATTTTCTTTAAATTCATAGGGATAACTTAAAAAAATTGCAGCTTTTTATCAATGAAATAACTTATATTGTTAAGGGTCAAAGCCTGGGGCTTTCGAGGGGTTAAGATGAACTACATTATTCCTGTAATTGCATTTATCGCTGGTGGTGCCGTAATCGGTTTTGCCGTGTACTCAAAGATGCGTGTTCAAGCTGAAATCTGGCGTAATAAGTACGATGTTGAAAAAGCCTTAAGCGAACAGCAAAAAGCTTTAGCCGAACAATCAAAAACAACAACACAAGAGTTACAAAACCGCATGACTTTGCAGTTTGAAAACTTAGCACAAAAAATTTTCGACGAAAAATCAGGAAAATTAACAGACCAAAACCATAAGCAGTTAGCGACCCTGTTAGACCCTTTAAAAGAACGCATTAAAGATTTCGAGAAAAAAGTTGAAGACACTTATTCGCAAGAAAGATCAGAGCGTGGTCACTTACGTGGTGAAATCAGCAAATTGATCGAATTAAACACTTCAATGTCTAAAGAAGCGCAAAATCTTGTGACCGCTTTAAAAGGCGAAAACAAAACCCAAGGTAACTGGGGCGAATTAATTTTAGAAAATATCTTAGAGCGTTCAGGTCTAAGAAAAGGCGAAGAGTACATTGTACAAGAAACCGTGCGTGGCTCTGAAGGTGAAATCTTACGCCCCGATGTGATCGTTAAACTTCCAGACGGAAAACACCTTATCATCGACTCAAAAGTGACCTTATCAGCTTACGAAGGCTACAGCTCAGCTACGGATGAAGTTATTCGCCAAAAGCATGCTGACCTTCATATCGAATCATTAAAACGCCATATCGCAGGGTTATCTGAAAAGAAATACCACTTAGCGAATGAAATCGTATCACCTGATTTCGTGATGTTATTTATGCCACTTGAGCCAGCGTTTGCTTTAGCGTTTAAATTAAAACCAGAATTATTCGAACAAGCTTGGACAAAGAATGTGGCCATCGTAAGCCCTACAACTTTATTAGCTACGCTAAGAACCGTGGCAGCGTTATGGAAACAAGATAAACAGCAAAGAAACGCACTTGATATCGCTAAACGCGGTGGTGAGCTGTATGACAAATTTGCGGGCATCGTCAAAGATTTAGAAACTTTAGGTGAACGTTTAAATTCAACGCAAAAAGTTCATGCTGACATTATGGGAAAAGTTTTTACTGGACGTGGAAATTTAATCTCACAAGTTGAAAAACTAAAAGAGCTTGGTGCTAAAGCCGATAAAACTTTACCGGCTCCGCTTGAGTAATTACGCCGCGATTGACTGAATAATCGCTGAAATTGTTGAAAGCTCTGGATTGAATTCTTTTTTTGAATCAATCAGAGCATATAAAGTTCTTCGGCCTAAACCGGCTTTTTTCGCAAAGTCAGTTTTATTCACAGTCATCAGATGCGCGATTAAAACTTCGCGAAATGATTCTGTATCACCGCTACGAATACATTCTAACAAAGTATCAACTACGAGTTGAGGGTCTTTAAGCTCTTTACTTACAAACGGAGTATGAGCCTTCAATAATTTCGCTTTTGATTTTTTTGGCTTTTTTGATATCACGACTTTGCCCATTTTTATTACCTCCGTTAATAACCACAACGACCGTTGAATCCCAGATAAATGTATAAACTCTAATTCCGTTACGCCACCTTAACTCAAGCAACCCCTCGAAGCGCTTATGGTCACCAAAATGACCAATCGAAATCAAGTCTAATCGAGCTTTTACCATAGTTCGAACTTTAGGTTGCTGTCGTTCAAGCCAGGTATCGAACTCCGGCGTTTTTACAACGTCATATTTCAAACTGACCTACCTTGCATTGTGCATTATAATGCACAGTTTGTCAAATGCGCATTATAATGCACTGTTAAGTCGAATATATGATTATTCACAGCCCTGCGCTGGCACTTGACCAGAGAACGTCTGGCAGATTTTTCCTAATTGAGCGCCACCGCCCGGACTCGGTCTTTTAGGGCAGTCGTAATGTTTACCACCAAACATCTTGTGTGATGGCATTTGTGGATAGCCGTTGATGCTTTCTTTATTTTGTATGATGGGTGCGGTTTTTCCGCCATCACTCAATGTTTCTTGTGGATAATGACGGAAATTGGAAATATCTTTAATTTTCAATTTTAGATCACCGTTACGTCCGGCTGTAAAACCGTTAGTTCCCAAAGGGCATACGACATGTTCATTGCTTGAACCGTAAATCATCATGTAATAACCCATTAGAGCATCGCCACCCGCTTCGGAGTTCATAGTGAATGTCAGTTCACCTTCAGCGTATTCGGCCTCGATGCTGATTAAACCACCGCTACGGCCATCGTTACCGTGAGCAGCTTTTGCACCTGGAATGAAGCCTTGAATTGTTGACCGATTTAAAACAATTAATTTTTTCGTTTGAATCTCAAGATTAAAATTCCCAGTTGTCACTACTGAGTTATTAAGAAAAACGCGCTCATTTGGAATTTTCATATGGTTGGTTAATGTAAACTGATTCGGAAACACATAATCTTTCGGAACTTCTAATTCACGGGTTTCAGAAGTAATGATGTGATACTGCTGATCTAAGATTTCAACTAGTACTGCGACTTTACGGCCGCCCTGCAGATTTGCTACGGCTTCGGTTTGTCTTTCTGTGGTGTTAACAGCAAACATCACCTGACCATCTACGCTGATACGTACGCGGTCGCGTGTTTCGGGCCACGAAAGAATCATATTATAAACATTCGGCTGCGCTTGGCCCTCGAATTCAACGAAGACATCCTCTAAGCGCAATTCACGATTCGTTACCTGCTTAGGTTGCGTATTCGCAGGCTTTGTCTTCGCTGCTTTAACAGCAGCGGCTTCTGATTTTTTTTGGACTTTACAGCCGGTCATTGCAAGAGCTACGGCTAGAACTTTGATAAAAGTTTTATGTTTCATTGGTTTTCCCCTTTGCTTTATTTTCTCGAAGGAATCTTCAAGCAAAGGGGCTGACAGAATTGTCGGGATATTATTTAGATTCTAAATCCGTCGTTCGGAGTGCGCCGGATCTGACCACCTGGCCGTTTTGCAGCTCGATAATTTGGTCGTAGTCTTTAAGTGTTGAAAGCCTGTGGGCAATCGTCACTAGTGTTATGCCATCTAAAGATGTACGAATCACTTTTTGAATAAGCGCATCGGTTTCTAAATCAACGCTGGCTGTGGCTTCATCTAAGAAAATAATTTTTACTTTCATTAATAGAGCACGTGCTAAACAGATTAACTGGCGCTGGCCTTGTGATAAATTCGATCCGCTTTCAGTGACGTGATAACTTAATTGGCCCGGTAAACCTTGCACAAAGTTTTTTAATCCCACTTTTTCTAACACTAACCAAACTTCAGCATCCGTTTTTTGTGAATAGCGGTCGATATTACCGCGAAGACTTCCCATAAATAATGATGGATCTTGCGGAATCACCGCTAAGTTTTGGCGAAGTAATTCTAACGGAACAGTCTTAATTGAAAGGCCATCAATTAAAATATCACCTTTATGAAAATTCACAAAACGGTACACCGCTTGAAACAATGTTGATTTACCAGAGCCTGTGCGACCGACAACACCGGCGCGAGCCCCTGAGACAATGGCAAATGAAACACCTTTTAAAACATCAGGCAAATGATCAGCGTATCTTACAAAAACATCTTTAAATTCTAATTTGCCTGAAGCTGGCCATTGTGGATGTGCTTTGGCAAAATCAGCGGTGTTCACGTCATCTTGTTCAGCTGGTAAATTCGTATAAAACTCTAAACGCTCAACCGATGTCATACGCGATTCAAGATCAGAGAAAATTCTAACGCCCCAGTTAAGATGGCGCCAAAATTCTAAAGCATATAACGTCACAAGACCCGCAAGTCCTGCGGTTAACCAGCCTTTAGAGCTTGCGTAGATCACGGCCATCGCCGTGGTCATTGAAATCGTAGCACCAATTAACGGTAAACGTGACGAGAACCAACGATTCACCATGTAGTGCGTGTAAAACATTTCTGTCGAGTAATTTAATTTTTGCAAAAACTCTTTCATAAACCACTGTTGCGATTTGAAAGAACGAATCACCGTTAAACCCTGAAGCGTTTCTTTAAAATGTGCATAACGTGGTGAACGAGCTGTTGAATCTAAACGTTTTACTTCACGAGCTACGCGGCGGTAACGGTTTTGGATCGAGTAATAAACAAAAAAGACCGGCGTTAACACGACAAGGCTTACTGGCAGGGCTACGACGATTAAGACGAACGCTGAAAGAACATTGAATAACGAGTGAATCGCATTATCGAAAGTCCATTGCAAATGAATATCGACCGATTCAATGTCGCGCGAGAATCTTTGTAAAATACGACCAATCGGTGTGCTATCAAAAAATCTGATCTGACTGCGTAACACCGACTTAAGCATTTTATCATGCATTAAACGGCCTGCGTTTACCCCGCGGTATGTCCATTGGTAGTTATTCATAAATGTTAATAACATCGTGAATAAGCCAAACGCCCCGTAACCTAAAACTAAAACCATCGCATCGACTTTACCACTCATTTGCGTAAGCCATGCTCTTTGCATCATCGGCGCTGTCACATGCACGATCGCACCAATGAATAATAAGGCAATAAAGAAATTACGTTTCGGGCTATCGCCACCTAAAGCTTTAATGTAGCTCCAGTAAAGGCCGGCACGCACCGATCCCACTTCGCGGTCTTCATCAACCGTTACACGGCCATCACTATCAGATTTCGTTTCTCCACCCGAAGACACTTGACCCGATTTTTGAATTTCTAATTCGTGCTTTTGATTTTGCTGTTCGATCTCTAGGTAATTTCTAAACTCTGCTGATTTTTCGTAAAGTTCAGCATAACTACCGATTTGGTATTTACCATCAATTAAAAATAGAATTTTATCAAAACGGTTTAGGTGCGAAATACGGTGGGTCGCCATAATGCGCGTTTTATCTTTCCATTCACCGAAAATTAATTGATCACACAATAATTTTTCAGTGTGCGGGTCAACAGCCGATAACGGATCATCTAATAAAATCACATCAGGTTTTGCAATAACCGCGCGGGCTAAACTGACTCGTTGTTTTTGACCACCCGATAAGTTCACACCTTTTTCACCGATCTCAGTTTCAGTGCCTTTTGGTAATAAGCTAATATCAGCGCGTAAGCATGAAAGATGAATCGCACGGTCCAATAACGTTTGATCCTGTTCTTCGCCGAAGAATAAGTTTTCTTTCAGTGTTGAATTTACGATATACGCTTCTTGTGGGATATAGGCTTTACGGTGCTTATCCGCTAAATGTAAAGTTCCGCTGGTAGGTGCAATTTCATTTAAGAAAAGTTGCAGCAATGTCGACTTACCAGAGCCTACTGCGCCGATGATCGCTAAAGATTCACCTTGCTTAAGTGAAAACGATAGATCTTTAAATAAAGGCACTTTATCGTCGTAACCAAAATGTAAATCTTTAACCACGACATGTTCACCGGCTAATTCATCAGAAGCCGGTGGCGGAGAAAAACTATCTACCGTTTCAGATTTTAAAAAGTCAGTGATGCGGCGACCGCTCACGAACACGTTCATAAAACGGCTGATAAAGCGTGATAAACCACCGAAATGATCTTCCATTAACGAGAAAATAGAAATACACGTTAAAACTAAAGCTAGGTCAATTTTTTCACCGCGGTAATAGTGAATCGTTAAAGCTACGAAAAGAACCACTGTAGAAATAGAAGCGTATAACAAGCCCCAAAGAATCTCGGATTTCGCTAATTTAAAACGGGCCGAAATTTCTTTGTCACGAACATCGCCCACTTCTTGTTGAACACTTTTTTCCCATGAAAAATATTTTACCACACGGATTGAATTTAGAATCTGAGTCATCAGCGTCATGCGATTATCTCGCTGAGCCATCATCTCTTCTTCCATATGCACGAATTTTTTAGCTAGGCGTTGTGTTAATGGCACAAGAATGGCCATCACTACAACCGCGCCAATCGCTGACCAGCCGATATAATAAAATAACAACGCCGAACAACCGACTAATAATAAAACCGCATTTGATAAGTCGATCGTCACAATGGCTGCATCACCTAATGAGTCTGTATCAGAGCTCATAAAGTTTACGATATCGCCCACTTGGTATTTTTGTTTTCCACGTGAAGAAAGTTTTAGCGCATGCGTGAAGATTTTTTTATTCACGATGTTTGTTGTGACCTGAAAGAAATTGAGCGTATGAAAGAAGTAATGCTGAATCGCAATCCCGTTACCAGCTCCGCATAAACCAAAACCCACAGCATAGGCTAATAACACCCACATGTGTTCTGTCGACCAGTTGTTTTGCTCTAGGCCAGAAATAAATTGGTGAATTAAAATCGGTGTCGCAAAAGAAAATAAACTGGCAATCACCTGAAAGAACACCGAATTCATCAGGATCGATTTATTGACACGGAATAAACTTTTATAAAGAGATTTATTTGAAGACCAATCCAAGTTAGGATTGTCGATTTCAGGATTATAGGCACTTAAAAGCTCGGGAAGTTCCAGCTTATCATTAGCATCTACAAGACGTTTAGCCCCAAGGTCGATCAACCCAGAGGCTTGAGAAAAAATCAGTTTTTTAAGTGGCATCTGACGAGAATGTCAGCACCCCTTTAATTTTTCAAGTAATAATCTTTTACAATTTCTTCAGTCTTAGATTTTCCAACAGGAGAAAACCCATTGTCAGATGGGCCTTGTCTTGAAGGATCCACTGCGATGTCCCAAAAGTTAATACCCTTAAACCATGGCCAGTTTGGAGCCCAGAAAGACTCAAAAACCGCTTGGTAAGCTGCTGCCTGGTGATTCATATTCACAAGACCAGTCCCCGCATAAGCAAACGGATCAATAAAGCCACGATCAACAGAACGAAAGCCGATCTCTTTGATGATCGCTTCTTTATGATGATCTAGAGTCAATTCGATTTGCATAAAGCCAGTGTCTAACTGTGTCGCGTAGGAATCCGAACGATTTTTTAATTCACCGACAAGCACATTGTAATCAGTTGATAAATCCTGATTGTGCGAAGCTAATGAACGGTAAATATCTAAACCGACAGAATCTAATTCTTTCCAGAAGCTAACTAAGTCATTCCAGATTTTTGCTTCTTCTGGGTTCGCTGGATTAGCTAAATCAACTAAACGGTAACGCCATCTTTCAAATTCACCACCAGAAGCTGTAATACCATCAGCACTGACAGAATCATCAGTAAAGTTAATATCGTACATCAAACGTGCTGTCGGTAGTTTTGCGCGTGTGTAGCGTAAAAGTTCTAACCAACGGCCTGGAAAACCGTAAGGATATTCTTTCCATTGGTCTTCGATTCCCACCGTCATCGAATATAATTCAGCACCGATTGTGAATTCATCGGCTTTAGCTAATTTTGCGATCGTGATATACACATCTAAATACACACGGAAAGACTCAAACCAACGGTTTGGATCTTTTGGCTGAATATTTCCATGCCACCAAACTTTGAAAGAACCATCGGGCTGTTTTTCTGAATAGGGAAATTCTCCGTACGGACCAACAACGAAAAAGATTGGACGAAGACCGACCGTCATACCCAAAGATTGGATATACTTAATTAACTTCATCATACGTTTGGCTTCAAGAGCGCGCTCTGCCGGAGGAGTTACCGGAATAACCTCAGAAGAAAATGGCCCTTTCATAATCGCACGCACGTTTAAAATAATGTGGTTTGAACCTAAACGTTTGGCTTCATCAACTGCTGATTGAGCCAAAGTTTTTGGCTCGTTCGGGCCAGAAGCATCGTAAATAAAATTTTCTGATTCAGTTAAGTTAAAACCAGCGACATAGCTAGCTAACGCTGAGTTTTGAATTCCAAAAAATAAAAGACAGGCAAATAATAATTGTTTCACGTTATAACCTCTTACTTATTAACACGTTTTAAAACTGTGAATTTAGGATTTTGAGCTTTACCGCCCACGATCACACAAGCTTTGAAACCTTCAGGCGTTAAATGACCACGGATTTGCATCCACGAACCTTGCGGATTACGGCCAGAAGTTAGGATTAAAACTCCATCAGCCCCTTTAGTGCCGATATTAAAATCAACTGTGACACCTTCAACACTATCCATTCTGCCGATGGTGTAACCGTCAAAGCTAGTTACCATTAATTTGATTTTCATTGTCGTACCAGATGGAAGAATGATTTCACCTTGGTAAGCATCATCAACTGGGCCTACTGGGCCTTGGAAGGTTGCCCATAGATCAGTGAAGTTTTGCACTTTTTGACCTGTAAATATGTTTGAACCTACACGCACGTAAGGATCAACGATTTTGATCTGGCCTTTTTCGTTTACGTTAAACTTGATCGGTGGATTTTGTTGGTGGTCAGTATCTGGTTCACGCTCAGAAGCTACGAAACTTCCTAAAGAAGCACTGTAAGTGATGTTAAAAAATGTTTTGTAAATAGCGCCGTTATCAGAACCAAAAGCGGCGACTAACATGTTTTCACGCGCATAAGCTACTGTGAAAAACCATTTTTGACCTTTTTCATCTGTGATCGCGTAATTGCCTTCGATATTTAATTTTTTAGCTAAAATAGGAACGGCTGCACGAGCTAACCATTTTTCTAATTCATCAGTATCTTTAGTCATAGACAGTTTACGGCCATGAGCCACTAATGCCTGTGAGTAAGCTAAGTAAAACTCAGAATAAGTTGCGCTTGGCACTTTTTCTTGCGCAGTCCATTGTTGCATTAAACTTTGAGTTGAGCGAATTGTTAAAGCATCTAAAGCCTGTGTGAATTTCTGCTTATCTAAAATAAGTTCAAAACGCACTGCGCGTAATAATAATTCTACAATCGCATCACCTACCGAATTACCTAACCAGCTTGGTGCCGAATCTTTAAAGCTGTTTACTTGCGCCTTTAAAATTAAAAGACGGTTTAGGTATTCACGGCCGTTTTCTTTGTTTTCTGCCGTTAAAGCGTAAATGTCTTGGTTTAAAATTTCTAGGTACTCAGAAACAGAAGCCGGAGTAACTAATTTAGAAACCCAGAAAGCCACTTCATCAGAAGGTAACTGAGGATCTCTTAAAACTACAATCGCCACATCAGCGATAAGACGGCGGTAACCTAATTTTAATTGCACTTGGCCACTAGCACGCTCATCAACCATTGGTAAAATCGCTTCGATATTTTTAGCCATAACAGCTAAAAGTGTTTTATCTTTTACAAAAGTTAATTGGTAGGTAATCGTGTCCAAGAAACGGCTTAGGGTGTCCGCTTCCATCCATTTTACGTAGTACTGAAGCTTCTCTGAAGAATCTTTAGTTACATCCAACCAACGCATTCCCACGCCAGTCATACGAAGGCCTAAGCGGCTGACCATTTTAGGGTAGATTTCATCTAGCTTTAAAGAAACTGCTAAAGAATCTAAACCATCTAACATGAAAAAATATTTTTCAAATGTTGGTTGATCGCGCATTTCTGGAATATTCATTTCGATGTCCAGTAAAACTTCGCGTAAAGCGATTCTGTTTTCTTGCGCTTTAGCCATTAGAACTTCGGGCTCAGCTAAATTTAAAGCTGCAGAAGCTATCCACGGAGCGAAAAATAGCACTGCAAAAAGAGACTTCATATATTTCATGGTGTTTTTTCCTTATAAACCGGTACCGGTCTTTTATTAATTGTATTTTTATTTAAAAAATCTTCTAAGCTAATGAATGTGTAACCCAGCTTTTTAATCTCACGTAAGATGTATTCTAACTCGGCCGGATCACCTGGAAATTCTCCGCGGCCACCGTCTTCGTAAGTCGTTAATAAAAACGGATGATAGAAAAAAGAAGCCCACACATCACGAAGCACTAAATTACGTTTGGCATCGGCCACGATTTCTTCTTTTGAACGTGGCACTACAACGTGCGCGTTCACAAACGGCTGAGAGTTACCTAAATTTTCAGGAATTAAACGCTGACCGTGAATATCACCGTAAATTTCGTAAGGAAACATCTGCCCGCTCCAGCGTTCAGATTCGTAAATCACTTCTAGGTTTTTAAAGTAATTGCTGCGCAAACTAAAACCGTTCGTTAAAGCCGTTTCGAATAAAAGAGCTTTATTTTCTTCATCTGAAGGTAAACCTTGGTAGGAATGATTGTAATAAATCACACGGCCTACGTTCCAAGAAAACACGTTACCGAAAATAATGTAATCTAAGGGGCTTGCCTGGTAGTGCGGCGTTAACCAGGCTCGCGGCGCAATACCGGCTTTTTGAAGAGTGTAAAAACCTTCTTCTAATTTGTTAATGATATAGCTTGGGCTGTCTTCGATTATCGGACGGTTTTTAACAGCATCAAAAAATTCAAAATCACTGCCGCTAATGCCATCGTGTGGATTTTTTTGCGCGTGGTACTGGTGAGTCACTCCGTGCCAGATAAAGAAAGCCTTACTCTGCTTCATCTCTTCGATAAATTGCATGAACGGCACTTTACGATCCATAGTGACTAAATCACCTTCAGGGCCAGATTCACCACGGTGTAATGGATCAAAGTACATCGGGATTAACGAAATATGAATAGGCACTTTTTCGTTCTTCAGAACGTTCGTTGTTTTATAAAGTTCAGATAGCGGCATCATCGGATGCACGTCTTCAATGCGCACTAAAGCATATTTGCCGTTGTGGCGTGGTTTTTCGCCTAGAATATCAAACAATAGATCGGCAAAAACAAAGTAACGGTCTGCTTCGTGCATAAAGCTAAATGGCACATCAGCCACATAAAAATGGTTTCCAGAGCGTAAAGCGTATGGAAGAATTTCTTTTGTTACGTTTTGTTGGGCCTGAGCTAAAATTTCAGATTTTTGCGGCTCTGTCGGAACCAGTGCCGCCTGCTCGAACGGAGCTAAGAAAATAGAAACATCGCTTTTACTCCAGTTACCGTATTTGTAAAACATTTCACCTTTATAAAGAATGTTTTTGAAAAAGCTTGGGCGGCCTGTTGAATCTAGGCGCTCACGATTTAATGCTGTTAAATACGAATATTTATAACCAAAAATCTTTTCAAACGATTCACCTAATTGCCAGATGCTGTAACCTAACCAAGCTACTTGTTTTTTTGTCGCTACGAAATCTTGGTGAAAATCAGAAGGAATCGCGTTGTTAAAGTAAGAACCGATATAAATCGTCGCATGACATTTTTCGATATCACCTTTTTTATAAAGTTCGATGGGGCTTACCACTTGTTGGTATTTTGGAAAATGCCCTAATAAGTTTTGTAACAAATTGGCATAAGTTTTTCCCATCCAGTAAGATGGTTCTTTCGAACGGTCAAAATACACATTTACACAAGGTACTTCGGCACGCGCTTGAAATGCACCGAATAAAAAAAACGTAATGAGTAAGAAAGAAATTTTCTTCATTGTATTACCTGAACCTTAATATCGTGTCCGAAATGCTCCGGCATACGATGTTCTGTTTTAATCCAAACAGGTCTTTTTCCTGTTTTTTTACTTTCACTAAATTGACGATAAGCTTTCCAAGTGGCACCCACATTCACTATGTTGGCCACAAACCAGCGCACCGGCACCAACACCACATGGTGTTTGGCATTGGTTAAAGCCACAGCACGCATTCTTTGCGCTAAACGCACAACCATGTTGAATAAATTTAAACCTAATAAAGCTTGAAAGAGTTTTCCTTGGAGGAAGTTTTCCTGATCTAGAATGACAAAGCCAATCAACAAGATAACAGAAAGTAAAATTAAAATACTGTTGAATGGGCTTCTGCGATCACGCCACATAAAGTACTTATCTACAAGACGGCCCTGCCATTGTAAGTTTTCTGTTCCTTGAAAGGCGATACCTAAAGTCCATCTAGATTTTTGGCGCATCGAGGCTGACATGACATCCGGAAAATATTCACGAGTAGCGATGAATTCTTTTTTGCCATCTTCTTTTTCGTACTGAACACAAGCAAACTTCGATTTAAAGCCGAGCTTTTTTGCCATCATTCCTAAGTGGTAGTCTTCAGTTAAAGTGTCTTCTTTTAAAAAGCACCCGTCCTGGGCCTGCATCATACCTAATATTAAATGACGGCTTAATAACGTTCCTACGCCGGCTGAAGGAACAGCTGCGCCCATCGCTTCACGCACTAATAAATCTTTTGTGTGTGATTCAGCGAATTCATCTATATAAACACCACCAACTAATGAAGATCTCGGCACATCAAATGAAAACACCGGAATTTGGACGAAGTCCGCATCGCGGCTTACTTCATTTAATAAAGAGAGCGAATGTGGGTGCAGCACATCTTCAGAATCCTGCATTAAAAACAGATCAAAAGTTTTACCTAATTTTTTCTCAAAACTAAAAATCTGGCGGGCCACTTCGTTTAACATTTGCCCTTTTGACGTTGGGCCTTCGTGAGAATTAATCACCACTTGAATTTTATTTGGGTACGCCGCCTGTAAATTTTGAGCGGCAACAACCGTGGCGTTGTCATTCGGATAAACACCTAAGAAAAAAACGTAGTTGTTATATTCAAGGCCACGTAAGTTTCCACGAATCATCGGTGTGATGATTTCAGCTTCTTTCCAGTTCGCAATAAGAATGGCGATTTGTTTTTGTGGATTTCTTTTAATTTTGGCAATGTAATCAACCGCCACACGTTGTGGTTTTAAACCGCGCACGAAAGCCTGCACATCGATAAATAAATCGTCTAACGTAAAAACCAACGCTCCTAAGACCGTAACGATAGCTAAAGCGATAAAGATCATTTCTAGCATCGCCATTAGAATTCACCGCCGAACACGAACAGCGCTTCTTCGTGGTCACGTTCATGTTTTTCAAAGCTTTGATAAACTAATAACTGCGCAGAGTAAGCTCCGAAGAAATAAATACCACGCACCCCTAAACGGGCTTGCTCTGTATCACGCCCCAGATCAGCTTTTGGGCTATGGCGTAAATAAAGTTCAGCGTAAGGGTCGATGATAAATTTTTCAGACAACCGATAACGTAAGCCTTGTTTAAACCAAGCGGTCGTGACCGGGCTATTATCAAAAGACGGAAGTGCAACTGATTCAACATACACTTCAGAAAAAAGCGGAACTTCTTTAAATTGATATTCAAAAATTTCACCTAAATATAAACCGAAGCGGCTTCTTTTTTCTGTACGGTATTCGGCAAAAGCTGTCAGTGATTTCCAAAGTTGTGCGCGACCACCTAACACACCCATCATGCGATTATTCTTAGAGTAAAGAACTTGATCGTCGCTTTTGATTTTATCCTGGCGTTGTAAGGTCACACCGACATACAAAACGTTTTGCTCAAACTGAAAAAATTTAGCGCGCACTTGCGTTTCGGTTAGTAATCCAAATTGCGGAACGTAAGTTGTTTCTGAATACACTTCGCCAATAGATGCAGAAGCTTTCATCGCAACAAGAAAACAAAATAAGCTGACTGTGCCTAGAGCACAAAGTGAACGCATAGCGGGATGCGATTCTTACCCTAATTTAGGTGCACCCACAATGCCCCCAAATAGGGTATGTAGAAAAAAACATACAGAGTACACATTGCCTTTAAAAGCAGGAGTACAGTCTTCAATTTTGTGATGAATATAAGCAAAAGCTTGAGCAAAAAAAAAGCTCGTTATGCACGAGCTTTTTTCTTAACATTTTTAATTTTAATTTTATTTACAGCGATTGATCGATCTCAGATTTGCTATTTAATTTCACTGCACAAGAAAGACCTTGTGACAAAGCTTTGATTGAAACGTTTGGATTTTGAACCACGCGGCTTTGTAATTTAACAAAAATTGGTTCGCGGATCGCTAAGTTGTTATCTTGTAAAACACACTGACGAGCGATGCGAGCTTCTGGATTGATAACAATCGGAGCTTTCACGTTAGCAGTCATTTGTGTTGGATCATCTGGAATTGTGATGATGTTCATGAATGTAGGCTTTTGATCAGCTTTGATTTTTAAAAGTTCTAATTCATTTTTAGTTAGATTTACAGAGTAGTATTGACCGAAAATTTCTGGCTCTAATACAGGAAATGCGATTGAGGGTAATTCGCAAGATTGTAACCAAGCAAAGATATCATCATTTGGATCGTCAAGAAGTACGAAGTTACGTAAATCTTGAAAGCCCAAAAGACCTTCTGGAAAAGTGATGATGTCATCTTGTTGTAAATTTACCTGACCGAAACGAGTCGTATTAATAATCACGACATCCCCCCATGCTTAATTTTTAAGACACTCGATCATCCTTAACCGGTTAATCAAAATATTGGCCTTAAATGCCGGGAGCATCAATTTTTTTATGCGTTTAACGCTATAAGTTATTAAATTTCCTTAAAAATCTAAGAATGGATAAATTTGATCTAAAAACGCACAGAATTACTATTCAGGTTTTAAAAGCTTAGAAATGTTCTTAACTTTATCTGAAGAGACTTGAACTGACTGTTGGTTTTGATCTTGGATAGCAAGGTACACTTCCTCACGATGGATTTTAGTGTCCTTCGGAGCTTCGATACCTAAACGAACTTGTTTACCTTTGATTTGAACTACGCGGATCTTGATGTGGTCATCAATCGCAATGCTTTCGCCTAACTTCCTTGTAAGTACTAGCATAAAAAAGAACTCCCTGTTCCCTGTGAATCACCCCTTTGTTTTGATCTGCTTGCAGCAGACCTTATCCTAAAGGAGTAAAGCCTCATTCTGATATAACCTTCTCGGTTTATATCGCTCTAAACATAACTCAGCGGAAGTCTAGTTAATGTGTCTATCTTAAGAAGTCAAGTAGGCTTTGGCTCATGAACTTCTGTGAAGTTGCCAATGTCGCCTCTAGAGTTTGGTTGGATTTATTGATTTCTGTCATGACCTGAAATACATCTGCATCTTCAATTTGCGAATTGTAAGCCTTATTGTCTACAAGGCCACGCTGGATGCCTTCACCAGTAGCAACTAATTGATTGATGCGCCCACCTACCTCGGCACGAGCCAAGTTAATTTGGGTTAAGGCTTGGTCTAATGACTCTAATGATTCTTGAACGCCGACCTTGTCATCCGTACGTAGTGCGGCTTCCAGGCCCATCACCGTTTGGAAAATGTTAACGCCACGAGCATCCGTTACCGGGTCACGTTCATTAATTCTTTGCACCGAACCCACATTGGCAGGGCCACGGGTTTCAACGTGACTGTCTTGAAGTTCGTCTCTTTGAAACTCAGCTTCGATTTGGTCGATTTTATATTTTTGTAAATCTTCAACCGTCTTAGGAATGTTCGCTTCACGCGGAACTGTTCCGCCGTACGAAAGATCCTGACCTAAGAATACTTGCGATCCCACTAAGTTCATCGGCATGAACTGGCCATCGATTGTTTGAATCTGAATCTGGCCGTCATCGCCTGAATACGCGCCCTCTTTAGTAAATGGCGGCTGCGTCGTCTTATGACCGGCAAAGATATAACGGTCACCGAAGCGACGGTTACTCATTTCTACGATTGAGCCGTAAAGCTGCTCAACCTCAGAGGCCATCATCTCGCGCGGAACACCTTTATTCGTGTCATTCGCCGCTTGTAACGCTAACTCTTTAGCACGCACAAGTACGTCATTCATTTGCGCAAGAACAGACTCTGTCGTTTCTAAAACTGATTTACCTAAGAAGATATTTTTTTCGAACTGGCTCATGTTGGCCGCATCAGTTCGATTTTGCATTACACGAGATACACCACCCGGATCATCCGAAGGTTTTGTCACACGTTTCATTGATGAAGCTTGATTTTGCAAATTAGAAAGCTCTGATCTGTTTTTATTCAGACTATTCAGAACTTGATGTTGCTTCATTTTATCCGAGACTCTCATCGCCTATTACCTATAATCTTTTCAGATTCAAGATTGTATCAAACATTTCGTCTGCGGTTTTTACTAAACGCGCCGATGCTTCGTACGATTTTTGGTACTCAATCAACTTCGCGGCTTCTTCATCTAAACTAACACCGCTGATACTTTCGCGGATGTTTTGCAATTGTTCTAATGTGTTTTTTTGGCTATCAAACTCACTGTTCGCACGTTGAGCTAAAATACCAATTTCACTCACTTTAGCGTTATAAAAATCATCAAAGCTGTACTTGCCATCATCCATAAAACGTTGGCTTTGTAAGCTGTGAATTACATTGGCTACCGAGTTATCGCCAGGCGCATTGGGTTTTGAAGCGGCCGCAATACGGCTGACATCTTTAACGATATCCTGAGAAACTGTCCAGTTACTCACATCAAAAGAATCATTAGGATTATTCAAACCGAAGAAGTTTCCACCAACTACGTTTTGGCGGTCATAACCTTCACGGTGCGCACGGTTTACTTCATTAGCGATGTTAAAAGCTAATTCATTTAAACCATCAATCATTGATTGTGTTGTTACATCACGTACTTCAATCGCAGCACCCACTTGGCCCTGCTTAAAGCGCTCTGTGATATCAACCTGGCTTCCACCCGGGCTTAACTCATGAAGAATCATTGTTTCGCCACTTGGAGCACGGCCCGTTTTAATTTGTGAAGATGTTGTTCCGGTAACTAAGATCACTGCTTTACCGGCAGTCACATTAATCATTCCTGTTTTAGGATCTTCAGCGTAAGAAATATCTATTTTTTCTGAAAGTTTTTTTAATAAAGCATCACGGTGATCGCGCTCATCGTTGGCTGTGTTAGCTCCACCAATTTCAGTACGCTGGATTTTTTCATTGGTAATCGCTAATTCTTTAGCCAAAGCATTCACTTCAGCCACTGAATATTCGATCTGCTTATTCATATCCGTTTGTGCATTTAAAATCTGGTGATGCGCTTCTTGGAATTGTTTAACTAAACCAAGACCGGCTTCGCGCACTTGTGTACGTGCCACAACTGATTCAGGAGTATTTGCTAATTCACGAAACGAGTTAAAGAAATTACCGATCGCCGCATTGATCCCTTTTACACTTTGCTCGTTCATTGTTGCTTCTAAACGGGCTAACGATTGTGTTTTTTGATCTAAGCGGCTGAAATTTGAACTTTGAGCTTCTAATTGTTTTTCGATCCATGGGTTGTTCACACGCGAAATATTCGCTAAGCGAGCACCGGTACCGATTTGAAATTTACCTTCACCAACTGACGGATTTGTCGAGAAATCAACTGTTTGACGAGAATAACCTTCAGTGGATTTGTTCGTGATATTGTGCGAAGTCGTTTGGATCGCTGTTTGATTCAGCGCCATTGCTCTTCGTCCGATATCCATCATCCCATGAATTTTGGCCATCCGTTGCCCCTTATAGCTTAAGCCATCCGTTGCTTAAGCGTTAAAACCTTAGTTCTTCATGAACTAAGCTTTGCGCGTAACCAAGTGTCCTGAAGTATCAGAACCCTGTTTGTATTTCCCTTTTTGTTGGTAAGTTTTTGGTTGTCCTAATAAAGTATCTTTAAAGTTTTCTAAAGCTGAATTTACAGTTTGTAATGCTGATTCAGCATAAACCACATTCGTTTTGTTGATTTCGCTTAAACGCTTAATCACCATTTCTAAAGCGGCATGCATAGTTCTTAATTTTTCAGCTTCAGCGCCACCGATTTTTTGAGCGATTTCTAATAATCTTGGCTGAGCTGTATCAGCACCCA
Source organism: Pseudobdellovibrio sp. HCB154 (assembly GCF_046267985.1). Lineage (GTDB taxonomy): Bacteria > Bdellovibrionota > Bdellovibrionia > Bdellovibrionales > Bdellovibrionaceae > Pseudobdellovibrio. Next base: position 548,957 of record NZ_CP176530.1, on the reverse strand, counting down.
CTAAGTGAGCTAATTCAGCTGCGTAAGTCATACGAACTGCATCCAACGCTTTGATTTTAATAATCACTTGTTCTTTAGCGTTATTGTTATCGTTTAATTGATCGATATTTGAAGTGATCAAAAGATCTTTTTCTTTGCGCACGAGATCTAATAACTGACGGTAGTTTTTTAACATATCGTCTAAGTTAGAGATCATTTTTTCGTAAGCTAATTTTTTAAGTGCAGCGACGTCCATGGCTTAACCTATTTTCCTGTAATCCGTTACAGTTTGTTACTCTTCAGAAGTTCTTGAAGTTGCTAAATGCTCTTGAACCATTTTTTCTGCGATGGCTTTAGCATCTATTTTGTATTTGCCTTCATCGATTAATTTTTGAAATTTTTCAACTTTAGCATGGTCCACATCTGGAGAAGCCATAGCTACTTCTTTTGCACGTTGAATATCTTTAGCGCGAGCTGAAAGATCTACTTTTACTGAATCACCATTTGAAGCAAACGGTAAACCGTTGGCTTGTTCTGTTTGTGAAGAAGAAGTTGCTTTTGCTGATTCGGATTTTTTAGATTTATCGGCACGTGAAGCATCAGTTAAGTTCAAGTTTTGTCCGACTTTGTTATGTGTAATTTTCATCTAAAACCTCCAAGGTCTCTATGTATCATAGTGTATCATAATTGCACGTTTCAACCAAATCATTCTGAGACAGAAGATTTGACAGTCCATACTAAAGGGCTGGCCGTGCTAGCCAGACCTAAGGACTGTCCCGCCTCTAATTTGTCCCCGGGTGACAAATGACGGGTTTCTGCTGAAGGGGCCCCTTGTGTCATAATGAGACTTTCTAGGCCATTGTCGTGTTTAATCGTATACGACGTCTTATCACCTTCATGCATTTTCTTATTCTGCAAAACACCAGCCCACGGGGTCTGAACGTTTACATTTTTTTCATTCGCCGCTTGCTCCGGCTGCAACATATACGTTTGTTGCGACGGTGTATTCATCAGCTCTTGAAATTTAATTTTTTTATCTGTGGGAATCGGGCCCATGGGTTTATCAACTTTGCCTTCTTTACCCGTAATACCTAACTCAGCACCGTATCTTTCAGTTAACTGTTGGTAAATTAATTCTGAAATACCAAAGCCACCGCGGTTATTTGCTTGTGTTGAGTATTCATCATCTAATTGCTCTTGAAAGATTTTTTCCGCGTTGTTGGCTTTTAAAAAACCACCTTCTTGGATAGTCGAGCGCATATTGCGCATCATTTCTTTCATGAAATACTTTTCATACATATCCGAAACTTCGCGAAGTTTCGCGTCACCCTCTTTGGATGCATTTCCTTCATTTTTAGCTTGAGCACCTTGCAAATGTCCGATCAGGCGCGATGAGCTTAACTTGGAAATATCAGCCATTAGAATGTCTCCAATTCACCGTGAAGAGCACCGGCAGCTTTAATTGATTGAAGAATTGAAATTAAATCTTTTGGTGTAACACCTAATTTATTTAACGCTTGAACTAAATCACCAACGTTTGCACCCGTATCAAGTAAAGCGACTTTATCATCAACCGGAGTCATTTTTTTTGTTTTTTCATCCACCACTTTTAAAGTAATATTACCGTGGCTTAAACCCACTTTTGATATTCTAACTTTTTCACCGATCACGATTGTTCCGGTTTTTTCGTTAATAATCACTTTGGCTTTTTGGTCAGGATTAATTTCAATGGCTTCGATTGTTGCCATTAACTCAACACCGCGGTTTTCGTAAGCCGGCGGAGTAATAATATCAACCGTTCCCGCATCTTTGGCTGAAGCGTATTGGCCACCTAACTCTTTATTGATTGTAAGAATCGTGCGTGCGGCTGTTGTAAAATCCGGATTGTGTAATGTCATACGGTACATTTTGCGTGAAGCAAAATCAGCTTGAATATCACGCTCAATCATCGCACCGTTTGGAACACGGCCCACTGTTGTATGAATATCTTTGCCATCACCAAGAACTGAAATCGCACCTTGAGCTACTGCGAAAATTTCATCATTACCGGCGCGAAGTGGCGCTTGCAATAACGTACCACCTACTAGAGAGCTCGCATCACCTACAGCACTCACTGTGATATCTAATGGGTTACCCGCTTTCGCAAATGGCGGAAGTGTCGCTGTGATGATCACAGCAGCTACGTTTTTAGATGAAATATCTTTTTTATCTAATTGCACACCCATTTTTTCAATTAAGCGTGAAAAAGATTTTGAAGTAAATTCAGCTTGAGTATCGCCTGTGCCTTTAAGACCGACGACTAAACCATAACCGATCAGTTGGTTTTCGCGAACACCACGAATGCTGGCTACGTCTTTAAGACGGGCGGCTGTGGCATTTAATGATAATAATAAAATCGCTAAAGCTAATTTTTTCATTCTTATTACTCAGCTTTCTTTAAATGAACCAGATCAAGTTGTTGTTCAAATAATTTATCAGAACTAACTGTTTGGTCAGAAAAATCATCACCACGAACAATACCTGTTACGATTAATTTGTACGGGCGATTACGAATCGTTAAGTACTGTTGACCCGCAATACGGTACTGGTTATCAGCTAAACGCTCGGTGATTTTCACAGGCACTTGCTCGATATCTTTAAAATCAATTTTTTCTAAAGCCGGATCTTTTGGAGCTGCAGCAACAGCAGCTGGTTTACGGCTATCTACACGCTGTTCAGCCATCACCAGTGCGGCATCGTCGTTGTCCGCTTCATTCTTCGCCATGATCGCTTTTTTCTCTGTTTCGATATCTGCTAAACGTTGCTTAGCATCTTCTTCTTTTTTCTTTTTTGCTTCGGCTTCTTTTTTTTGATTTTCTAGCTCAACCAGTAAATCTTTGATCGCCATAGCTTTCATCTGAACATCGCGCATCGCCATGCCTTGCACTAACAATGTTGAAGGGTCACCTTCACGACGCTTTTTATTTTGCGCAAATAAATAACTTGTTTGGCCTTCCATCACCCAAAGCGACCCCGCACCGGCGTGCAATTCAGAATCTTCTTCGAATTTTTGGCGTGTCATACGTTTATAATTACGATCCGAAGTTGGCTCGTAATTATTAATATCTGAATATTTTGTTAATGGCTCTTTAACGACTTCTTCTTTGGCCACTGTTTCTTTTTTAGGTTCTTCACCGAAACCAAAAAAATTAGAGACTGTGGCACAGCCGCAAAGAAAAAAAGGTAAAATTAACAAGTATTTCATCCGTGAAATCTCCTTATTATTAAACTAAACTCACTACTCGATCTTAACTACACCGCGATCGATGATTTTGGCTGCAAACATCTTGTTTGAGTCAATATTCTTAACTTTGATCACATCACCCACAGCGCCACCTTCTTCAGCTTGGGCTGTGATTGAAATTTCTAACGCTTCGGCGCCAAAAATAGCTTTCACCATTTGGCCTTTTTTAAGGATCGTTTCACGTTTTAAATCACGTGAAGAGATCATTTGGCCTGCTGTTAGAAAGCGTGTCGCTTGCATACCGATCACTGACTTAACATCAGTTAGTGCGTCTTGATAGCTTTGCAATAGACGCATTTCTGTTGTTACCGCGTCTTCTGTAATCACATCGCCCACTTTTAACGGACGCGTTAACACAGGAACATTCGCATATTTTTTAAGCTCAACTACAACATAGCCTTTTTTCTCTGGCGTAGAAGCTGAAAACACCGGAATTGAAACAGTTGATTTATTAAAATCAACATTCATGTCTAATTCCCAGTCTGTTAATAAGTTCTGTGGAACTGAGTTAATCTGAATGCGGTATTCGCATGTTCCACATTTTGCTAACAAGTGATTCATGATTTTGCGTTCGATTTCTAAACGCGAAACGTTTGATTTTGAACGTAGAATTTTAACTTCTGTTGGAAGCCTGAAGTTTGATTCTAACCCCTGAAACTTTTTGATGATTGCCAGGCGGCTGATTGTTTTTGTTTGCGCGTCACCTAATTCGATGTCTTTTAAGTCTGCTAAAGTCGACTCACTTAAATTACGGCCTTCGACGATGTCGTAAGCCGTGATCACTTCACGCGGAGAAACTTCAATCGCCGAAGATAATGTGATTTCACCTTTAGCTAAAGCGAAGTTAGAAACTAATAATAAAGAAAGTAGAACTAACTTTTTCATTATTTCACATTCACTGCTGTTTGAAGCATTTGATCTGAAGTTTGAACCACTTTTGAATTTGTTTCGTAAGCACGTTGTGCTGTGATCATATTGATCATTTCATCAACGATATTTACGTTACTTGTCTCTAATTGGTTCTGCGCTACAAACCCAGCACCTTGTGTACCTGGGCGGGCTGTTGCGGCCTGACCACTAGCTACTGTTGGCGTAAATAAGTTTTTACCCATGCTTTTTAAGCCGGCTGGATTAATAAATGTCGCGATCTCAAGTTGGCCGATCACTTCTGGCTCAGCCCCAGCTTGGTGAATAACACGAACTTCTCCAGCCGGTGTAGCTTCAATAACAGTTGCTGTTTCTGGAATTGTTAATTCAGGAATTAAAGCATTTCCGTTTTTATCTACAACGCGGCCTGAAGCATCTTTTCTAAAAGCGCCATCGCGTGTGTATGCAATTTCACCATCTGGCGTGCGTACTTGGAAAAAACCGTTACCTTCGATTTGAAAATCTAACGGGTTATTCGTCATTTTAGTCTGGCCGCCTGTGAAATCTTTTTGAATCGAAGCTGTGCGAACACCCAGACCTGTTTGCACACCTGTTGGCGTAATTGAATTTAAACCAGAGGCTTGGCCTGGGTCTTTCTGGTTACTATAAATAAGATCTTCAAATTCAGCGCGCGATTTTTTAAAACCTGCGGTATCAACGTTGGCAATATTATTGGCCACAACATCGATGTTACTTTGTTGTGCGATCATTCCTGTAGCTGCAGTATTTAAACTTTTAAACATTTTAACCTCTTATAGTCTTTAAATTAAAAATTAACCTTTTGTATTACCAACTTGGTTGATCAGTTTGTCGCTCATGTTGTCATAAGCACTGATCGCTTTTTGTGTTCCTTCAAACACCCGCTGCGCCATAATCATATCTGTCATCTCATTGATGATACTGACGTTACTTGTTTCTAAGAAACCTTGTTTTAACGAAGGATTTTTAATCGCTGTGATTTCAGCGTTCATATTTTCTTTTGTTGTATAGTAGTTATTGCCTACTTTTTGTAAAGCATCGGTATTAGCTACATTAACCACTGATAATTTACCCAATTTTGTTTCGCCTTCGAAAACTTCACCGGCATCAGAGATTGTAATCGCCTGCGCACCGCTGACACGCACTGTGCGGGTATCGAAGTTATCGCCAGAAATTAATCCGTCTTCACCTTCGCCACCCTCTAATAAAACAGGATTACCATCTTTAGTAACTAACTGGCCGTTACCATCAACAGTAAAGTTACCGGCGCGCGTGAATTTAACACCTGTTGGAGTTCCCACTTCGAAAAAACCTTGGCCATCAATGGCCACATCAAGCTTTCCGCCTGTGGATTTAAGACTTCCTTGTTCGAAATTCGTGTAAGTACCGGCTGCATCGACAAAAGCTTTGTCGCCGCCGTTTAATTCATAAAAACTGTCAATTGACGCCGGCATACGCGGAACTTTCATCACGTCTTGCTCTTTTTCTAAAGCCGTCAAATATTCGCTGAAAGTTTGCTGGTCTTTTTTAAATCCAGTGGTATTCACGTTCGCAATATTATTGGCGATCGTATCTAACTTTAGAGATTGTGCTACGGCCCCACTTAGGGCTGTATAAATACCTTTTAAACTCATAGTTAAACTCCTTCTTCTGGATCTTAGGGATTCTCAACATTAATGAAAAAGCAACGCCAATGCCAAAATGCCTGCATTTGTCTTTCGTCTAGCTAGCAAAGTTTTCCGCGCATCAGCGGCAATAAAGTGACACTACAGTCGAATTTGTCGACTCGACCAAACGCCAGTCTAGGAAAAGGATGTCATTAATTTGTCAGCGTAACTGTCCTCGACTGTCAAAAATGCTCTCTCGACCTTTTCATCAGTTCACTAGATAATTAAATGATGCTTTTACGAAATCTTTTCGCTGCCATCTGTGTTTTGAATTTAGCTGTAGGCGCACCTTTTGCGCATGCTGCTGTTTCAAAAACTACAGATCAAAAATTAAAAACGCTTACGCTTAAAGATAAATTAAAAATCTTAGAGCAAAAGCAAAATGGCAAAAACGAGCATTTCATCTTTGACTTACCCGTCACTTACAACCATAAAGTGAGCTACTGGATTTCTTACTTCCAGACGCGTGGAAAAAACTTTTTTCGCAACTGGTTAGAAAAATCTTCGAAATACATGCCGTACATTCAAGCTGAACTAAAAAAAGCCGGGTTACCGGGTGATTTAGGTTATATGGTGATGATTGAAAGTGGTTTCTCTGCGACAGCAACAAGTTCGGCCAGCGCTGTTGGCCCCTGGCAATTTATTCCTTCAACAGGAAAAGCTTACGGTTTAAACCAAAATTATTGGATTGATGAACGCCGTGATTTACAAAAAAGTACAAAGGCGGCCATTCGTTATATGAAAGCTTTGCACGAAGAATTCGGTTCTTGGTACTTAGTGGCAGCCAGTTACAACATGGGCGAAGGTGGCTTACGCAGTAAAATTAGAAAATTTGGCACAAAGGATTATTGGGAACTCGTTCGCTTAGGGGCTTTGCCTCAAGAGACACAAGATTATGTTCCGAAGATTTTAGCTGCGCTCATGATTGCTAAAGCCCCTAATCTTTATGGCTTTCGCAATTTAGATCATGAGTTTCCGTTAAGTTACGAGTTTGTTAAAGCTCCAGCTGGAACAGATATCGAACTTTTAGCTGATTATTTAAGTGTAACCCGCAAATCGTTAAAAGATCTGAATGCTGAATTAGTGTTAGGTTATATTCCGAAAACATCGAAACAGCACTGGATTCGTGTTCCGGTAGGTTCACTCGGTGTGGCACAACAGTTTTTTCGTGATCAAAACAAAAAATTTGCGTTAGATTAAACCTATGTTAATCGTACAAAAATATGGCGGCGCCACTCTTGCTGATCCTGAAAAAATTAAATCCGCTGCCCGTCGTATTTCTGAATTAAAAAAGAAACAGATCCAAATCGTTGCTGTGGTTTCTGCCATGGGGCAAACCACGAACCAACTGATCGAGTTGGCTCATAATGTAAGTCATTCGCCGAATTTACGTGAATTTGACATGTTACTTTCTGTGGGCGAACGCATCAGTATGTCGTTAGTCAGTATTGCGCTCAATGACCTGGGCCATGAAGCCATTAGCTTTACCGGAAGCCAAGCTGGAATTTTTACAGATGAATCCCACTTAGGTGCGATGATTAAAGATGTAAAAGCTCACCGTGTACAAGAAGCTTTGGAAAAAAATAAAATCGTAATCTTAGCGGGCTTTCAAGGTGTATCACCAGTTACTAAAGAAATTACCACATTAGGGCGCGGTGGCTCTGATACTTCAGCAGTTGCGATGGCAGCTTTTTTAAATGCTGACCGTTGTGAAATCTTAAAAGATGTCAGCAGTATTTTTACGGCTGATCCTAAACTGGTTCCACAAGCCAAAAAGATCACACAAATGAATTACGATCATTTACTAGAGATGACTTTCTGGGGAGCCAAAGTTCTGCACTACCGCTCTGTTGAATTAGCGAAAGTTAAAAAAGTTAAATTATATGTTGGCCCTGCTCACGATCATCATCATGGTGAAAGCAGCGATGGCACAATTATCCACGAGGGCATTATGTTTGAATCTTCAAAACCACTGGCTGTAAATTCTCACTCTAAAATTTTGGAAATGACTATACAGTCAGATACGACAGCCCAAGCTTTTGAAATGTTATTTCAAGCTTTTCAAAAATCAAATATCGCTGTTCCTCAGATTTTAAATGGTTTTGTGCAAAATAAAAAAACGCATGTCTTAGTAACAGCGCCATCAGAAATTTTAGCAGCTATTGAAGCGATGGATTTTTCAAAATACCCGCAAATCAGCATCACGAACAATAAACTATGCTCTGTGAGCTTAACTTGCACGGGTTCAACTTTAAATGACACTTTAGTAGCGGTTACAAAAAAGCTGGCTGAAAGCCATATTCAACCGACTTACTTTATTCAGTCGGCAATGAGCTTAAATTATATTGTTGAACAGAACCATAAAGATAAAACGATTCAGACGTTACACAGCCTTATCGGCTAGCTTCAGCTTGGCCCAATAAGTTTTGTAACTTAGCCAGCTGTTCTTGCTCTGTTTGATTAAAGGTATCATTACCGATGTAAAACACTAAAAATAAAGAGAGCCAGTTAACGATTTCGATATCTTCAACTTGGCCGTATTTATTTTTTAATTGGTATTCATTGGTAAAACGAGAAGGAATGATTCCTAAAGTTAAATACGTTGCTCCCAAATTCAATATTTCACCGATCGAAAGTTCACTTTTTTTATTCGTGAACAAAACGCAGTACCCTTCGCAAGTTTCAACTCTTTCACTACGCACTAATAACACTTCAGTGAACATGTTCTTAGCTAAAATCAATTCGCGAAACAGCTCAACATTCTGAAGGTCAGACTCAGAGTTGTTAGCGAAATAGATTTTAAGTTTTTCGGATTTATATTTATCTGTCAGTGTCGGTTTTTGATCGTGACCTACATTTTTCATGTAAGTCACGCACGAAGAAAAACTAAACGCAAGAAGCACTACCAAGATGATTTGTTTTAACATTTGCCCTCAATGACTAAACCGTTATTTTGACGGAGTCTCTACTGTAATAAATGTGTGATACTGGTCATTATAACGTTGGTTCATAATTTTCCAAATGTCACGGTTTTTACCGCCGAACTCACCGGCATTAGCCATACCACGTAAAGCTGGAGCTTTAGGGCGAAATCCATTCACATCATTTTTATAGCCTTTGCTATTTGTAGGTTTCGCAGGACTTCCCTTTTCGCTACCGGCACCACCAAACATACTTGAAATAGCTCCTTTAGCATTTTGGAAGAAACCTGAAAGACCACCTTTTTCACTGCCATCTCCACCTGCACCATTACCGGCACCGTCACCACTTCCCATGTTAAGGCTTGCGCCTGGAGAACCCGCTGCAGTAGCTGGAGCAAATGGTGAACCTGCATCAGCTGTTGCTGTGCCTGAACCTGTTGGACGAGTTTCATCGTATAAACCACTTAAACCGCTATCATCAATTTTAACTTTACCGGCGTTACCGCTGCCACCCGATGAAGAAAAACCAGGGCCAGCAAATCCTGATATTGGAGCTGCTACACCTGAACCGTTTGGAGCAATTTGTCTTACTGGCGACGCACACTTAGGATCTGTTGAACCGGGAGGACATCCCACTGAACTGTAAGAACAACCTTGCTGATTCATATTTTGCATACATGTCAGCGGACTCACAACACTATCACAACTTTCTTTGCCATTATTGCCCATAGTTAGCTGACATTTACAAATATCAGCTTTTTGCACACTCTGCGCGAGTCTTCCGAGCATATCATCGAACTGACCTTCAGCAACCTGAGCATCGCCTTTACAAAATTTATCAATATTTTCCGAATACTTTTTGTGTTGTTGAGCACGCACCGCAAATTCATTTTTATGTTCTTCGCCCCAAGTGCCACCAGGATTTTTGGCTTCATACCTAGCCTTACAAAGGCCTTCCAACTTATTAATATCTTCTTGAGCATACGCTTTAACGTCTGCACACCCTTGTTTACAAGCCTCTAATTCCTTTTTACAAGTTTTTTGAAATAAACTTAAAGCTTCGATAACACCAGTTCCTGCCGCACTCATTTTTGCACAAGATTCCAATGCGCCCGAACCTGCGTTTTGGGCGACCATAGCATCTAAACCGATAGATAGAACACGTTGGGCTTCAGAAATGTTTTTATTAGTCTCTGGAGCATCTTTACTACATTTATCGAAAGCATCCTGACCTTTTTTAGAACAAGCTGCTTCTGCACTTTCAATTTCTGTAAAGCAGTCAGCAAAATCTTCTTCTTTTACTGTTGCCGTTGGAGATACCGGAGCTGCTTTAACACCAGGACATACTGTACCTGGTTTTGTTGCGTCCATTTCTCTATCATTTTCACAAACACAGCGAGAACCTTCTTGAACTGCACCCGAAACTGTACAACCTGTCTGATTTTCAACTTTTAAAACATCAGGATTTACAGGACAAGATACATACGCACTTTCTTTAGCGCCTTTTGTTTTGCAAAGACAATCCCCATCACTACCTGATTTAGGGTCCCAATTAATATCCATCTCTGTAGATAATTGACCTTTCATATGCGTACAAAGCTGTTTTTTTAGTGACCCGCTGGCGTTTACGCAGAAAAAGTATCCAAGAGTATTATCAAGAAGATCACCATGACCCGGTCCGATGTACTGCGGATTTCCTGGATTAACAACAACCCCTGATGATCCACAGGCCTTTACACCATTTCGCGCAGTAGCAGGTTTAGCCGGGACTTTTTTACAACTGATATCCTTGCCAAGCGCATCTCTGAAAACTTTAGTATAAGATTCACCAAGAAACTTAAGCTCTGAAAGTTTAACTTCTCCCGATTCACAGCTTTGAGCTTGTGCGAGTTGATAACTTAGCAAAGATAATATGACGATGAAGTAGGATATAATGTTTTTCATATTAATTCTTCTCTCCAAAAATAAAAGAGTCTTTTTGATCTTGAACTTTATATTGTCGATTCATAACTTTCCAAATATCTTCAAACTTGCCGGCAATTTCAGTATCACTGCCTGAAGCAAGCCCGCGAATCATTTTTCCCGGACGCCATTTTTTTGCGTCAATCGGGTTACCGTTCGCATCTAAACCACCGCTACCAAAACCATAGCCTGAAGTTTCGTTATTATTCTTTTTACTGCCGCCAAATAAGTTGCCAAGCGCACCTTTGGCTGAATTAAACATACCGCGAATTCTTGATTCAGCTGAAGATTCTGCATCTCCGCCCACTGAATTTTCGCCACTGCCAAAGTTACCATTAACTCCTGGGCTACCGCCACTGCCGTTAGCCGCACCGAATGGTGATGATGCATCTGCAGTTGTTGTTCCCGAAGCATTCATAGCTGTTACTTCATTTGATTTTAATTCACTTAAATCACCTGGGTTAATGCCTACACCTGTTTTGTCACTGCCGCCACTGACTTCACCCACACCACCAAATCCTGAACTTCCGCCAGGGCCTGCAAAACCACTCAAATTAGAATTCGAATTTATCTGTTTTACATTTGAAGCTACGCTTTTACATTCATCACTATTCGGATTCCTAAAGCAAACACATCTTGGAGAATTGTCTGAAGGGTTTAAACAATTCACCTGCGCAACAGTACAACCTGGAAGTGTTGGATCAGCCGAACAGTCTTTAGGACCCGGTTGATTAGCACAATTAGAACCACCCGAACTTAACTGACACTCACACTGACTGGCACTTTTAAAAGTGTTATCCATATCAGTCATATAGTTACTCATTTTTTCACGATTGGTCACAGCTGTGCCGGTTTCACATTTCGTATTGTTGCTAGCCACGTTATTTTGCATTTGCAGAACTTGCTGATCAAACTCAGCTTTCTTATCTCTATCCCATTCTGCATTCCACGCCTCTTCAGTAAATGCCAGAGGATATGGATTATCTAAACGGCATGTGAAACCATTACCTGTATAATAAACCCATTGTTTTTTACGACACTCTTGATAAACACGCTCTTTGTTGGCGCTAATATACGAAGTCGCATCACCGCAGCTTGTTTTACACGAGCCAATTTCAGTGTCACATTTACCGCGAAGTTCTTCTAATGCATAATAACCTGTTGAACCAGCTACAGCAGCTTGCGCACAATTTTGCGAAGCTCCCATGGCAGCACCTGTAGCCCCTTGTAATAAAGTTTGGAGAGCGCCAAGGGTATCATCTTCTTTACGGTCTGGGTTACATTGATCAACAGCTGTTGAAGCCGCTGAATTACATGAATTTACTTTTTCTTGCATTTCGAGTAAACACTCTGCTGCTGCCGTCGATGGTTGCGCTGGCGTAGCATCTGCTACACACACGCCCGCACCACCTAAACCAGCTGTATCACGATATCCGTCAGCACAAACACAACTACGATTTTCTGAATCATAAACTTTATGATCAGCAGCACGACAAGCATTTGGGCATATTTGATCAGTACCGCGCTGAACAGAGTGGTTTCCTTCATCGTTACAACTGCAAAGGATAGGTGAACTTGGGTCCGGCGTTGTGCCTGTAATACATGGAGCTATGGCACAAGCACGACCATCCCAAGTCCCATGTTTTTCTTCACAACTTTCTTTTGTTGCGCAACGGTGCGGGGCTTCTTCAGTACAAGCCGTACTTGGAGCAGCTACAACAGTCTTACGTGGTGTTTCTTCTTTTTCTTTTGCCTTTGGTTTTGTTTTTTTAGCCGCTGCACGTTTGGCCGCTGCATCTGCTTCAAGACAGTCTTGAACCTGATTTCTACGCTCTGATCTTGTTTTAGCATTTCTCGATTGCGCGAGACACTTATCACAAAGCGGATCGCCAACATAACAAAGACGCGCATCACTTTGTGAATTATCTGCACTACTTATATTTCGATCAACCGCAAAGACACCATTATCACTTAAACATTTTTGATAGTGATCACCATAGTTGCCAAATTTTTTGTAACAATCTGCTTTGATTTTATCTTCGCCTGTTCTAGGAGCTGACGCCGTTTTTCTTGATTGTTGTTTTTTTTGTGTTTGGGGTTTTACTTGATCAAGACAGTTAACGCCCGCCTTACAAGGAATTTGCACTTTTGTAGATGTACCGTATCCATAAGTTTGCGTGGGTCCTTGCTTACCCCAAGTTGAAATCGGTACCGAAGATTTTTTTGTCGAAGGATTAGCGAATGCAGCTATAGCAATAAAATTCATCAAACTGATAATTAAAATTAGTTTGCTCATGCATTCCCTCATTGGTTCTTTTCGGCTAAAGATGATACAGACTTGAGTCAATGTCTCAAATTAATACAAGACTTTTTTGAGGCTCAATATAGGAGTTTTTACTAATTAATTCTTCTCTCCGAAGATGAAATTATCCTTTTGATCTTGAACTTTGTACTGGCGATTCATGACTTTCCAAATATCTTCAAACTTACCCGCAAGCTCAGTCTCAGAGCCTGAAGCAAGCCCGCGTACCATTTTTCCTGGGCGCCATTTTTTTGGATCCATCGGATTACCGTTCGCATCTAGACCGCCGCGATTAGAACCAAATCCGGAAGAAGTTTCGTTATTTTTTTTGCTGCCTAATAAATTTCCAAGGGCCCCTTTAGCGGTATTAAACATTCCACCCAGCTTTGATCTTAACGACGAATCTTCTTCGCCTTGAGTACTATTTGATTCACCCGATCCGAAATTTCCATTAACACCGGGGCTACCGGCACCACTGTTAGCCGCCGAAAAAGGAGACGTGTCTACTGTTGCAGTTCCCGAAGCATTCATCGCTGTGACTTCGTTTGATTTAAGTTCACTTAAATCACCTACATTAACCCCTGCATCTGTTTTTCCGCCGCTACTTGAATCGCCCGTTCCAAATCCGCCCGTAGAATTTCCCGGTCCAGCAAAACCACTGATATTGGAATTTGGTTTTACATTGTTAACCGCACGGATATTTTTACAGTCATTGCTATTTGGATTTCGGAAACAAACACACTTAGGAGAATTATCAGAAGGACTTAAACAATTCACTTGCACATTCGCACAGCCAGGAAGCGTTGGATCAGCAGCGCAATCTTTAGGTCCAATTTGGTTCGTACAATTCGCACCGCCAGAATTCAATTGGCACTCACATTGGCTGGCACTTTTAAATGTACTGTCCATATCAGTCATGTAATTGCTCATTTTTTCACGGTTAGTTACAGCCTTTCCAGATTCACATTTAGCATTGTCGGTAGCCACGTTATTTTGCATCTGTAGAATTTGTTGTTCGAAATTTGTTTTGTTTTCGGCATCCCACATCGGATTAAATCGCTCCGCTGGTAGCGGCGGCCCGGCATTAGCTTGTTCGCGAAATGCTTTTTCACGACAAGCAATATAGATACGTTCTTTGTTTGCACTGATATACGAGGTCGCATCACTGCAACTCGTTTTACAACTACCAATTTCAGTGTCACACTTACCACGAAGCTCATCCAGCGCGTAATAACCAGTTGACCCCGCCACGGCGGCTTGCGCACAGTTTTCAGAAGCTCCCATTACAGCAGTAGCACCTTTTAATAAATTTTGAAGAGCACCGATCGTATCGTTTTTGTTGTCTGGATTACATTGATCAACAGCTGTAGTCGCTGCTGAATTACATGAAGTTGCTTTTTCCTGTAATTCGCGCAAACACTCTTGGCCTGCGGTTGGCGACGGAGGTGTTGCTTCAGAAGCGACACATGTTCCATTGTCGTCCCTATAACCTCCCGCACAAATACATCCGCGTGTAATCAAATTATAAACCTGATGGTCTTCAGCACGGCACATACTTGGACATAGCTGGTGCGTACCGCGTTCAATCGCATAGTTTACATCGTTATCACATTTACAGTAGTTACCATCACTTAAAGGACGATCTAAATCTGGAGTTGTTCCGCGGGGACAAGGCGCTACCGCGCAGGCCTGACCGTTCCAAATACCATTGTTAGCTGTACAGGTCTCCTGCGTTGTACACCTAGCTGGAAAATTTTTCGAGCAGGTTCTTGCTGGAGCATTAACAACGATTTCTGGCAGAGTGCCACCATCATAAATTGTATCATCGTTACCAGTTTTCATACATCGCGAAAACGCATCTGAACTGATATCTTCAATTGTTTTCTTACATTTAATAAAAGTAGGATTTTGCGGATGGTACATTTGAGCATAGCTACCACCACTTTGTTTGATCACACCATTGTCATTGGCGCACTCAGCGTAAATAGCATTACAACGACCCAGGGCATCTTTGGCTGCTTGAGTTTGACGTGATTCGCCCCCATATTTTGCAGAATACTCCTTCATACAGTTTTGTATAAGCGGAGCACATTGTTTATTTGAAGCCCACTCAGCCATAGCAGACCCACTCAACAAGATTGATGAAATGAAGAATAGAAATAGAATATATCTCATGAACTCAATTCCCTCAGTAAGCCTTTCGGACGAAAGTCATACGGAATTGAGTCAATGTCTCAAATTAATACAGGACTTTTTTAAAGTGCAATACAGTCGTTTACAATTACTTCTTCTCTCCAAATATAAATAAGTCTTTTTGATCTTGAACTTTATAACGCTTGTTCATAACTCGCCAAATATCTTCAAACTTACCGGCAAGTTCGGTACCTTCACCCGAAGCAAGTCCACGAACCATGCGCGGGCGCCATTTTTTTGAATCTATTGGATTACCGTTAGCATCTAGGCCGTTACCATAAGCACCCGATTTTGTGGCCTCACTGCTGTTCCCTTTTTTATCGCCAAATAAATTTCCGATAGCACCTTTAGCCGCATTAAACATTCCGCCAATTTTTGAATTGATTGATGAATCTACCTCGCCTTGAGCTGCATTTTCGCCTGACCCGAAATTACCACTCACACCAGAGCCACCCGCAGCACCGGCAACTCCGAATGGAGATCCACCATCAGCTGTTGCCGTTCCTGAAGAACTCATCGCCGAAACTTCGTTTGAACCAAGATTTTTTAAATCATCAGTACTCACATCAATACCGTTTTTTCCACCGACACTTGTTTCACCAATTCCATTTGTTGGAGTTACGGCTCCGGGGCCCGCAAAACCATTGAGATTTGAATTGGTATTTACTGTAGGTGCGGCAGCAACATTTTTGCATTCACTGCTGTTAGGATCTCTGAAACAAACACACTTCGGTGAAGTATCTGAAGGGTTCAGACAATTCACTTGCGCATTCGCACAGCCCGCAAGCGTTGGATCAGCCGCACAATCTTTTGGACCAACTAGGTTTGCACAATTTGCACCACCAGAACTTAACTGACATTGACACTGGTTCGCCGCTTTAAAGGTGCTATCCATATCAGTCATATAGTTACTTACTTTTTCACGGTTCGTAACGGCAGTTCCTGATTCACATTTGGTGTTGTTACTGGCAACACTACTTTGCATTTCCTGAATTTTTTGTTCGAAGGGGCCTTTATTCACTTTATCCCACTCTTCATTCCAAGCATCTTCAGTAAACGCCATAGGAAATGGATTATCAAAACGACAGCTTAAAAGATCATACTGCTTTTTACGGCAGGCCTGATAAACACGGTCTTTGTTGGAATTAATATACGAAGTCGCATCACCACAACTTGTTTTACAACTACCGATTTCAGTATCACATTTGCCACGCAGTTCATCTAAAGCGTAATAGCCTGTAGATCCAGCAATGGCCGCCTGAGCACAATTATCTGAAGCGCCCATGGCTCCCGTGGCACCTTTTAATAAATTTTGCAGTGATGTGATCGTATCATTGTCTTCACGGTCTGGATTACATTGATTAACAGCTGTAGTCGCTGCTGAATCACATGAATTTACTTTTTCTTGTATTTCGCGCAAACAATCTTGCGCTGTCTCCGATGGCGCTACTGGCGCTGCCGAAGCTACGCACACCATAACATTATCAGTGCTTCCTGATGGATCACGATAACCATCGGCACAGGCACAACTTTTAGTTGGCCCATCATAAACTTTATGATCTTCGAAGCGGCACATACTTGGACATTGTTGCTGCGAACCACGCTCGATAGAAATACTGATATCACTTAGGCATCGGCAATTTTGTGGAGAAATAGTATCAGCCACAGTACCTTGCGGGCATGCTGCCGCCACACAAACTTTTCCATCCCACGCCCCATTATTATAGGCACAAGTAAGTTCTGTCGTACATTTTTCAGGATATTGTTTTGAACACGTTCCAATAACAATCCTAGGTTCTGCGATCACGGGTAACTGAGGTTTTTCAATTTTTTTAGTACTGCCTTGCACACGTCCACGCATACACGCGGTGAAAGCATCTGAATTCGGATCAGAAATTGTTTTACGACACTCAATAAAGTCAGCGTTGGCCGGATTATACATTTGGGCAATACGACCACTTTTTTGTGTGATACCACCATTGGCGGCGCTACATTCATTAAACTGGGCTAGACACTGCGCTTGGGCAACTTCGCGATCGGGATTAATGAGTGTGCCGAATTTTCTTCCCACGTCGCGCATACAAGCTGTCATTTCAGGATTACAATTTCGATTAACAATACCGGCAGCCGCATTCGCATCAAATGAAAAGAAGATTGCTACTAGCAAAAATAAACTAAATCTCATGGCCCCTCACCTGTTAAGTTTCGGTCAAAACACAAACAGGCTGAAGCTCACAACGTAAATAATATTTATTTCAAAACAAAAAGCGCTTTTTCTAAATCAGTTTCTGTGTTGAACGCGTTCGGTGTGAAACGTAATCCCGGGCCACGAACTGCATGAAAAATCTTTTCTTTGTTTAATTTATCAGAAAGTTCTTTGTTCGTCATCGAACCACGAGGCTTAACATTAATAAACGGTGTCGAATTGATTTTTTCACTCTGATAAGGAGACACAATTTCGTAACCTAAATTCATTAATCCCTGACGAAAAATTTTTGCTAATCGCAAGGCTTCGGTCTCGATATTTTTTATTCCAGTTTTTTGGAGCACTTCTATCGAAGCTCCCATCGCTGCGATTTCTAAAACTTGTTTTGAACCTGGTTCAAATTTCAAAGCATCGCGTTTTGGTACACAGGCAAAATCTGATGGGTCATCACATGTTCCGTATGTGTACATACCGATCACATGCGGCTTAAATTTCGCAATATGATTTTTACGTAACGCTAAATAGCCAACACCCACTGGTGATGAAAGCCATTTATGACTTCCACCCATTACAGCGTCTGCTCCCCAATTCCAAATTTCACACGGATGAAGACCAAACCCTTGAATGATATCGACAGAAACAAAAATTCCATTTTGCTTCGCCGTTTCGATCACATGTTTGATATCTTCCATCTGGCTTCCGGCCTGAAACTGCACCCAACTAAAAGCCATCACTTTTGTTTTTGCGGTAATGGCTTTTAAATATTTCTCCATCGGAGTTGCTAAGTTTTTTTCTGATTCAACGATGACAAGGTTTGCACCCACCTGATCGCAAGCTGCTTTCCAGGGGTAAAGATGGCTTCCGTACTCTTGATCCCACATTAAAACCTCATCGCCAGGATTTAAACCACACGAAAAAGCCACTTGGCTAATCGCCCCTGCGGTTGAAGAAAAGAATGCGACTTCACCCGCTTCACAGCCAATCATACTAGCTAAGCTTGCGCGTGTATTCGCTACATCAGCTGCGTAATCTTTATCGGTGTTGTAACCTTCTTCCCAGAAACGACGTGACCAGTAATCAATTTTTTCACGAGCCGCACGTGTAATAGGTTGTAAACCCGCATTGTTTAAATGAACTAATTCATTTCTGTTAAACTGGGCCTTGTAAGCTTCTAAGCTAGACATGCAATCCTTCTTTGATCAGTTGGATAAGCTCTTGCACCTGGGTAAAGTGTAAACGGTACCCTAAAAGACAAATACGAATCGAATAACAGCCACCGATTTCACAACCACTTAAGAAAATTTTATTCTGCGAATTAATCCAGCCTAAAAGTTTTTTCGTTTTTTCTGAATTACCTAAATTAAAAGTTTGAATTGTTAAATGTGGTTCAGAAATCACTTTTACTAATTCAATTTTTTTAAGTTCAGCGTTTAAGTATTCAGATAATTTAATTTTTTCTTCTAAATTTAATTTAAAGGGGCCAACGCCAAAAGCTTTAAGCGGAAGCCATACGCGCAAGCCGCGTGGGTCACGTGATAACTCCGGTGAAATATCGGCAAAGTCGATCAGGCTAAATTGTTCGTCTTGTAGCCCCGGCGACGGTGGCATGTACGAACTGCTTCCTGCGTACTGTGTTTGTAAGTCGCTTTTATTTTTAATCAATAAACAACCAACCCCGTACGGGATTTGTAAAGCTTTGTGCGGATCAAGAGCCACTGATTGTGAACGCTCGATACCTGATAAAACTTTTTGGCCTTTTTCAGTTAACATAAATAAAGCACCGTAGGCTCCATCAACGTGAAACCATATTTTATTTTTTTCACAGATATCGGCCATCGTATTTAAAGGATCAACAGCACCTGTGTTTGTCGTGCCCGCAGTTCCGATCGCAGCAACTGTAATAAATCCGTTTTTTTGGTCTTCGCTGATCGCTTTTTCAAGTTCCGTAGCAATCATCGAATAGTTTTGATCTACCGGAATTAAACGTAAACACTCTTTCGGAAATCCTAAGAACGCTAAAGCTTTACCGATACAATGGTGCACTTGTGTTGAAGCATAAAAACGCGCTTTAGATAAATCGTTTTGGTTTGCGAATAATTTATTTCTGGCCGCAGCTAAAGCCATCATGTTGGCTTGGCTACCGCCACCAGTTAAAATACCTGTAGCCGTTGTATCAGGATATTTCATCATCGTGGTAAACCAGCGAATCACTTCCATCTCTAAAGTCACTAAACCTGGAGCTAAGCTAAAATGGCCAGTGAATTGATTCATCGTCATCGCTAAAGCATGCGCCGGAGCACTTAATGGATTTGCGGCTCCTGCCACATAGGCCATATAACCTGGATGCCCTGGCTGCTGACCAAGTGGGGCGATATCTTGTGCTAAAAACTGCACAAGCTTTTCAAAACTTTCAGGATTTTCAGGAAAGTTTTTCGTTGTTTGATATGGTCTGCGATAATCTTTTTTAATATCGTTCGTATAAGGATCAAGCGCTGAACCCATAGGAGAAACATCTTTACGGTTTTGTTCAAAGTTAGTTACAAAATTTTCAACCGCTTGATAAGCTTTTTGAATCTCTTCACCTGATAATTCCATCGGTTGTGAGACCTGGCGCCACCAGTTTTCATTTTGCATTTGATCTAAAACATTTTCACGGCGTGTGTGAACATATTCGCCATTTTGTTTTAATCTTACAGCGGCGTTATCAGTTGAACCATCTAAGGTTGCTGAAATACGAAAGCCTGCATGCTGGAAAAAATGCGGGCGAAAGTGAAAGCGTGCATTCACACTGGCCTCATGGCCGCAGCTGATAAAACTTCCACCTAAGATCATCTGATGTTTACCATCAAAGCACGGTGTTGAAAAATCATCATAAAGTTTATTAATTTTAAAACCTTCAAGCGGATTAAACTGATCTTCAGCCCACTGCCAGACGTTTCCGAATAAGTCATAAACGCCATCTTGTAAGGGGCCTGCATTCACTGGACGTGGTGAGGCATGGTGATAATTGAAATTAAATTTTTCAGACATTTGATCAGAAGCTTTTTTATATTCTTGTTTTTGTAAAACGTCGTCTTCTTTTAGATTTAATTTTAACGAAACAAATTCAGCTTCGGTGATTAAACGGTAATGCAGAGTTGATTTATCTTGTTCTTGTTTCCAACGGCAATAAGCTTGCGCTTCGTGATAGTTCACTTCAGCAGGCCAGTCCCACGGCATATCGATAATTTCAAAAATTGTACGCAATTTGTAATCGTGTAAACCTTCGGGCCCGTAGGCGACCCAAAATGTCGGACGTTTCGTATTACGAAACTTACGCCACATCAAACCTTCAGCCTGCCAGTACTTATCTTCAGTGTAAGCGCCGCTCGCCACGAAATCATAATATTCGCCGTTACTGATCAACGCTTGAGTCATTTGAAAATCTTTGGTTTTAGAATTTCTGTGACCGTATTCGTTATCCCAACCAAAACTTGGCGCCGTTTCTGGTTTGCCGTAAGTTACAAGACTACCTTGATGTTTGCTCCACGCATTGACCGGAAAATCTTTTCCCACAACTGGCTTTGCTGTCTTAGTAGATTTAGTTCCATAAAGTGGTGCCCAGTATTTCGGAGTTTCAACTAACTCGATTGGAAGTTCTCGCATTAAAACACTGCTTGTTTCGAAATGGATTTTTTCATGTTCAAATCCCATGAACAAAGCCCACAGCGGATGTTGCGGACCAAGTTTAATGTTTTTGGCTTTACGTGTTTCTAAATCTAAATCAGGATGTGTCTGAATTAAATTTTTAATTAAGTTATAAATTTTTTGACGATACTCGTGGATTGCCGCAATAGATGGCCACTCCATCTCGTTCTTCGACATATCATCCCAACTCATTTCATCAACGCCTGTTTCAAGAACTTTCTCGAGATATAAATCCACAGGATTGTCCACAACACCGGCTAAGCGTAATTTATTTAAAAATAAAACTGCTGGGTGACCGTAGTAAAAAGCTAACGGATGACGTAATTGATGATACGGAGGACGCACATAAGTAGACTCATGTTTAAGGCTTGAAAATAACACTTCAGTTAAAGTCCACGTGTTGTCAAAATAATCCAGAACATCTTGGCGTGTGCAAATTTCTAAATTGATCAGTGGCAAAGCCGCTAAGTATTTTTTCTCGCGGTCAAAGCCCACACATTTTTCTGGGTGAACACCCGTCCACCAACGTGACCCAAATTTTTGCTGCACTTCGTTTGGCGAACTGCGGTCAACTTTCGGCGCCGACAAATTGGGATTACGAGTTAAAGATACGGTTTGCGGTGTGGTATTTAAATTCGACATATAACTACTCTCTAGAAATTACTAGAATATCTTACAATAAAACTGTTATGATCAGTAGGAATAATCATTTAGCATTCGATGAACTTGATCATCTGATAGGTACAAACTATCACACTGGTCAGAGTAGAACTTCAGATGCAAATTATCCGCAAGAGAGGATCATATGAAAAAAAGTTTTTTTGATTTCACAGTGAAAAGTGCCCAGGCCAAAGACTATGACTTAGCACAACATAAAGATAAAGTTGTTTTGGTTGTGAACGTCGCTAGTAAATGTGGCTTTACTCCACAGTACAAAGGGCTAGAAGCATTATATCAAGAACATAAGAATGAAAATTTCACAATTCTTGGTTTTCCATGCAATCAATTCGGTTCACAAGAGCCAGGAACAAATGAAGAAATTCAATCTTTCTGCGAAATGAATTACGGTGTTACATTTCCGGTTTTAGGAAAAGTTTCTGTGAATGGTTCAGACGCTGACCCCATTTACAAACACTTAAAAGAAGAAGCTCCAGGAATTTTCGGCACTGAAGCCATCAAATGGAACTTCACAAAATTTTTAGTTGGTAAAGATGGTAAAGTGATCGAACGTTTCGCGCCAAACACTGAACCTAAAGATATCAACGAAGCCATTAAGAAAGCGTTAGGTAAATAGTTATGAAAAATTTAGCAAAAACTTTGTGTGTCGTGTGTCTGTTCGCTACTCAAACTTTTGCTAAGTCTCCGGCTGCGGAAGTGCCACAAGCACAACCGCAGGCCCAACAAGCTGATGATTGCACTTATGATTTTCCGAATGCCAAATCAGCCTTAGATGAAAAATCAAAAGATTTTTTGATCATCAAAAAAGTTGTTCGCAATAACAAAGAAAAAGTTCTGACTCAAAAAGCCACTTTCAAAAAAGACAAAGTCAAAGTTGAATTCACAACCGGCGGTTGCGCCCATTACGGCTATAGTTTTACTTACTCAAACTTAGGCCAACCTGAATTTACCGCAGACCAAGCTTTTAAAAGAGCGATCGAGTTATTAAAAGCCACGCCAACAACAGTTGAAGGCCAAGCTTTAACAAAAACCTTAATCGAAAATCTAGAATCAGCAGCGATGAATAAGATCTTTAGACCACCGAATGCCACTTATGATGTTCCGTGCGGTGATGCTCAATGTAATTTGGACGCATCAGTTAAAGGCCAGCTTAAAGCCAGCTACAGCTTTGCTCTATAAAAAAACATTCTCTCCCGATCTGGACGATCGGGAGAAGCGAGAGTCTGAGAGCAGAGCTCTCAGCAGGCACGAAGCCTCCTACGAATAGCCATAAAAATAGAAAAAGCCCTGGTTCATCACCAAGGCTTTTCATTACTCTGAATTTTAAATTAAACTCTTAGTTTAATTTTTCTTTAGCAGCTTTTGCTTCTTTTACTGGAGCTTCGGCTTCAGCTGCTGCGCCTTTTGCTTTTTTAGCTTTTTTCGGAGATTCCATTTCAACAGAATCTTCATCAGCTACTGCATCGTTCATATCATTAGTTAATAATAAGGCTCCGATACCGTTTTTAGCTAAAATTTGTGAGCGTAATTCAGTTTTAACAGCTGGATTTGCTTTTAAGTATTCTTTAGCTTGGTCACGGCCTTGGCCTAAACGTTCACCTTTGTAAGAGTACCATGCACCTGATTTTTCAACCATGTTAGCTGTTACTGCTAAGTCTAAGATATCGCCTTCTTCAGAAATACCTTCACCGTACATTAAGTCGAATTCAACTTTTGTGAACGGAGGAGCCATTTTGTTTTTCACAACTTTAACAGCTGTTCTGTTACCAGTTACATCTTCACCGTTTTTGATAGCGCCCACACGACGTACATCTAAACGAACAGAAGCGTAGAATTTAAGAGCGTTACCGCCAGTTGTTGTTTCAGGGTTACCGAACATAACACCGATTTTCATACGGATTTGGTTGATGAAAATAACTAATGTGTTTGAACGAGAGATTGCCGCAGTTAATTTACGTAATGCTTGTGACATTAAACGAGCTTGAAGACCCATGTGTGAATCACCCATTTCGCCTTCGATCTCTGCGCGTGGAACTAGTGCTGCAACTGAATCGACAACTAATACGTCAACGGCGCCAGAGCGAACTAAAGTTTCAGTGATTTCTAAAGCTTGTTCACCAGTGTCTGGTTGAGAAATTAATAAATCAGAAACGTTAACACCTAGTTTACGAGCGTAGTTTGTATCTAATGCGTGCTCTGCATCTACGAAAGCAACAACGCCACCTTTTTTCTGAGCTTGTGCGATTGTTGATAAGGCTAAAGTTGTTTTACCAGAAGATTCTGGACCGAAAACTTCAATGATACGGCCTTTTGGAAGACCACCGATACCAAGAGCTACGTCTAATGATAATGAACCCGTAGAGATAACTTCTACGTCTTTATGTAACGAATCACCGTTACCTAAACGCATGATCGAACCTTTACCGAATTGTTTTTCGATAGTTGATACTGCTAAGTCTAATGCTTTTAGTTTTTCGCCAGCTGCTTTTTGATCTTGTGGATTTGCCATGTGATACCTCTCTTATATATATGTATTAAAAATATCTTTTTAAAAAAATTATTTTAAAGTCTCGGTCAGATGTTCAAGAGCTACCGCGGCCGCGGCAGCCTGAATCTCCTCGCGAGACAAAGTCTTATTATTAGTATTTACGAATTCGTGATGAAAAATCTGAGTTGCTATCTTCGTACCAGCTACCGCGAAAAACACAGTCCCTACAGGCTTTAATTCTGTTCCGCCTGTCGGACCTGCGATCCCCGTGACCGCCACCGTAACCACATCTTTCGATGTTGTCTTTTTGATTTGTGCGGCCAATCCCTCAGCCATCTGTTTCGCACATTCAGAACTTACTGCTCCAAACTGTTTGAAAACTGATTCTTGCACACCCAAAAAAGTACTTTTACTTTCATTTGCGTAGCTGACAACTGAACCCCAGAAAATATCTGAAACTCCAGCTTTTCGGCTCAACGAACTTGATAAAAGTCCTCCGGTACAGCTCTCAGCAAACCCCACTAACAAACCCTTGTCACGAATAACCTGAATAGCTTTTTCGAGGGCATTTTCCACTCGAGAATTCAGATTTTCGATTTGCACATTAGTTAGTGTCTTCATGCTTAATCCGTAATTACTTTCATATAACTTACATATGAACTTACATATCACTTACACATATGTAAAGAGGTTTTTTAAACAAAACTATTATAAGGTCTGGGTTTGCGCCCCAAGCCATGGCGTGTAGGTATAAACCATCTGAAGAATAATATTGCACACAATTCCAGCAGCAATATCATCGATCACCACACCAACACCACCTTTTACTTTTTGATCAAGTTGTCTGATCGGAGGCGGTTTTACAATATCAACGATGCGAAACAAAACAAATCCCGCGACCAAACTTTGCCAAGTCATCGGAAGCCAAGTCATCGTAATTAAAAATCCAACCACTTCATCAATCACAATTTCTTTTGAATCATGCGTGTGTGTGAAGTTTTCGTAAGCCTGAGCAATTAAAATCGCCGCAATACAAAGAAGTAACACAACCACCATATAAGGAATCGCATGCAATTGCGCGAGCAAATACCAAAGTGGAATTGTCGCTAATGTTCCCCATGTGCCCGGAGATTTAGGCAATCTTCCGGCTCCGAAAAATGTAGCGAGCTGAATAACGAGTTTTTGATTCATGTTTTCAAGTGTTGCTTATCTCGAACGTTACGTCCAGCGATTACCCGATGAGTTTAACAGATCCTGAGCGCTTCTCCGAGATAGGTTTGTTTAAATTAAGCTTTTGCCCTTGAGAAACGCCATGATTGTAATCACTGCTAGAGATTTGGCGCGAAGACGAACGTAAACTACGTAGCCGCGGAAAATACTCATGCACATAATCTTCAAGCTCAGCTTCAGCACGCACTATTAAAGCTTTTTCTTGCGGCTGGTGATTCACCACTTGGCCTTTCAGCTTTTGCGCAAAACCATCAAGTAACCCCAGCTTCATAGAAGTTCCTGGGTAGGACTTACAGGCACGCAGCAGGAAATGATAAACATATTCAGCCATCAAAGTGTTCTCTTTTAAACCAATCACTTCTAAAGCTTGATAGTGCTCTACAGTTTTTGCGTTAAATTCGTGAACCACAATCACTTGTACGAAATAAAATTCGACAAGCATCGAGATAATTTTCTTTTCAATTAAAGATAATCTTTTTTTGCCCGTTGAAATCAGAACATGAGCCACATCACTTTTTTGCCCAAGATCTGCTTGTTCAAGATTATATTTTAAATACAACTCACGCACCTTCGTGGCCGCAAGACTGGCTTCGTGCTCATTCGAAGAACTGGCTAATGACATCAGCTTTTTAACTTTTTCAATCAACGGATTTGCGACTTCTTCGATAGAAAAATCAGGATTTTCAGAAGCAAGTTCAACTTTTGTCGAACGATACTGGCTATGCAGTTTTAACTTTTCACAGGCTTCGTGAAATTCTTTTCCATGAGCTGAAACATCGGCCTGTGGGTAATTCTCATAAACCCATTGATGAGCCATTTCATGTTTTAGGACCCCCAAAACATGCGCCCACGAAAACTTCTGCACTAAATTTCTTGAAAGAGAAATTGTGCGGGCTAAATGATCGTACTCACCCCACTTCGTTGCCGAATCAAAGAGCTGAATATTCACTAAAAGAAATTTCATTTTGCGAGTTTTCGCAATTTCTAAAAACTCACGGCGAAGTTCTAATAAAATTAGTTTTTCGGAATCGAAATGGTTACGCATCTTCAGCAGTATACTTTTTCTTCCAGCCCAAGGTCTAGCCTGAAGGCTTCATTGCTGGACGAAAAAGTGATTAGAAATCATACTGATTCAAGTTTATTTGCATTAGGGTCGTGTCGAAGACACGCGAAAGGAAACAACATGAAAAAAATTATCGCTTTATTAGCTTTAGCATCATTATGCGGTTGCGCTTCTGTACAACCTGTTGGTGGTTTAATTTACGCTGACGTTCAAGGCCCGGTGGCTACAACTCACTTACCTAAAGGTCCTTTACGTGGTGAAGCTTGTGCAACTGGTTGGTTCGGTTTATTTGCAACTGGTGATGCTTCTGTCGCTGAAGCTGCAAAAGCTGGTGGTATGTCAATCGTATCGCATATCGATCAACACAGCACAAATATCGTAGTTTACACTAAGTACTGCACAGTAGCTTACGGTTATAAAGGCGGAGCGAAAGCTCAATAGTTCTTTTTGATTTTCATGAGCGGGCGGTCAAGTAAACTTCAACGACTGCCCGTCTCGATTTTATCTTTTCTTAATCTAACTAAGCTCTACCCGTTTTAACCTGCGATAGCGAAGTCATCTGTTTCATCGTTTTTTCTAAACCATCTGTCGAACCATCTAAAAAGATCGTATTACCTTTACCATTTTCAGCAAAGTGTTTGATCGCATCTGTCCACATCGAGAATAAAATAAATGAACTGTCTAAGCCGGCGTTTTTCATTTCATCAGCCGCTTTAGCCATACCTTTTGCAACCTCTTCACGGAATAAAGCAATACCTTCACCACGAAGTTTTGAAGCTTCTTTTTCAGCTTCAGCAGAAATTTTAATCGCCATACCATCAGCTTCAGCCGCTTTGGTTTTTTTGATTAATAAAGCTAGCGCTTCATTCTCAGCGGCGGCTCTTAAGTTTGAAGAGGCCACAACTTGTGCCATCGATTGCATGATTGTTTCATCGAAAGTGATGTCATTTAATTGCATATCGATTAAGTGGTAACCCCAAGATTTTAAATCTTCATCAAGCTGGGCCTTAACCGCATTTACGATATCTTTGCGTAAACCTAAAATTTCATTTTGGCGCTTAGTAGCCACGAAACCGCGCACTGAACCTTCAACTGTTCTGTTTAATGTTTGCATTAAAGAACCGAAGTCGATGAATTTAAACGCCACATCTTTAATTGTCGCTTCAGTTTGATCAATAACTGCATAAAGTAATAAGGCTTTGAAATTTACATTTGCCTGATCTTGGGTGATCGCTTGGAATTGCAATTCAACCGATTGATTTTGAATCGATACACGGCGAAAGATCACTTCAAAAAACGGAATTTTAAAATTTAAACCTGGATACATGATACGGCGGTATTTACCGAACATTGTAACAACAGACACTGTTCCTTGATTAACGGTTACAAATAATCCGCCAACAAAAGATAGAACGATTAAAGCAATAATAATTGTTGAGAAACTTAATGTTTCAAACATAACACACTCCTGAAAGTGTGTTTATGTTAGGCCGCAGTTATTCTTCCGGCAAGTATTTCTCGATAAACTCTAAGTACTCCCACGTCATTCTTTTTACACCTTCAAAGATTTCGCCGTTCTTATCAGCTTGTAATGCTTTAAGATAAGAACCTGCGTTCTTTTGCTGACTTACCATGCGGCCTTTGTACCATGCATTATAAAGACTTAAATCTTGAAATTCTTCTTGTTGGCTCATGGTTTTTGCCTTATTCGCGTAGTCATAAAAATAAAGTGGTTTCGGACGTAAGACAAAACGTTTATCGCCATCGATATTCACGTTTACTTCTTGATAGTTCGCATCTGTTTGGCCTTTACCAATCACATGAAAATTTAAAATCTCTTGCAGCGAAACATCTTGCGGTTGGTAGTTTTCAATACCTGACTCAAAATCTTGTTTTAATTCGTAAAGTGTATTGCGGCCGTCTTTACCTTTAACTAACCCGATAAAGCGTAAGGCTCCACCTTCGCCATTGACAGAACCTGAACCGCCGCCTTCTTTTTCGCGGCCACCGACATCTAAAACCTCTAAGCCTTCTGATAGATGTCTTCTAAAAATTTCCATCACAAGATTATGCATTTTTTTATCTGTAATTTTTGTCGAACGTTCGCCATCGTTAATCAAACGATCTCCGTTAGAAAATTTTAAAGCTTTTTTCACTTCCATATCGCGAAATTGCTCTGGCGACATTTCTAAAAGTTCAGTAATACGTTTCGGAGGATTTTTATATTCTTTACCTTCGATACCGCGTTGGTATTGTTCCCATAAATCGCTGGCTTTCACTTTTTTCACGCTATCGACAGCTTTTGTCGCAATTAAAAACTTAGCAAAATCTAAAATATACGGTCCGCGACCAGCATCATCGTAATCAAGCGAACGCCATTTCACTTTACCATTTACCACTGTAGGGCCATAGTTTCCGTTATGCGGGTCACCTTCAATCATACCTTCGTATTTCAGAATATTTTCTGGAACAAAATCACCCGAATATTTTTTAAACCAAGCCCAAGACTGAGGAGCATTGCTGCGGGCTAATTTAGTCAGTTTGTCAGAACTAATAGCGACCTTGACTTGTTCGTAGGCAATAGGCGGATTTTTGGTACCAAATAAGCTTCCACAGGTGACCGTTGCCTTGGCCATAGGAGCCAAAAACAATACAGCTAGAACTGAGTGTCTCAATGTGAAACGCTTGGCATTTGTCATAAAATCACCTCTTATACCAAGCAAACAATTGCAGCTTTTAGACCAACCCGCTAAAGTTGATTTCCATGCGACGCCTGCCACCCCGAAAATTAGATCCTAACTACGTTGCTCCCATGCTGACCCTAAACCAGGGTAAAGACCGCGTGGTGGAAATGTTTGGCGCACGCGATTACACTTTGAAAGAAATCGAGAAAAAATTAAAAAAACGTCTTGAGCCACAGCTGATGAAAGAGCTTTTAGAATGGGTCGCGGTTCAGTCGTGGTTTCCCACCGAAGAAAACATGACCGAACAATTCGTACGCGCCTTAGGCCGTCGAAAAAAAGGGCAAAATTACATCAACCAAAAATTAAAAGCCGCAGGTCTTAAATCCGTTAAGATTTCAGCTGAGGTCGAGCTTGAAAAAGCCTTAGAATTGCTAAAAGTTAAGTGGGATGAGACCGAATTTCAGGGTTTGGGCTTTAAAGAGCTGCAAAAACAGAAAGCCAAGGTCATTCGATTCCTCGCTGGACGTGGATTTAACCTTTCCACAGCAAGTCAGGCCTATAATTCTTATTTTAAAACAGGTAAGGTAGACAACTATGATGAAGAATACTGAAGTTAGAAATGCATTTGTTAACTATTTCAAAAAAAATGGCCACACTCACGTAGCAAGCTCAAGCTTAATTCCTGAGAACGATCCGACATTACTTTTCACAAACGCCGGCATGAATCAGTTTAAAAACTGTTTCTTAGGTTTAGAAAAACGTGATTACACAAAAGCCGTAACATCGCAAAAATGTGTACGCGCCGGTGGTAAACACAATGACTTAGATAACGTTGGTTTCACAGCCCGTCACCACACATTCTTTGAAATGTTAGGTAACTTTTCTTTCGGTGATTACTTCAAAAAAGATGCGATTCACTACGCTTGGGAATTTCTAACTGTAGAATTAAAAATTCCTAAAGATAAATTATACGTCACAGTTTTCTTAGATGACGATGAGGCCGCTGATATCTGGCACAAACAAGAAGGTGTACCTAAAGATCGCATCTTCCGTTTAGGCGAAAAAGATAACTTCTGGAGAATGGGCGATGTAGGCCCGTGCGGTCCATGTTCTGAAATTTTCTACGATCACGGCCCAGACTTCGGAAAAATCGCTGATCCCTTTGAATCTATCAAAGCTGGTGAAGACCGTTACGTAGAAATCTGGAATCTAGTATTCATGCAATTTGAAGAAACAGCTCCAGGTCAAATGACTCCACTTCCAAAACCATCTGTAGATACAGGTTCTGGTTTTGAACGTTTAACAGCCGCGGTTCAAGATTGCTGGAATAACTACAACACAGATTTATTCCAAGAAATTATCAAAACAGGTTTAGCAAAAGCGAATTCAAAACTCGATTACAATGAAATGATGAAGTGGGAACGCGCCAACATTAAAACGTTAAATTCAGGTGCCGCTTTATCCACTGAACAAAAACAAAAATTCGAAGACTTAACAGCGGTTCGCGTATTAGCTGATCACTGCCGTTCAACTTCGTTTTTATTAGCTGACGGTGCTCTTCCTTCAAACGAAGGCCGTGGTTATGTATTACGTCGTATCATGCGTCGTGCGATCCGTTACGGCCGTAAGATTTCAACTGAAAAATCTTTGTTACTTCCGATGGCTGAAGCGTTAATCGTGGCGATGGGTGATTTCTACCCAGAATTAAAACAACGCAAAGACGCTATTTTATCAACGATCCGCGATGAAGAAGCCCGTTTCTTACAAACATTAGATAACGGTACTGTGATCTTTCACGACGAGATCAAAAAATTAAAAGCGGCTAACAGCAAAACGATTTCTGGCGAGACGATTTTCAAACTTTACGACACGTACGGATTTCCGGTGGATTTAACAGCGTTAATGGCTGCTGAATTAGGATTTGCGGTAGATGAAGCTGGTTTTGAAAAAGTGATGCAAGCTTCAAAAGAAAAAGCGAAATCATCTTGGAAAGCGAAGTCACTTCAAGCTGATGAAAAGCATGTGATCGAATTCGGTCAAAAACATTCTTCTCAACCAACGAAATTTATTGGTTATGACCACTTAGTTGCAAAATCAAAAGTGATTGCTCTTTCGAATGGTTCAAAAGAAGTAGCGTCACTTAAAGCTGGCGAAACTGGGTACGCAATTTTAGATACAACTCCATTCTATGCTGAAGGTGGAGGTCAAGTTGGTGATCATGGTTTATTATTATCAACGAACGTCGATGCTAAAGTTCACGACTGCGTAAAACAAGGTTCGGTCTTCTTACACCAAATCGAAGTGATCACTGGTGAATTAAAATTAAATGAAACTGTTAACGCGCACGTTGAATCTAAAGAGCGTCGTCAAACAGCAAGCAACCACTCCGCAACTCACTTAATGCATTCAGCATTAAGAATCGTTTTAGGTACGCACGTAACTCAAGCAGGTTCATTAGTTGATAGCTCAAAAACACGTTTCGACTTTACTCACAACAAACCATTAACTGCAGAAGAAATTAAAAAGATCGAAGAGTTAGTGAACACTGAGATTTCTCATGCTCACACGGTTAAAGTTGAAAACATGGGGCACAAAGCTGCCATCGACAAAGGCGCAATGGCGTTATTCGGTGAAAAATACGGTGATGA
Source organism: Pseudobdellovibrio sp. HCB154 (assembly GCF_046267985.1). Classification (GTDB taxonomy): domain Bacteria; phylum Bdellovibrionota; class Bdellovibrionia; order Bdellovibrionales; family Bdellovibrionaceae; genus Pseudobdellovibrio. The sequence goes on along the minus strand of NZ_CP176530.1, from coordinate 517,060 downwards.
GGTTCGTGTATTAACTATGGGTCAACCTGTGTTAGCAGCGAATGAAAAACCATTCTCGATCGAATTATGCGGTGGTACGCACGTTCACAACACAGCTGAAATCAGAGCTTTTAAAATCACTTCTGAATCAGGCGTAAGTGCTGGGGTTCGCCGTATTGAAGCGATCACTGGTGATGCGGTGATTGAGTTATTTATGAAAAATACGGAAGAAGTTAAACAAGCGCGACAAGCTACTGGCTTAGCTTCTGATAAATCGATCGTTGAATGGATTGAAGCTAAAAAAGAAGAAGTTAAAGATTTACAAAAACAAATCAAAAAAGCTCAATCTGGCCAAATTAACGTGGATGAAATCGCCAAAACAGCGCAAACATTTGCGGGCGATGCAAAATACGTTTTTGCCGATCTTGCTTTAGATGATCGCGAAGTGCTTTCGCAAATTAACGATCAGTTAAAAAATAAAATCCAAAAAGGCGTGGTGATCGTGATGGGTTCTGGCGAAGCCACTCATCCGGTGATTATCTCTGTCACTAAAGATTTAACATCGCAGTACCAAGCGGGAACTTTATTAAAAGATTTCGCCCAAGTGCTTGGTGGTAAAGGTGGCGGACGTCCTGACTTCGCGCAAGGTGCGGTTCCTGATCGTTCTAAGATCAAAGAAGCGAACCAAGTTGTGTACACTAAATTGGGAATTAAATAATTCTTAAATAGGACTTAATTCCCCGTCTGTTTTCTACATTCGCATGAGAGCTCTATGACGATTGGCATAGAGCTGGCATTTCCGAGGGTTTCTTAAAAAAATTCTTCGGAAATGAAAGGAAAAAATCTCATGCAATCTTTAGTTAACAAATTTTTTACCATCCTGTTTCTTGTTTTTGCCACAGCCTTTGCGCAAGCAGCACCTTGGGGCACAGTGCATGGTTACAAGTTCAATGACCTTAACGGTAACGGTGTTGATAATGGCGAGCCGCGCTTAGGTGGAATCACTATTTCCATTCAAGGTAACGGCGTTCAAATGTCTGATGTTACAGATGCTATGGGCCGTTATGATTTCACCAATCTTCCATTTCAAGAATATATTGTCTGCGAAGTTCTAGGGATTAACTCGCCTTGGACACCAACGACTCCGCAATGTGTAGAAATTGAATTAACACCAAAAGATTCAAGCGACATGGTTATCTTCGGTAACAAACGTAAACCTGATGAAGATAAAGGTTGTACACGCACGCAAGGCTTCTGGGGCAGCAGCCCGCAAGGCCAAGCTTTAGTGAAAGCCTTCTTTCCACCACCAACAACTCTAGCTTTGGGTGGCCATGGTTACACAGCCATACAATTAGACAGTATTCTTGATGCGCCAGTTGGCGGCAATGCCATCATCAATTTAGCGCATCAGTTAATTGCGGCGAAATTAAATATTTTAAATGGCGCGAGCAGTGCGCCGATTCTGGCCACAATTAACAGTGCAGACGCGGCGATTGGTGCGTTAATTATCCCACCGATTGCAGGTGGCGCTGTGGTTTCTCCGGCATCGCCGTTAGGAATGACGATGACTAGCTTAGCTTCTGATTTAGATAAATATAATAAAGGTGAAACCGGAGTGCCTCACTGTAACTAGTTTTCAGAAAATAAGTTTTTCGAAATGGGGAATAAAAGAGACTTTATTCCCCATCTTTACGTTCAATAAGTTATGGGATGACCATTACCCTTGGCATAACGCTGGCATTGACGAGTGGTTCCGAGCTATTTGCCCAAGGAAAGGAACAAATATCCCATGCAATCATTAAGTCTTAAAATCGTATCGGTTCTCTTATTAACATTAACGTCAGTTAAATCGTACGCTGCAACGACTGGATCAGTTCAAGGCTACGTCTTTCATGATGTGAACAGCAACGGCGCTGATGACAGTGAAGGTGGCTTACCGGGCTTTACAGTGGTTTTAAAAAACTTAGATGGCACAGCCGTTCGCATGGCTGATTTGACCAATGGCGAAGGCCTATTTTCATTTGCAGATTTGCCTTTCCAAAAATATCTGGTGTGTGAGGTCTTTCCTGCAGATTCAAAATGGGTAACGACAACCGCCCAGTGCCAAGAAATTGAAGTTTCAGAAATAAACGCTGCCGTCATGATATCTATTGGCAACAGACCCCGCTTAGATACGGATCTTGGCTGCACTCGCTCATTCGCAGGATGGACAGGCACACCCCAAGGTCAGCTGCTGTTTAAATTTTTAGTGCAAGACCCAACAACAATCACGCTGGGTACAAATAAATACAATTCTCCGCAATTAATTTCACTCTTAACAATGCCCATCAACGGCAATGCTTTATTAACTTTAGGACAGCAACTGATTATCACAAAAACAAACATCATGGCCACAGCCAGCGGCACAGCCATCGCCGCTACCGTAACCAATGCCGATACCGCATTAGCTGGATTATCGATGCCACTGGGAAATAATAATTTTATCGATGCAACAACCGTTGAAGGTAAAAAAATGCTTAAGCTTGCCAATGAGCTTAATAGATTCAACGACGGAAAAGCCGGCGTTCCTATTTGTCAGTAATTTTTTTGGCTATTGGCCGCAACCTAGCTGTGGTAACTGGCTACGAACTGTATCAATCCAGCCTCGTAAGGCGCTAGGTTGATCTTCACAAAGATCAACCTTATTAGATCCACAGGCATCAGAAGCTGAACCTAATTGAATCACGTCATTTGAAGTAACCACTTCAGCATAAGGTTCTTGAATCACTTGTGCGCAGGCTTCAGTTGCTGAAGGGCCACCCCGGCACACTGACGAGCGCGAAAGAATCGAACGCACATCAACTAATAATTCCTGAGATAAACAGTACGTCTTTAAATCTCCACTCGCCTCATCATGCTCAGCTAGCACACCTGATTCAGGATCTAAAACGTAATTCAATTTCGTCTTCACATAAAACTTATGTGAGCCTTTTTGCATTTCTGAATTTTGTTCGGTGAAAAATTTTAATTGCTGCACTTGCAGGTCAGCTAAACTTTGGCCTTCAACTTTGTTATCAAGTTGCTGCGAACCTTCGTCGGCGAAATTACTGCGTGAACAGTTTTGATAAGAGAACAATAAAACTAGAACCAAAAAAACGATGTATTTAGTTTTCATTTTAAAGCCCCTTTTCACCCAGTCTTCTTATCGGCACAAGTAAGACGTATCTAAATGGGAAAAAGGTACTTTTTTCAGAGACAAAAACGAAAAAAAATAACTCCCTCAAAGTGTTGGTTACAAAACCGGTTCTTGAGGGAGTTATAAAATGTGATAGAGAATTTTTGCTTTTAAGAGTCCGGACCGAAGTCCGGGTCTCTATTATTACGGCTTTACGCCTACTTCGGATTAACCGCTGTGAGAAGCTTCTGTGCCTGTGCTTGCAGAGGCATAGAATTTCTTTTTAAGGTCTACTTCAACCTGAGCTACTGTCGCTTTCAATAAAACTTCAAACATCTCTTCTGGGTTGATTTTGTAAAGCTGAGATAAGCTTCTTAGGGTATTTAACGGAGGATGTGAAATACCTCTTTCCCAGTTCGAAATAAATTGAGAAGTTGAGTAGCCTAATTTTTCAGCAACGTCCTTTTGCGATAAGCCGGATTGTACGCGTTTTTCTTTTAAGAACTTTGCAAGGATCTCTATCTGATTTGTTCTTTCTGTTGTTAGCATTGCGCTCTCCTTCAAGTAACTTTTCCTAAATAAAATCTAACCTACAGGAAAATTCCGTGGCTTGACCTGTTACTTGAATACAGTTTAGCAACAAGGGTTCATTTAATAAAGCATTATTGTCAAAAACCTGTTAAGTTTTCTACACAGAGTTTTGTTGAAATCTCGGCTCTAAAAATGCTCAATGTTTCCGCAAACTTACCGCGGGACGCATTTAATTCGATTACGCCGGAAACAGATATGAAATTATGTCAAAACTGGACCTTTGACGGGAAAATCTCACATTGAGTCACATCTTAACAGGCCAAATATTATGTTAAGAACTCAGAAATCACCCTCCTTTTTCGGGAGGGTCTTTTAACAACAAAAAGTAGCAAATCAGAGTTTAAAAAAGTAAGTAAACTAAATTTGTTTAACATTTTCTTAATGTCAAAGAGTGGTTAAATAGATTCGTATTTATATATTAATGACACGAAAAATGACACAGATCCAGACCACACCAGATAGGAATTTTTTTTGAAGGAGAGAAAACACAAAAATAGCAGGATGCTATTTTTGCGCGTAGGCCAGAGGCCGGCAGCCCCGGAGCCGTAAGGCGGAGGGGTTTTGGGCAGGAGCCCAAAACAAAAAACCCACTCTTTCGAGTGGGTTTTGAGAAAACCATCTTTGGAATGTCTTTCTGTATTGAGTATACTCGTAACGATTAACGTTTTGAGTATTGACCTCTACGACGAGCACCACGGATACCGTATTTTTTACGCTCAACCATACGAGGGTCACGAGTAACGAAGCCAGCTTTTTTAAGCTCGCCTTTGAATTCAGGATTGAAAGCGATTAATGCACGAGTAACACCGTGACGGATAGCACCCGCTTGACCAGATTCACCACCACCAGAAACCATAACGCGTAAATCAAATTTACCTGCTTGGCCTAATAGTTCGATTGGTTGCATGATAACCATACGAGATTGTAAACGAGTTAAATAGTTATCAGACGTTTTACCGTTGATAGTTACTTTGCCTTTACCTGGTTTTAAGTAAACACGAGCTGAACTCGTTTTTCTTCTTCCAGTTGCGTAAAATAATTTTTCAGCTGCTGCCATATTCATTTACCTTCTTATTTGTTCTTAACTTTTACAGTGTAAGCTTGAGGTTTTTGAGCAGCATGAGGATGCTCAGCACCTGGGTATACTTTTAATTTAGTAATTAATGTTTTTGAAAGTTTGTTAACTGGTAACATACCTTTTACTGCGTCTTCAATGATGAATTGAGAATTATCTTGTCTCATGATTTCTGCAGATTTTTCTTTTAATGAACCAAAAAAGCGAGAGTGTCTGTAGTACTTTTTTGTGTTCCATTTGTTACCTGTCATTTCGATTTTGTCAGAGTTAATAACAACAACAAAACCACCAGCGTCTTGATTTGGTGTGAATGTAGGTAAGTTTTTACCACGTAGGATGTTCGCTACGTGAGTCGCTAAGCGACCTAATCTTAAACCAGATGCGTCTACGATGAACCATTGACGATCAGTTTCTTCAGTTTTTGCGTTCCAAGTTTTCATTTTTTCTCCAAAGATAGAATGAGTGTTTTAAAGTTGACGGCACCTGTTGTCAAGGTCTTGAGGATAGAAAACTCGCATTAAATATAGACCCCGGGCTTCAGCTGGTGGACCGGCCTTGCGACGGTCCTGCGCCATGAGGATTTCCTGCATAGTTTCTGGCTTCCAATCCTTGCGAAATGCCAATAATTGCGTTCCCACGATATTTCTGACCATTTGTTTCAGGAATCCAGAGCCTGTGATTGTAAATTGTGCAACCTTAGGGTTGCGCCAATTCCAGTGCGCAGAATGGATAGTTCTGACCGTATGAGCCACTTCAGTGCCTACAGATTGGAAGCTTTTAAAGTCATGTTCGCCAATAAAATACTTCGAACACTCATTTAAATAGTCTAAATCCATCGGCTTTCTCATCCAACTCATCGTCCGTGCATTAATCGCGCTCGGTTGAGGTTGGTTCAGAATTAAATAGCGATAGGTTTTCTTATCTGCCGAAATTGTTGCGTGAAAATCATCGGGAGCAAGCCATGCTTTTTTCACAACGATAGATTCAGGAAGTTTATGTTCTACCGCTCGAGCTAAATTGAAGTTTTTTAACTTCTCTTCAGACCATGTTGTATCGAAGTGGCAGACCTGATTTAGAGCGTGGACACCGGCATCAGTTCTTCCCGAAGCATTCAGATAAACGTCATGGCAAAACACTTTCTCTAACGCATTAGTGATCGTCTGAGAAACACTGGGTTTCGTGTTATTTTCATGAGTCGCCGTCTGACGTTGCCAACCACAAAAGTCGGTCCCATCATAACTGACAGTAAATCTAATTCTCGGCATGCGAGAGGGTTTATTATAAAGAACCCCGTAAGTCCAAAATTATTATAAAAAAGTCCACGATAAGAGCACTAAGGCCGACTGGGAGGTCGGCCCACTTTAGAAAAAGGTCTACTGGAAGTAGATCAACAAAAGAAAAAAGGGTCAGCCGGAGGCTGATCAAAACCAGAAGTTCGGCCCCGAGATTAAACTAAAAATCAAAACCCATACCGGCTTGAACGTAGCCGTTTTCAAGGGAAAAAGCTTCCGAACTGACGCTAAGAAATTTGTACTCAACGCTTAACCATAAGTTTTTGATATCGTATTCAGTTTCAAATTCAGACCCTAAATCGCGGTCGATCGCTGAAAGATTTAATAAACCGCCGCCAAAAGCATAAAAGCCGGGAGCTCCGATACCTTTTAGTTCTGATTTATCTTCACGTTTTTCAGCCAGCACCGTGTACACACCGCCACCACCGAAATAGGGAACTAAAATTTGGCGGTCACGATATTCAAAACGATAAATACCGCCAGCAAAAACCGGAACCGTTAAAAAAGAATACGATTCAACCGATTCAGTATTTAAATCTGAAACTAAGCGGCCTTGCCCTTGGGCGTAGCTGATCGATACACCTAATTGCAGCCCCAGTTTTCCGAAATTTACGCCGTTATCAGTAAAGAAAAAGTTTTCGTAAACATATTCAAAACCCATTCCTGAAGCGCCCGAGTAAATATCGTCGAATGTGATTGTCTGGCAGTTTTGATCATTCTCGTCACATACTTCTGATTCAACATCAGGGTTTGAAACCATACCTAAACGCACATGGCTTGAGTGTTTTACGTTTTGCGGTTCTGGTTTATAGATGTAAACACCGTCTTTATCAATTTTTACTAGCCCGTCAGCTTGTGCGCCTGGCTTCTGAACCTTTTTTTCATTCGGAAATAACTGCGCATACGCCCGCGTTTGAGCTAAAAACGCGATCGAAAATAACACTAAGAAAATTTTTAAACGGTTGCGGTTACTTACACCAAACGTTTTCCAGAGCTGAACAAAAAACTTCATTTGGCGTAAGAATAAAATTGTCATCACTAATCCTAAAAGAGCGTACAAGAAACCAAATTTAAGACTTAATAATGAAAAGAAATAAAACGGATATAACATCACACGCGCCGCAAATCTTAACACTTCAGATTGCGCGATAAAGTTAGCCGCTGGTGGAGAGTATTCGTAATACGCTTTTACAAACTCACGGCCAAAATCGTAGGGAATTAAAAAGTGGTTACGAAATTGTCTGAACGTTTCAACTTCTTTCGCCATATCAGAGCCAAAAGCTGCTGTTGAAATAAAACAGCTTTTATCATCCAGTAAACCTACAACCTCTGAGGGCTGCCCACAGTTTTCAGCGGCAGTTCCCCCAGTGGTTAAATAAAAAATATTCTGAGCTTTATTGATATTACCCATGATCAGGCAGTAATCGTGATAATTTTCAAAACCATCCAAAGTCGCATCAATACTGTAATCTGTTGTATCATACGCTTTAATAATCGGATCACTGCTTGCTGTCGAAACATTCGCGGGGCTTAATGCTTGCCCTGTTTGGTCTTGTGAGAAGAAAACAACCCCGTACCACTCAGGCGCTCCCGATGGCACCAATGGTGTTGACGATGACAAGATCAGATCGCGCATAAATAATTTTTCGTCACCACCGACATCTAAAATAAAGCCACAGGCGCCAAACTTTGTATTATCTTGCGAAGCACACACCGCTTGTTGGTTAATCGCTGCTTGAGTCGTATCGATATGATGTAAATAAATCGGAAAAGAAGTCGTTTCACTTTCTTCCATACCATCGCCATCGGCATCAATGCCGACAAAAATTTTGCGGCTTGAATCAAACGATAAACCTGTGGTCGGTGTCGATGCAGGATTACAAACCCCATCGAAGTTACTATCGGCATCACAAACATCACCCCAGTCAAATGTCACTGGTACTGTCACTGTGGCACTCGCAGCCGCTGTAAGTGTTCCGTTAGTTCCGATTTGAACAGCACTGTCAAAACCACTTGTACCCGTGTAAACCTTGACCGCGCGGTTTGTGACCGCTGCACCTGTTGTAATCGTAATGCCAATTTGTAAAGTCGAATGAACACTTGCCGGATTACAACCCACCGCTGGAGTTGCCGTATTAGTGCAGGTATTACAAGTGCTGCCTGTCGATGGGCTTGCGCAAGTTCCTGCAATACCACCATAAAGAGAAACTCCACCAGATTCATCAGTTTCAGTGAAGCTTCCACCACTTGCACTAATGATAGTAAAATCAGCGGCCTGAACTGCCGAGAAAAATAACAAAATGGATAGAATTAAACTACGCTGCAACATCACCTAAATATTGCAGCACTAAAGTTTAGGCTTTGCTAGGAAAAAATGCGTTCTGCGATCTGTAAACCGTTGAGAGCGGCACCTTTTTTAAGATTGTCTGAAACCACCCACATTAACCAACGATTTGGGTTATGACGATCTTGGTGAATACGACCTACAAACACAGGGTCTTCGCCAGATACATCAATCGCTGTTGGATAGTCGTCTTGCATAACTGCTAAACCTTCAAAAGAACCTAAAGTGTTGATCACTTCGTCTTTTGTAGCTGGTTTGTTTAAAGTGACCCAAACCGCTTCAGAATGAGCATTTAAAGCTGGAATACGCACAGTAAACGCAGAAACTTTAATTTTATCATCACCCATAATTTTGCAAGTTTCGTTCATGATTTTAGTTTCTTCAGTACAGAAACCATCAGCACCGAAACCACCGATTTGTGGAATACAGTTAAAAAGAATTTGTTTCGGAAAAATTTTAGCGGCGTGATCCGGTGTTTGAAAGTTTCTAGTCTGATCTAATAACTCATCAAAACCTGGAAGGCCTGCACCGCTCACCGCTTGGTAGCTTGATACAGTCACATCAGAAATTCCGAATTTATCGTATAAAGGTTTAAGCGCTACCACTAACTGAATTGTTGAACAGTTAGGATTTGCGATAATTTGTGGTTTTGAATTTTCATTTAATAAATGACCATTCACTTCAGGAACAACTAAGTTAATGCCTTGATCCATACGAAATGCGTTTGAGTTATCAATCGCAAATGCGCCAGATTTCACAGCTTGTGGAGCCCATTCTTTTGAAATGTCGTCACCTGATGAGAAGAACACCATATCAAGGCCATCAAAGCAGCCTGGTTTTAAAACCTGACAAGCCCATTCTTTTCCGGCTAATTCTAATTTAACACCTAAAGATTTATCAGAAGCAAACGGACGAAGTTCAGCAATAGGAAACGCATACTCTTCTAACATGTTGATGAATGTTTCACCCACCACGCCAGTAGCACCTACTAAACCAACTTTTAAAGCCTTTTTCCAGGGTTTCATTAGTCGACCTCTTCTTGTAAATCGTTTTCATTCGTGTTTGCCGGAGCGTAAACGCTAGCAGGTAATTGTTTGCGGTTTTTTCCCCAACGGAAAATTCCGAACACAGCACCTAAAGCCGCATAACCGAAGAATAAAACGAACAACATCACTTCAGGGCGAAGTGCGACAACGAATAAAACAATCACACCCGCGATTAAATATCTAAACGGCAAACGTTGTTTTAAATCGATATCTTTAAATGAACGGTATCTGAAGTTAGACACCATCACGAAAGCTAATAAAATTGTAACAACTAATAAAGCGATATTACCTTCAGCGGGCCAGCCCATATCTTCAAACGCTAAGAACGCTGAAGCGATAATACCTGCCGCCATCGGAATTGGTAAACCTTGGAAGTAGTTTTTCTCAACCACGCCCACTTGCACATTGAAACGCGCTAAACGTAAAACACCGCACGCTGCAAATAAGAATGAAGCCATGTACCCTAAACGCCCGAACGGTTGTAATGACCAGAAGTACATAAGCATTCCCGGCGCCACACCGAAGCTGACAGCATCACATAAAGAATCTAACTCAGCACCGAACTTTGATGTAGCGCGAGTTAAACGAGCTAAACGACCATCTAGTTGGTCAAAGATCGCAGCTACAACGATCGCGATCGCTGCGGCTTTATAATCTTTTTCAAAAGTTTTAATAATCGAAAAAAATCCGCAGAATAAGTTACCGATCGTTACTAGATTCGGCAAAATATAAACGTACATTCCCAGGCGTTTGCCTGATTTTGTTTTCTCTTCAAGCTCATCGAATGAATCAACCATAATTTATCCTATGCAATTATTTTAAATGCTGAAAAATATTAAAAAAAGTAAAAACGCAATATAACCCGATGCTGCTAAGAACCGGCATCGTGAAGTTATCATCAATTTTAGCTACCGGAACTAATTCCGCTAAAGCGCCAATTAAACCGGCGATTAGGCTTACCACTAAGATATAGTCGCTGATATTTTTAAAGTATAAATACGCAAACGTAGCGATAAAACAAACAACGTAAGCTGCGACAAAACCCTGAACTGATTTATGACCAAAGATTTTATCTTTACCGTAACGAATTCCCACATAACTTGCGATTGGGTCAGCAAATGCTAAGAACAATAAACTTAAACCCACAATCTCAACCGGAAATAATAAACCGATAAAAATCACACCCGTTAAAAGGTAGGTTGTGCCCGCCGGGCGATCGAGTTCATTTTTACGCATAATTGGGCGGAACCAACGCGTAAGAGTACGATTTAACTGAGGATTGTATAAACGGATCAAATCAGGTGGAACAAATAAAAACCACCCTAAGATCAACAAACCCATGCTGATCCAGTACGGAAGAAACGTCCAACCAAGAAAGAAGATGGTAACGCCAGTCATGTGCCAGATTTTACGCGCGATATGAACGTCGGAGCGTTTTTTAAATTCGCCTTCGTAGCTGTTTAAATTTTGAGAGCTTTGAGTGTTATTCACAACCGCATAAAATTATGTAAAGGGAGCGGCCATGTCACCCAAAAAAGGGTCTAAAATAGCGTTTAGCCGATTTTAGCTTATTGAATTCGCTGAATTTTGAAGATTTGTAGTTTTTTTTGCCCGTCGTTTAGGCTGATTTCAAATTGAAGCTGATTTAAGCCTTTATCTAACTGAATAAAATCAGAGTTAAATTCGGCCTTATTCAACTTAAATAATTGGGCGTTATAACCATTCGTTGTGTTGATCAGTTCAATTTTTTTGAACTGCGACAGAGCACTGTTACAACGCGAAAGTTTTAAAATGACATGATCTGATGAAACACTGGCTGAAACTAGTTTTGTGTTATCCACTAAAAGATCGTGGCAATCTAATTTCAAGGTCGTTTCAAATGGCGTTGGCTTTTTAACTTCTTCTAACTCAAAAAAAGCCGGCTCTTCTTTGACGATCTCAACAGGTCTGATCGAAGCCGGAGTACGGCTTGAAAGACTTTGCATCGTAACTTGTTGGCTCGGTTTTAAAATATAATAGGCGCTCACGACTGATGTTACCATCAGGCAGAATATAGCCACGATTATACTTTTATGTCGGCGTCGAAGTTTTTTGATCACAACTTCTTATCGGTTTTGGTCTGGTTGAAATTGAACAACGATTGAGGAATAGTTCTGCATGCACCGTCTCGAAATAAAACAAATCCAGACTTAAAATGCCCCATTCTGGGACAATTGACTCGGTACTTCGATTTGCTCTTAAAAATTCGGTTACAGACAAGACAGACAAGGAGGAGTTTATGGCAAATAGAATTACGGCGTTTATTACCAAAACGTTGGTTGTTGTTATGACGTCATGTGCTTTATTCAGTTTCGCTGCCCAAGCGAGAGATGAAGATTCTGGTTTATTAAGTATGAAAAAACCTAATATGTTTACTTCAGAATATAAACCTTATATCGGAATCTTAGCCGGTATGACTTCACCCGAAGGCGAGGGTGACGATGAAGGAGAAGTAGGTATTGATCTCGGTTTTTCACCTACGAAAGAAAACTTCATGTTAGGACTGGAATACGGCCATGCAGAATTTGATGATGTCGCAGCTGATGATACGATCGACCGTGATACCGTATTGTTAAAAGCGGGATACAAATTTAACAGCGACAACATGTTTGTGAGAAACAGTTGGGTAGCTTTAGGTGTCGGTGCACTTTTCACAGATGATGATACTGTGGGTGTAGCGGCTCCGATAGTAGGGTTCGATATTCCTGTGACTAACACAGAAACTGAATACCTTACTTTAGGTTTAAATGCCCGTTACAACTTTGTCGAAGCTGATGAAGTCGACACTGGAAATATCTCCGGTGCAGTTAAATACTGGTACTAACGCAAAATACATTTGAATAAAATAAAAAGGGTGGTCTTGCTTAGGCCACCCTTTCGTTTGTTTTGATCTGCTTTTTACGATTCTTATTTTTTGTCGATGCTGATGGCGAATTTTTTTACGCCGGCGCCTTTAACGATATCTAATACAGAAACTACGCGGCCGTGAGGTACATCTTTATCTGCTGAAATAATCGCTTGGATTTCAGGGTTTTTACCCACTTCTTCCTGCGCTTTGGCTTGCACTTGGGCGTCTTCAACCATTTGTCCATCTAAGTTTAATTTACCATCATTGCTGATTGTAATATTTAATTTAGATGGCGTTGTCGCTTCACCAGAAGCCGCTTTGGGAAGATTCACATTGATTGACGGCTTCATAATCATAGGTGCCGTCACCATGAAGATAATTAAAACCACAAGGATAACGTCGACCAATGGAACGACGTTGATCTCTGACATGATTTCATCTGATTGATCAGCTTTAAAAGCCATATATCACCTAATTCTTAATTATTTAGATTTTTTTGCGTACGCCATTCCTAGTTCTTTAACTGATTCAACAGAAACTAAGATTGTGCGCACTTTACGAGTGAAGTAGTTGAAGCACATACCTGCAGGGATCGCCACGAAAAGACCTGCTGCTGTGGCAACTAGAGCTACCGAGATACCAGCCATAACCGTTTGTTGGCCAGCCTCTGGAGCCATCGCCAAATCGTTAAATGCTTTCATGATACCAAGTACTGTACCGAATAATCCGATAAATGGCGCATTCGATGCAATTGTTGCTAATACTGGTAAGAATTTTTCTAAATCTGGTTTTTCAGTTAATACAAAAGAGTTAAACACTTCAGAAAAGCCCGCTTCGCCATGCTGTTTAAAGTGTTTCATCGCTTGCCCTGCTGCGCGGCCTTCGATTGAAGTTGGATCTTTAGCGATATCTTCAAAATCATTTACTGAACCCGATTGTAAAGCCACACGGATACGTGCGCGTACACGTTCACTTTCATTGGCAACTTTTTTTAACGTCATGAATCTTTCGAAAATCATGGCGATTGAGATAACGCTCATTAACACTAATACGAATAAAACAAATTGATCCGCATAATGAGCTACAGCAAATATTTTTTCAGTGAACATGATGGCTCCTTTAATAACCTTTACATTTAGTACTTAGTCATTATGATGTTAGTTCATGAGCGGGTCAAAAAATCTGAATTTTACACAATACACCAAAGTCTGGGTGCGCTCGGCACACGCAAAATTTATCAGGTCGCGACCATTTTTTGTCACCGCTTTGTTTATTATGTTGTTTCTTTTCCAGACCTCTTGCCAAACAGAAACAAAAAAATCTGTGTTAATACTGGCATTTGACCAACTTGATAACGAACGTTTGAACTGCTCTGAAGATAAAAATGATGACAACTCCGGCATTGCTTTGATTTGTAAAGAGTTCATGCGCTTTACTCATGCCTACACAACTTCGCTGCAACCGGCAGCAGCCATGGGTTCAGTTCTAACAGGACAATATCCGTTAATTCACAATGTGCACCGCAGTTATGATTCTTTGCAAATTCCAATGACCACGGTGCAAGAAGCCGCTTATCGCAAAGGTTACCGCACAGGCTTTTTTGCTGGTAATCCGCATATTCTTAAAAAAACAGGCTTATCAAAATACTTTGATACTTTCGATGATTCGGCAGCGGCCCAGTATTCAAATCAAATCATTAAAGATTTTAAAATCACTTCAGATAGTTTTTTAGATTGGCAAAAAGAAGACAGCACGCCGTTTTTCGCAGTGATCACCAACTCAGAAATCGAAGCCTTGAATGAACAAGATACATCGACAACAAATATCGAAAAATTAGACGAAAAACTTTTTAATTTTATCAGCGAATTAAAACACCGTGGCATCTGGGATAAAACCTATGTGTATGTGGTGGGTCTTCGTGGTGGCAACAACTATAATCGCTTAAACGAAACACCTTTTTTAAATCTTCACTCTGAAAACACGTTAGTTTCTCTGTTAATTAAGCCGCCTCGCATGTCAGGCGATGAGGGTATTTCTTGGAAGAACGATACCCCCATCTCTTTAGCGGATATCGGGCATACCTTAAAAAGCTTTTTTGGCGCTGACGAACCGTCGGCTTTAGAAGGTTTTCCGCTGTTAAATTTAACACCGTTTTACAGCGAAGCTTCGGCAGACAGTAAAACAAATCCCCGTTATCTTTTGGTTGAAGCCGCCAACACTTGGATTAAAAAACCGCTGCAATTAAATTTTGCTGTCATCACACCAACTTTACTGATTATTGATCGCAAAGAAGAAACTGAAGTTTTTAGCTTAGCCACTGATAAATTTGAAGTGGTCAACCTGTACAAAACAAATAGCGAACAAGATATTCCAAGCCCGCGCCGTTTGTTTGTGACAAGTATTACCCAACCTGGCGATAACGGGATGACTTTGGCCAAAGACTATTTAAAAAATACTTTACCCGCAGCCGATTTCTTTTCTGTAAAAATTGCTGAAACTCACCCGCTTTATTTGTACTGGCTAAACCAGCAATTAAAAGCCAAACAGATTGAAAAAATGGATTTAATAAAGCTTGATATGGCTTACAGTGGTTGTCTAAATCTTATTAGCAAACCACCTGTGGTGATTTCGCAGCTTAAATCTTGTCACGATAGCCTGTTCGTTGATTATTTAAAATATAAACATGCTCCGCAGTTTGATTTAAATACTGAAAAAACTAAACTGGCTTACGAATTAAATCGTAAAAAATATTTTGAAGAAATCAAAATCGCTAATTGGAATTTAGCGATGGAAAATATCTGGGGCCTGCATGAGCAAAATAAAACCTGGTATCACCCGCTGATCTTCGTTGACCCTAATTTCGTGCAATAATTTTCTTTTAAAAGGCCTACTAGTCAAACTGACTAACAGTTGTTGACCAATATGTATTTTGGTCAAACTTAGAACTAATCTGAATTGAAGATAAATCGCGCGTTGAAACAGACGTGCACTTAATATCAACTTCACGTTCAATGCCTAAAAGATCTGTCGGAAGCAGCACTAAATCATCTAAAAAGCCACCTGATTCAAACATTAAAAACTTTTTGTCTTTCTTTTCTGCTGTAAAAGCAAAGCGCCCCACCGAACCTAAGCTGATTTCTTTATTGTGTTTATAACAAATTGCAATTTCAAAACCTTGCGAATATTTTTCTTTGTTATCAATGTATAAAGCTTCATTGGCCAGTAATAAAGCGACGCGCACTTTATTTGCAAGCGACGATAAACTTTCGATATAATCAAACGGCGTTGTAACTTCCAGATCCGCATCAGCCGCTGAAAGGTAACGTAGAATTTCATCAACTGCTTTTTGTTCTACTTCAGGGCCGCTCCATAAACGAATGCACACTAATAAATTATCATTTAACAGACTATGCACATGTGTTTGTGGAAATTTCTGCTGGCCATTGTGTGAACTGACTTTTGATTTCATGACTAGAAAACTCCGTAGCGTCTAAGTTTAATGAAGGCCTTACGGTAGTAATCACCATCTTCAAGGTCGATTTCAATAATTTTTTTCCATTTGTCTTTAGCGCCCGGTCTATTATCAGACCCGTCTACGTAACCAAAGTTTTCATCGATGATGGATTCTTGGTACATCACCTTAACCTGGTTTCTTAAATCATTTGAATAACGCTCAATTTTATCTTTGATCGTTTGGTTATCTGGATCAAATAACAGCGCTGCACGTAAGGCCATAATGCCTTCTTTAAGTTTTCCGTCTTTAAGGAAAGTTTCGGCATTGCTGATGTTGTTTTGATTACGTTCTGCTAATTTTTTCTCGATAAACTTAATACGTTGTTTTGAAATATCTTTGTAACCATCTGGATCTGGTAAATCGCTGGCTAAAACTTCGTTATAAGCTTTAATCGCTTTTTTCGGAAAACCGGTTTTATGAACTTCTTCAGCACGTTCAAAAATAGCTTTCATATCTTCGCGCTGCTGTTTAGCCACACGTTCAGCATCTTCTTTAGCTTGACGGTCGGCAATCGTTTGGCGAACTTTGCTAATCATTCTTTCGGCGTCAGCATTTGTCGGGTCGTTGATTGTCACTGGCGCCAAACACTCTTGTAAACCTTCAGGTGTTGTTTCTGGCACGATTGATTTTTCACACTTTTCCAAAGTGGATTTGATTAAAGCCTGTAATTCAGCTTGCTCTTTATCACGACGTTCAGTTTCTTGTTGTGTTAAAAGAGTTTGCTCACCGTTTAAGGCTTCAGCTTCGTAAAGTTTTGAATCTTTATAACCTAAAGGTAAAAGTTTATGAATATTATCTAAATTTTCTTTAGCAATCGTGAAGGCCTGCTGACGTAAAGCTTTTTCGGCATTGTTATACCAGAGACTGATATTTTCACGCTCTTCAGGTTTTAAACGTGATAAGGGATCGTCCGGATTAAATGCTTGCTGTTGCGTTGCTTTTTGTGGAGTAGGTTCATTCAGCATTTCGCTTAAGAAATACATACCCACTAAAAATAAAGCGACAACCGAATAAAATACCGGCTTGTTATTTTTAAAACGAGTCCAAGCCTGTTTGATCGGGCTTGGTGGTGGACCTTGTTGTTCAGGTGCGACACCCTCGGCCCCTTGCATAGTGTAGTAGTCACCCTGCATTTGGCCTGGCGGCATACCGGTAAACGGTGAACCATCCGGATTTAATTGATCTTGATAATAACCTTGATCAATTTCCTGCGGATAATTCATATCCTGGTTCGGATCATATTCTTCTTCGTAAGGCACTTCTTCAAGCGGAACTTCTTCAACCACGTCATCAACGCCCGCTCCACCCATTTGCATTGGAGGAACTTCGATACGTTCCATACGGTATTGAAAGTTCGGGTCATGAAGTTCGAAATACATTGTATTATCAAGAACCGTGATCGCATCACCTGATTTTAACGGCTGTGGATCAGTGCTTGAAATTGGTGAACCGTTTAAGAAAGTTCCGTTCACACTTGTTAAGTCGATAATCGTGTAAATGCCGTTAATTTTTCTAACTTCAAACTGACGACGCGAAACACGTTGATCAGGAATAATAATTTGGCACGAAGGATCGCGGCCCGCGGCCCACACATCGCCCACTTCCAGACGAAGCATTTCGCGCACTTGCCCGTCAGACGACATCATTTTGATGTACGGCACTTGTTGAGCAACACCGATAACCGTGCGTTCATTCTCACCGGCCTCAGGCATTTCGCTGGCGTTCACCGAATCGCTGGCCGAATCAGGAACATCACTTAAAATAAATTCATACGGTGGAATTTGAAAAACCTGGCCATGTTCAAGAGGCGTTGATTCAACTCTTTGGCCCACAGAAAAAATTTCGCCGAAACGTGATAACGAGGTTAAAACCCAACGGCCTTCTTCAAATTTTAATTTGAAATGTTCGCGCGAGATGCCTTTTTCAGGTTGCAAACGGATATCGCAACTTTCCTTACGCCCACCGACATATTCACGGTCAGGGCTAAGGTTTAAGTCACTGATCTGTGCTCCCCTTAGTAATACTTTTAATCTCGACATCTAACGAATTCCCTCAGCGGCCAGACCACATTTTTCTGACATGCTTTGGGCTGTTTGATAACTTTGATCGTTGTTTTTTCCCTGAAGCATAATCAAAACTTGCTGGTACATCGCCTTGCACATTTTAAAATTATGCTTCTGATAATAACTTTCTCCAAGTGCTAATTTCGCTTTTACGATCTCATCGAAGCGGATTTTAGCTAAGTATAAATGACGGCGAGCCATCACATGGCTGGCATCTAAGTTTAACACCACCTGAAAAAAGTCTAGGGCACGCGTGTAATTACCTAGCTGATAATCGCGCATGCCTTTTTGAAAGTTCTCTTCAACACGTAAATTTGTCGGCGACATCTTTTGTTCAAGTTTTGCCTTACGCTTTTGGTCCAGTTCTTTTTCAGCCACCGAGTTTTGCTTAAGAAGATATTCATCTTCGTATTTCAGAGTCGATTTAATTTCATTCGACTGAGGCTTCTTCGGCTCTTCCATATTTAACCAATAAACTAGACCTAAGACTATCGCTCCAACAATTAAATAAAAACGCGCTTTCGGATTAGCCAGTAATCCACCACCACTATTTGCTTGAGAATTCGTAGCTGGGCGTGGTGCTCCCATTCCCATTTCTGGAATAAACTGCGGACCCATTTGCTGATTTGGTCGCGGCATCATCTGCCCTTGCGGGCCTGGTCTGCCTGGTTGCATCGGACCGCGTGCTTGCACTTGCCCCTGACGATTTGCAGGAACTTGCTGGCGATTTGCCGGAGGCGGCATCGGTCGCTTGCGTGGCGCTTGCGGTTGCAGCGGAGTCATCGCTGGCGTTTTTTTCGCTTGCGGTGTTGCCGCTGGAGCTGGCGGAGGATTCAGATCTAACCCCACGGGCACAGCCGGTAAATCCGTGCGCACTAATTGCGGACCTGGCGTCATCGGTGTTAATTTTTCAATTTCAAAGGCGATTTGAATTTCGGTATCACCCAACATGAAAGTTGAATCGTTGATCAGTTTCCATTTTTGGATTTCTTCTGATCCCACCATCACTTTATTTTTCTTAGATAAGTTGATGATCTCGATATCTTGGCCAACCACTTGTAAACGCGCATGCTGACGGCTGATCTGCGGGTCATTAATTAAAACGACCTCATTCTCTGGGCCACGACCCACAGTAAATGAGCTCTTTGAAAGATGAAAAGACTGCCCTTCGTGCGGTCCTTTCAGCACTTTCAATTTAATCTGAACTGCGGGTTGTAGCTTTTCAGCCGTTGACATTACTTAGCCTTACTCCTGATTCACCTTAGATAAACTTACAAAGAAATACTCTGGTGCACCGGCACTGTCTAAAAACGCTTGTAAATTAATTTCGCACTCAAATTGTGAGAACGGAATTTTATCTCTATGCGTTTCATAAACAGATTCTTTTGCACGCGTAATTAAACTTTCAATGTTTTGCACCATCGCCGGGTCTACAATCGTGTTGTAGTTTTGCGAAACTAACGCTTCTGGCGATGTTTGCACTAATGTTGCAAATTGGTGATTGCATGAAACCACCGAGCCACTCACATTAATCACCGCCGCAGGTTGCGTGATCATATTCACCATTTGTGAAAATTCCACATCGCGATTTTGCGTAGGTTTCATGTTTTCAGAATCGCTTAAACCATTCCATAAACGGTTTAAAAGTAAATTCACATTCGCTACAGATTTTTGTAACTCTGGATAATCAAACGCCACTTCAGTGCGATCTGTTTTTTCACGTAAGGCCGTATCAATCTGTTTATTCAAAGCACGCAGTGGATATTCGATAAGACGTGCAAATAATAGATATAAAACAATACCAAATAGAGCTGAAATAACTAATGTCTGCATGAATAAACTCACCACGCGGCCATCATCTACATTTAATGAACTGACATCATAGAATACGATAGCTACGTATTTAACGGCTGTTTCACCAGATAATGGATCGTACGCTGCAATCGGATGACTTGCGCCAATTGTGTTATCATCAACTTGCGCAGCCATGGCACGTGGTTCTTTACGCGCCTGAATCACAAAGCCCTTAGACATATCACGACCCACTTTTTCTGTCGGCGCAACGATCGCCCCGTCAGCTTGTTGGATAATGATTGCTTCTTTAATACCATCTTCTTTTAAAGCTTCACTGACATTTAGATTATTTAGCTGTCCAGACAGAAGTGCCTGCTCATTGATACGAGCCATGGCACGCGCCACAGATTTAGCACGTTTTGAAGCTTCATTAAAATTTGATTCTTTTAAAATAGTTGTCAGAGGAAAAATCGACGCCATTGTGACAAACACCACAAAGAGAATCATCATGCCCATTAACACTTGTTTAAATGGAAACACCACCGACATTTTATAAAATACCGGCATCACTACATTTTCCATGTAGTCATCAATGCGCTCACCCAATGTTTTTTGCGGCTCAACGGCTGCACCAAAATTATTTTGTGGCGGCACACCTTGCATCGGTGGCATTTGCTGCTGATATTGCATTTGCATCGCCGCTCCACCTTGCGTCGGAAATGCTGGGGGTTGCTGGTACATTTGCGGAGGCATTTGTCTTGGTTGTGCCGGCGGACGTGGGCGCGGCACTAACGGGCGTGGAGCCGGTGCTGATGGTTTTGGACGAATATCCGGTGAAGGAATTACATCCATAATTACGTCGAACACACTGACTTTATCGCCTAACTTAATAATTGAATTCTGAATTTTTACGCCATTAACGAATGTTCCGTTACTTGATTTTAAATCAACCACGATCACTTTATCTTTATATACGTGAATCTCGCAGTGCTCTTTCGAAATACCGCCTGAAGTGATTTTAAAATCACAGCTCATTCCCCGACCTAACAGGTTTTTTCCCATCTTTAAATCAAAGATCTGTCCGGTTTGTGGGCCGGATAATACTCTAACTGACCACATATAACTGATCTCCTACCTGAAGGTTCCACTTTTCTGCATTGCCAGCTGCTGTTTCTACGACTGATGATGCTTTCCAAAAAGGCCCAATGATCTTATAGGGTTTTACAACGGATACTATTTTTTCAATTTCCATTTTTTTATTCACAAAAATGCAATCGATCGCAAAATTCATAAAAAAGGTGTGAATGTTGTTACAAGGCTTAATCCATAACGCCGCATTCGGGCTTAAAGATTTTCGGCCTAACAACCCTTTACCACGGGCAAAAAATGATTCCGCCAACTCCAGATTTTCAATCAGAAGCTCGGCTTTATCCCCATGTTGAATCTTGTAAAGTTTTGCCATCTTTTAATTCTTTCCGTACACAAAGCCTAAAATCACTGGTCCGAAAACCATGATGAATACGGCTGGTAAAATAAATCCCATTAATGGAAGTAAAATTAATTGCGAAGCACGCGCTCCGGCTTTTTCCGCACGAACAAAGCGCTCTAAACGCATTTGCACCGATTGGTCTTTTAACACTTGCGAAATTGAAGCGCCTGTTGCTTCGGCATCAATTAACACGGCTACGAAAGATGTGATCTCTGGCATGTCTAAGCGAGCGGCCATTTCTTTTAACGCATCTGTTTTTGATGAACCAATTTTGATATCTTTTAAAACTGTTTTAAATTCTTCAGCTAAAACTGAATTTTCGTCAGCCACTTTATCTACGATTTTTTGAATCGCGCCGAAGAAATCAAGACCCGCTTCAACTGAAAGCGCAAGTAGGTCGATAAAAAATGGCATGTCTTGCTGAACGCTTAATGTTCTTACGTTCTTCTGCGCCTTACAGTGCATCTGTGGCATGAACCAACCCACAACGCCTAACATCGCCAAGATCATCGGAGAAAATCCTAAGTCTAACGAAAAGTTCATGATGATTAAAAAAATCGGAAAAGCGATACCTAAGAAAATTTGGTAACCGATAAATTCATCTTCGTTCATCTCAGATGTCATGCCGCCAGTTTTGATCAAGTGACGGATTTTTTTACGATAAGCCTCAGATTTAAATTTTGCTGCGTGCTGCAGAGTAAACTGATGCACCATCGGACGGCAAAGATTGATGATTCCATTTTTAGATTTAATCGGTTCAGTACCGCTGGCCCATTGCAATTGCGCTTCGCCGGGCTTCCCCGCCAAAATGGAAGTCATGAAAAGATAAACCGCCACACCCGCTAGGATGAGACCAGTAAATAACATGAGTTCAGCACTACCCATAGATCCTCTTTTGGTTTATAAATTTGGTTGAATGAAAAAAATTGTCCTAGCTTCGCAATCTCCGCGGCGCGCAGAAATTCTGAAAAAAGCCGGTTATTATTTTGTCTCATTCCCAGTCTTCATATCGGAAATTCCGAATGAAAACCTAAGCTTAGACGAGCAGATAATCGACATTGCGAAACGAAAAGCCCTGGCCTGCCTAGACCTATGTCCTGATAAAAATCCGAGCAATATTATTTTGGCTTCGGACACCATGGTTTGTTTAGAAAATTCAGCGATCGGCAAACCTGAAAACGAACAGGATGCATTTGATACTTTGAAGAAACTTTCAGGCAAAATGCACGAAGTAAAAACCGCGATCATCCTGCTGGACCAAGGGGCTGGTCAATCTGGACCTGAAGTCACGTCTCATATCGAGACATCACAAGTTTTTTTCAAAAACCTGCGTGATGAAGACATCTGGGATTACATCAAAACCGGTGAACCGATGGATAAAGCCGGCTCTTACGCCATTCAAGGTCTTGGTGGAAAATTTGTGGAAAAGTTTGTTGGTGATTACAACAATGTCGTTGGACTTCCACTTTCGGCATTAGAAAAAATCTTTACCTCTAAGAATTGGTCATTTGAAAAATCAGCCCTTTCACAAATTAAAGCTAAACTGAATGCTGACCAACATTTACTAGCGGTGAGTAAACTACAACCGTTGGAAAAAATCCGTGAACTGGTTTCACAAGGCCAAAAGGCTTTTGGTGAAAACTATATTCAAGAGGCTTTAGAAAAAATCGAGGCCTTAAAAGATTTAAATTTAGAATGGCATCTGATCGGCCCGATTCAAAAAAACAAAGTAAAGTATTTAAAAAACAACTTTGCTTATTTGCACGCCATTGATTCTTTGGAACTGGCCGAATTAGTTTCAAAAAAAGCGTCTGAAATCGGGCATGTGCAAAAAGTTTTTATTCAAGTAAATCTTGCGAACGAAGCTACCAAGGCGGGTTTCGACGAATCCAGCGTTCTCGCCGCTTGGGATAAATTGACTCAATTGGCTCATATAAAAATTGTGGGGCTTATGACCATGCCTCCCCTGCAAAATCAGGCTTTAGACAATCAAGTTCATTTTAAAAAATTAAAAACTTTGGCCGATCGCTTACAAGTCAAAGAGCTCTCGATGGGAACCAGCCACGATTACGAAGTCGCCTTGAAAGAAGGTGCGACATGGATTCGAATCGGCACGGTTTTGTTTGGCGAAAGGCAAAAAGTAAAGTAGTCTTTTTATATGACTCATCCTTTACTTAAGACGTACAAAGTTGGTTTCATCGGCGCAGGACACATGGCTCAGGCTCTTATCAAAGGAATGGTAGAGTCAAAGTTATTAAGACCAGATCAAATCTTGGTTTCAAACCGCACTCCGGGTAAGCCTCTTAAGTTAAAAGAATTATATCAAATTCAAACGCGTGAACATAATGAACAGATCGTCGAAGAGTGTGACATTGTTATTTTAGCAATGAAACCGCAAGATCTTCCACAAGCCATGGCCAACCTGGCTTCGGCGTTTAACGAAAACCAAATCGTGATCTCGTTAGCTGCGGGAATCACTATGCGTTCATTACAAAAAATGATTCCACAACCACGCTTGGTTCGCTTAATGCCAAACACGCCGTCATTAATTGGCCGCGGTGTTTTAGGTGTTTTAGCGAATAAAAAAGATGAAGTTGTCACTGAAATCACGAAAGACTTATTTTCTGGCTTAGGTGTTATTTTAGAATTAGAAACTGAAGATCAATTCGATGCTTTAATGATTTCATGCTCAAGCGGTACAGGCTTTGTTTTTGAAATGATGATGTACTGGCAAGATTGGATCATCGAACACGGTTTTACACCTGAACAAGCTAAAATGATGACGATTGAAACTTTCGTTGGCGCTTCACTTTTAGCTGCGCAATCAGCGGGTGTTGATATCGAAGAATTACAACAACGAGTCACTTCTAAAAAAGGCGTTACCGCAGCTGGATTAAATTCAATGCGTGAGCTTGAAATCGAACGCGCCCTACGTATCAGCTTCGAAAAAGCCGCTTTACGTTCACAAGAAATCGCCCGCCAGACGTAGGTCTGGCTTTCTCACAAAGCATTACGACTTTTGTCGCTCAACCTAAAGTACAGGATATAGGCACATCCTTGGACTCGACTTTTTTTTGGGGCAAGTATTACCTATACTAAAATAGTGAACCACGGGTTTCGTTAATTTGATTCATGGAGGAATTAAATGAAATTTTACCCTACTGAAATAGCAAATAAGACCTTCGATCGTAAGATGATGGGCTTTGATCCTGAACAAGTAGTTAACTTTCTAACAGTTATTGCTGCGCAAACAGAAAACCTGGCGCAACAAATTCAAACATTAACTGAAGAATTAAAAGAAAAAGAATTACAGCTTCACGAATACCGTGACCGCGATAATGTTTTACGTAGCGCTATTACCCAAGCTACGAAAATGACTGATCAAATGAAAACTGAAACTGAGCACGAAGTGAAATTAATCATTGCTGACGCCCAACACAAGGCCGAAACAATCACTCGCGACGCGAAAGATTCTTTACGTAAAATCTATCAAGAAATTTCTGATCTTAAAAAATCAAGAATGCAATTTGAAGCCAACCTAAAAGCCATGGCGCAAGCTCACTTATCTTTACTTGAGCAAGCCGAAGCCTACATGCCGAAAATGCGCATGCAGCACATGGATCTCGAATAATCTTATAAAATAAAATTCCAAAACCAAATCGCCCCTCCCCAACGACGATTTACAACATGACAGAGAGAGCAATAAAAAACAGGAACTGGTCTTAGCTAAGATCCCAGTTCCTGCTGCAAGCATAGCTACCGTTGATTTCTTCCGGTAGCTTTCCTAATTCGTGATGTTTTACCAAATAGTTGGCGTTTAATAAAAACCCGATCGCTAATTTCACTAAAGCGTGAAGGCAATAAGCGATCAGGTTAATACACTTGAGAACACTTTTCCAAAGGCGCCAAAGCTCCTCCGCGTTTACGTTTTCCCAATTTTCATAATGTGCTAAATAGTTTTTAGCGTTTTTCATAAATAGTCCTTTTTGCGCCCGTTGCCGAACGCGGTTAAATAAAAATTATTAATTTGTTTTGATTTGCAGAATGAGAAATTGGCTGCGAAAAAATTCACAACAAACTTAGACGATAAAAATGATTATCGTTTTCATTTCATTCTTTTTATTTTTTTGATTCTCTTGTTAGAAGCTTTCTAACTTTTCAGGTTTCCGCTTTAAAGGCATTTTTCCTCTAGGGAAACATACTTTCTTGCTAGAATTGCTGCGACTTAGGAGAATCGGTCATATCTGAAATAGCAACATTGGCTGCGACAGTAAGTCCTAAGGCGATAATATTAAAATGTGTAATCATATGCGATTCTCCTTTCATAAGAATGAAGACAAGTTATCTTGATATAGAAAACTTGTCTAGATTTATTTTGTTATGATTGTAATAAGAAACGCTACTGTGGCGAATTGCCCGTTGAAGAGAACTACTGATTCTTCTTTTTCTTTTTAAGCTTCTTTAATTTGATTGTATAACCGAGCTGATCTAAATCCTGCTGCGTTGAAGATTCAGAGTTCGGATTAACACTTGAGCTGGTTCCATTTTGGGGTGGCTGCTCTTCTTCAATAGGTTGCACATAATCATCATTACTTGGATCAACTGATTTAAAATAATTTTGATCTACGCCATCGTTTGTATCTTCACGAAATCCATTATCCACAGGTTGCTTCGCTTTTGTTTTCTTCGCCGCTGGACGCGCTTTACGAACCACAGGTTCTTCATCGTGATCATTATTTCCGTAATCAAGCGTAAAAGTTAAAGCGGCTCCGACAAAAAATCCTTGTGAATAATTTGAACCGGTAACATCAGCTCCGCCGTAAGCTTTAAACTTAATAAAATCTGTCATCGCAAAATTCACAAAAAGTTCTGCAGCTAAAGCATTTGGATTGATTGAATAAAATCTTTTACTTCCGCCATTCACACGTGTTGTGACCGCATCACGACGTGAAGCCGAATTTGTGTATTGATCATCTTTAACTGAACTAAAACCATCAAGCGCGGCACCTAATCCCAATTCAGAAAAACGAAATTCTCCGCCAACACCGTAAGTCAACAGTGTTGATAAACCTTCAGAGCGAATATTTCCGCCCACGTAAGCGTAAGGATAAAAACTTCCTAAATCCATGCGCATAATGGCTGTTGGTTTAATTTCGCTGGCACCATTGCTGTTTAAGCTGTCATCGCCAGTTTCACTGACTTTTTCCATAGGATGCGAATATTCAAAATCTAGGATCGTCTGAAAAGAATCAAAGTTGAGCAATTGATAATCAGCACCCACATCAATGCGGTTAAAAGTTGAATTGTTACGTGTATTAATTGGGTCAACCGACTCCGAGGTTCCGACGTTACCGCCCACGCGTACTCCAAAATCACGGAACATTCCCCAACGCAATTGAGGTGTCACATCTATAAGCTGATAGCTGTTTTCAAATGGCAGATCTGTTTTTTCACCACCTGAATCAAAGTTAGCTGTCGTTTTGTAGAATTGTGTATCAATCGCCAGATCGAATCTTTGCGAGCGATAGACCTGGTAAGGATCAAAAAATGCCTTAGCCTGAGCAGTCGAAAAAAGAGCCAATCCTAGAAGGGCCAAATTCACCTTAGAACGCAGTGTAGTGGATGTTTTTTTCATAGCCACATCAGTGTAACCGAGTTTATATACTAAGAGCAGAAGACAAAGGTCCAGATCGGCTAAAATGAAAAACCCAAACGCAAAACCACTTATCGTAATTTTTTTCACAGTTTTTATTTACCTTTTAGGATTCGGAATGATTATTCCGGTTCTGCCCCTACTGAGCACACACTACGGCGCCACTCCTTGGGTAGCTGGTCTTTTAATGTCGTGTTATTCACTCATGCAATTTATCTTTGCTCCGTTTTGGGGAAAACTTTCTGACCGCTATGGTCGCAGACCGATTTTAATGTACTGCCTTTTAGGCGAAATGATTTCTTATTTAGTTCTAGCCTGGTCTCGTTCATTAGAAATGCTTTTTATCGCGCGAATCATGACTGGCTTTTTTGGCGCTTCAATTTCCACCGCTTCAGCTTATGTGTCAGATGTGACAACTCCAGAAAACCGTTCAAAAGGTATGGCCGTAATTGGCGTAGCTTTTGGTTTAGGGTTTTTATTTGGCCCGGCCATCGGCGGTGGTTTAACGGTGTGGGCTGAAACGATGTCCTCAGACATGGGGTTCGTCGCCAGCTTCTCCGCGTATGGCGTTGCTCTACTTTGCTTATTCACATTTATCTTTGCGTTCTTTAATTTAAAAGAATCGATCAGCGCTGAAACCAGAGCGAAAAACAGTTCTGAAAAACAAAAAAAGTTTACTCACCTTGTGCGCTACTTTCACATGAAAACTGTGGGCCCATTAATTACAGGCTTTGCACTAGCCACACTTTCAATGGCGTTGATGGAATCAACTTTGGTTCTCTACATGAAAGATAAATTTAACTGGAACATCAAAGAAGTGAGTTTTGGCTTTGCTTACATCGGTGTGATTATTGTTTTCACACAAGGTTTTTTAGTTCGCCGTTTGCTTCCTAAAGTGGGTGAAAGAAAAGTTTTATGTGCAGGATTACTTTTATTAGGCCTAGGCCTTTTAGGCATCGCGTTTGCGCCAAGTATTCCAATGATGGGTGTTGTGATGACATTACTTTCTTTAGGCCACGGATTAACAAATCCATCGTTTATGGGAAGCGTTTCGTTATTAGTGCCGCCTGAAGAACAAGGTATTGCCTTAGGTACAACACAAAGTTTATCAGCCTTAGGCCGTGTGATTGGCCCCGCGATTGGTGGCTTTTTATTACAAAGCACTTTTAAAGGTTCGCCGTTTGTACTTGCTGGGGGCTTTACGTTATTTGCCTTAGCGATTATTTTTATGATTTTTAAAGATCTGCCTGATCACGGCAAAAAGGTGACTGCATGAGCTACAACAAAATTGGCTATTACCAGTTAAATAATTTAATTGAAAACCGCGTTCCGTTTTTATTTTTCAATTACGGCACAGATTTAACCCCTTGGTACACGTCAATTCAGAAGCTGCACGTTGAAGCTTGGCAGGTCATGCTGACGGAAAGCCAGACCCAAAGCGAATTAGATAGCCGTAAGATCCCCAAAGACTTCGCTATTTTATTATTATGCCCTGATGGCAAGCAATCTGAGCGTATCGCCAAAGATTTAGAAAAAAAAGGTTATACAAACGTCTATCTGATTGATGGCGGTTATCAGCAAATGGTGACTGATAGAGGCTAATTTGCTAGGCTGATTGCCTATGACAAATCCAACTACGTTAGCTGACCGTTACAATCCTCAAGATGTTGAAGCTACTGTTTACAAACAGTGGGAAGATAAGGGCTATTTCAAAGCTCAAGATCAATCAACAAAACCTCCGTTCTCAATTATTTTACCTCCGCCGAACGTCACAGGTTTTTTACACTTAGGTCATGCGCTTGATCACACGATCCAAGATTTATTAATCCGTTGGAAACGTATGTCTGGTTACAATGCTATGTGGTTACCAGGAACAGACCACGCCGGTATTGCGACACAAACTGTTGTTGAAAAAGAATTAAAGAAAAACGGCGGCGTGACTCGCCATGATCTGGGCCGCGAAAAATTCGTAGAAAAAGTTTGGGAATGGAAACACGAATACGGCGACCGCATTTACCGTCAAATGCGCAGACTTGGTGATTCTTGTGACTGGGATCGCGCCACATTCACGTTAGATGAAGGCGTATCAAAAGCGGTTCGTAAAGTTTTCGTTTCTTTATACAAAAAGAATTTAATCTACAAAGGCCAACGTTTAGTGAACTGGTCAGGCCCGCTTGAATCAGCGATCTCAGATCTTGAAGTAGAACACAAACAAGTTAAGGGAACTCTTTACCACATCAACTACCCGGTTGATGGCACGGGTGAACTTTTAACAGTGGCAACGACTCGTCCAGAGACGATGTTAGGCGATACAGCCCTTTGCGTTCACCCGGATGATCCACGTTACAAACACTTAATCGGCAAAACAGTTACCGTTCCGTTAATTAATCGTAAAATTAAAATCATCGCAGATACTTATGTTGATCTTAATTTCGGATCTGGAGTTGTGAAAATTACCCCGGCGCATGATTTTAACGATTACAAAATCGGTAAAACTCACAAATTAGATTTCATTAATATCTTAACTAAAAAAGCGACGATGAATGAAAACGCTGGTCCTTACCAGGGTTTAAAAGTTCAAGAAGCGCGTAAAAAAGTTCGCGAAGACTTAACAGCACTTGGCTTATTAGTTAAAGAAGAACCACACATGATGTCGGTAGGTCACTGCTCGCGCACAGACGCTGTGGTTGAGCCGTTCTTATCTGAACAATGGTTTTTAAAAATGGAAGAGTTGGCGACTCCTGCTAAACGCGTAGTTGAATCAGGCACAATCCGCTTTGAACCAGAATCGTGGACAAAAGTTTACCTTCACTGGATGAACATCATCGAAGACTGGTGTATCTCGCGCCAATTGTGGTGGGGTCATAGAATTCCTGCTTGGCACTGCGGTGATTGTGAAAAGCACACGGTAGCTGAAATCGCTCCTGAGAAATGTGAACACTGCGGAAGTACAAAAGTAACTCAAGAAGAAGACGTGTTAGATACGTGGTTCTCTTCAGCGTTATGGCCGTTTTCAACTATGGGTTGGCCAAATGAAGACCAACACTCGGTTGAAACACAAAAAACTTTCTATCCAACTAATTACCTAGTGACTGGTCATGATATTATTTTCTTCTGGGTAGCCAGAATGATCGTAATGGGCGTTGAATTTAAAAAAGATGTGCCGTTTAGAACGGTTTACGTTCACGGTTTAGTGCGCGATAGCCAAGGCCGTAAGATGTCTAAATCTTTAGGTAACTCGATTGATCCAATCGATATGATCGATAAATACGGAGCTGATGCTTTACGTTTTAGCTTCTTAGCCCATTTATTTAGCGGCAAAGACTTTAAATTCTCTGAACAACGTTTAGAGGGTTACCGTAACTTTATGAATAAAGTTTGGAATGCCTCTCGTTTCGTCTTATCAAACATTGCCGATATGCCTATTCCAGCTGAAGGTTTAAAGGCTTTACCAAATAAAGCGCACACAAGCGTATTTGACCAATGGATCATTTCAAAATTAGGCGAAGTGGAAAAGAAAGTTCAAGAATCTTTAGAAGGCGAAAAGTTTTCTGAAGCCGCTTTAGAATTATACCACTTTATCTGGAATGAGTTCTGTGACTGGTATATTGAATTTTCAAAACCAATCATGCAATCAACGAACTTAGAAGAAAAACGTGCGACACAACTTGTGATGGCACAGGTTCTAAACCGTATGATCAGACTTCTTCACCCGTTCTGCCCGTTTATCACTGAAGAGATCTATGCTAAACTTCCGCTAAAAGGCGAAGCTTGTATCATTGATCAGTACCCAACAGTGGCGAACGATAAAGAGCTATTAGCTTTAGGTAATAAAAAATCTGAGCATGAAATTGATATCGTTAAAGAAGTGATCACAGCGATCCGTAATATCCGCGGTGAAAACCGTATTAGCCCAGCTACGAAGTTAACTGTTCGTTTAGGCGTGACTGAAGCTTCAGTTCAAAAAACGTTATCTGAGAACCGCACCGCGATCATGACCATCGGTCGTTTAGAAAACTTAGACATCGGTGCTGATGGTAACTTAATGAAATGTGCCGTGGCTCCGGTATCAGTACGTGAAGCGCAAGTAAAAGTGATCATCCCGCTTGAAGGTTTAGTTGATTTTGGTGAAGAGTTAAAACGTATCCAAAAAACAATTGAAAAGCTTGATAAAGATATCAATCTTTTAACGAACAAACTTTCTAACGAAAAGTTCGTAGCAAATGCTGATGAAGACGTGATCGCCGCCGACCGCCAATTACTGGCGCAATCAAAAGTACAAATCGTTTCACTTAAAGAAGCGTTAACTCGTTTTCAATAGGTGCCAGGCCTTTTTCGCTACGTTTAAATTCGAGATGAGAAATAAAAAAGGGACTTAAAAGTCCCTTTTTTATTTCTTTAACTTAATGAACTATTCAAACATAAAGCCCACACCCCACTCGTAGAGATAAGGCATTTTTGGAGCCACTGTACGGCTATAGTGCTTCCATTGATTTTTTGGTTTATCTGAAAAACGGTGTTCTTTTGTGGGAATACGCTTACCTTTATAGTCTTGCGGAATCACCAGGTAAAATAATCTTTCTGTTTGTATCTGTGATTTATCATCAAAAGTAAATTCTAATGGTGCCACTTTATCTAACTGTGCGCTGGCTTGCGGGTAGACACAGTATTTTAAAGCTTCGGGAATTTTCACTGACCAATACTCAGCAAAATCAGTTCTCGCCTGATTCGGGAATTCGTATTTAGCCAAGCCTTCCATCATGAATTTGAAAATTTCTTTTCTCGTTCCGCAGAAACCTTGCGTGCTTTGAAAATGTTCGTCACTCACACGCGCATCGTAAAATAAATACGGGTACCAAGTATTATCAGAATAAATACTACCTTTACGAAGTTCGCCGGTGATTTCTTTTTCTTTAAACGACGGCACTGTCGCTAAGAAGTTAAAACTATTCCCTGTAAATTTTAATTTAAACTTACCTTCGTCTTTTCCGGTTAAGTAGATAT
Organism: Pseudobdellovibrio sp. HCB154; assembly: GCF_046267985.1. GTDB lineage: Bacteria > Bdellovibrionota > Bdellovibrionia > Bdellovibrionales > Bdellovibrionaceae > Pseudobdellovibrio. The sequence continues at coordinate 485,175 of NZ_CP176530.1, read as the reverse complement.
TTGGCTTACCCATGGCGATGTTGCCACCATGTGGATAATAGTTTCCACCACAGCCGTACATACTCCATCCGCACGGGTTATAGAAATTTTGATTGAACTGTTGGTATCCCCAACCGCCCCACCAAGGAGACGGCCATAAGTTATAAGACATCGGATTAAAAACCGCAGGCTTTGCATAGCCCATCGAAGTTTCCATGTCTGTTGAGGCTGTTTTACGAACTGACTTTGCTAAGTTAACGTTAATTAATTTATTCGGCAGATCAGAAATCTGAATTACATCTTGAAACGCACAGCCCTCTTTATTAACCGCATCGATTTGATAGTTGCCTGTAAGTAAATGCACTTGCCCTGTTCCATACATCGGAACTTCAAGATGATACAAAACCATTTTATCCTGGCTGACCACAACTTGCGACAACCCTTTGCAGGCTTGGTCTTCAGTTTGCAATTTAAATTCGATGATTTCAGCTTGAGAAGTTAAAGACGCGAACAAGCCTACGAGTAAAATGATTAAGTTTCTCATGACTTCTAGTTTAGCGAAGTCATGAGACAACACCCAGAGTGTAACTAAATAATCTGGACCTTAGTTCATCCCTTTATAAGTTTGGATTTCATTCTGTGCTTCTGATTCAGCTTGGTCTAAATCATACGGGTTATAAACTTCGCCGTAAGTCGGACACACTTGTGCTAAGCCAGAAGCCTGACCTTCACGTCCGCCCCAGCGGCCAAGAATATCTTCATTCGGGTTTGAAGATAAATAGCTTTTGAAAAGACGGCGCTTGATTTCAGCCATATCTAAAGTTTCTTTACCAATTTTTACGCGACAAATTGATAATTCGCTTGGAGCAATAGCTTTTGTTGCTAAATCAGATTCAGCACGCGCTGATAATTCGGGGTGAGCAAAAATTCTCTTAAATTGTTTTAAGCGAATATCGCTAAAACCTTTTGTTCCTAAGTGCTGAATGCCGTGCGTGAAGTACGCACGTGCTAACATCACCGCATCAAATAAACGGCGGTCACGGCTTGGTGTTGATAACTGGTCATACTGTTTCGCCACCAAACACTGTATATTCGGAAGAACTTTTTCTTCAGCTCTGAAACCTTTTAAAATATCTAAAAGATCTTCATCTTCTTGCGCCAACGGACTTGCACTGATTTTCTTTTGATTTAATTCAGCTTCTTTAACAATCGCGATTTTTAATTGCTTTTTATAGTGTTCAGCTTCATCAATCGCCGTAATACGTTGTTTTACATCATCACAAGCATCTTTCAATAAACGCTCAACAATTTCTTGCAGCGATTCTTTTTTCGTCGCTAATTTAGTTTGAATCGTTTGCTTCCAAGATTTTAAATCTAACTGATATTGATCGTTGCTGTATTCAGAAAGCATGCGGGCATCAGTTTGTAATTTATCAGTTGGAATCCAGTAGCGAAAGCCAGCGTAACCATCATTAACATAAGTTGGAACTTTAATTTTTGCTGATAACGGATCTGCCGGATTCGTTAATTTCTCATCGGGCTGAAAAACCCAGAAAGGATTCGGCCAGCTTGAACGCTGTTGTAATTTTGAACCTGAAGCTTTACCCACAACCGAGTTATACACTAAACGGGGATTACCTTTGGCATCGATACCAGCAATTGTCCAAGAGTGGTGGTTAATTTTTGCCGTTAAGATGATAACACCTGGGCGAATGTTATTAATAGAAACCGGATACGTATCATGCTGTAAGCTCGTTGTTGAAACGATATCAAATAACATATTAAAAAAAGCACGTAAGCGTGGATGACCTTCTGGGTAGTTATCAAAACGTTTCATCGATTGTGCGATGATTGATTTTGTCGGGCTCGCTGGATTTTTAATCGCCCAAGGAAGTCCATTTTCAAAAGAGAAAATCACACGTAACGCATACACTGTATCCGCGCAGTCAGTGGTCATTCCAAAGTAAGGATTTTTAATCGTCTTTTTCGTATCTAAAAATTCACGCGAGAACATGTCTACGCGCGCATTGGCTTTTACCCACTCCGAGTACTTCACCTCAAGCTCTGGGGTCCATTGTTGAGTGACAGTCCATAGATCAGCCGAAGCCGTCATGGCCTGCAATAGAATCGTTAAAAATAGGTATAATCCAAGCTTTTTCACAATACGTCCTCACCAAACCCGGTACGGGCTAATGACGTTTACAGCAGAATACTGGCCAGAACAGGCTTAATTTTACGGGCATCTGATCAGCGATCGTCTAATCAGATGACATACTTTTTTCGATATTTGTCACTTCGTGAAGTTAATCCCTGTCAGAATCATGACAGTGGAAATAGGGGTAATTTCGTTTTATGAATACACCCAAGAAAGGGGAAAATCCCATGAACAATTTAAATATGTCATTAATGGTTGTACTAGCTGCTCTTATCGTAACTCACATCGTGATCGCGTAAGATCACGGTGTTTACGTCGGTAGTTATGACTATTCGACGCACTGGCAGTTGGAATCGATTTTATCTAGTCCCGTACAGCTGACAGTTTTGCCGTTCTTCGTAATCGAGAAAGATTCGATAATACCGGCACGTTCAACAAGAACGACCTCTTCACCCTCTTGGAAATAGGCGCGGCTTCCGCGTTCATCTAAAACCAAGTTGGCTCCTCCACGTAAATAATTAATATAATCATCCGAAGGATTACGAGCTTTCTCGGGGTCCACTTGCTGTAATTCAGGAAAGCCCTGATCGTTGATATTGTAAAGCTGGGCGTATTTAACCGGTGCGTTTGGATTTTCGTAGTTCACTTCCGTACGAATTCTTTTGCGTGAGCCATCTGGGTTTTGCAGATCTAACTGAGTCCAATCATCCATTTGCACCACAACTTCACCTAAGCCCGGGCGTAAGCTGACAAGTAAATTATCATAAGTTGGCTCAATCGTTGGATTATCAATCGCTGTAGAGACTTTTAAGCAGGTGCCGATCGTTTTTAAATGCTCGACGAAGTTTTTTGAAATCGTGTCGCGCGCTGCTCCTGGTTGTAAAGCGGCCGAGGCTGAAACGGCCGGGCGAGCGACTTCAGCCGGAACACTTTCATTCACAATCTTAGTCGTAGGAACGTTGTAATCAGAATCTGAGTCGATTTTATTTTTTTTGATATTTAAAGCTTCAGTGGGATGGTCTGCAAAATAAAAAAGAGCCATCGCGATTAACGTGGCTCCAATTCCTAGTAACAAATCTTTTCTCATAGCTTCTTCTCCGCTGGCCAGACTTTGCCGGCAGCGAGAGTTAAGCTGCTCGGACTATTTAATTAAACCAATTTCACGAAGTCTTTGCATCAAAAATTCGTGACCTGTGATGTCTGGGTATTTAGCGCCCGCACCACGGCATGATGGTAAACAGCTTAATAAACTTTCTGGATGTGGATGCATGAAGAAAGGCATTGAGTAACGAGACTGATTTGTTCCATCTTGTGGATTGATCACTCGGTGAGTTGTTGATGGAATCACTTCATTCGTTAAACGCGCTAACATATCACCCGCATCAACGATTAATGTTCCGAAATCAGATTCGATATCTAACCAAGTGCCATCGCGGTCTTTTAATTGAAGACCTGACTGCGTAGCTGCAGGTAATATCGTGATAAAGTTAATATCTTCATGAGCCGCTGCACGGATGCAACGAGGATCAGTGCCCTCTGGAATTGGCGGGTAATGAAGTAAACGTAAGATCGAGTTACCTTCTTGCACCATGTTTTTAAAATAAGTTTTTTCAACTTCTAATGGATACGTTAAGGCTTCCATCATTTGGATTCCGGCTTCTTCTAGTTTAGAAAATAACTTTTCAAACACCGGACGGAATTCAGGAATCGTGTCATCTGGCCAAATATTTTTTGGATAGTATTTAGAAAATTGGTGATCGTCTGGAACTTCACGACCCACGTGCCAGAATTCTTTTAAATCTTTTACTTCAGCGCCTTTAGCGTGCTCAGTACCAAACGCCGTGTAACCACGTTGACCGCCGCCTTTTTCAGAAATGTAAGAGCGTTTTTTTGCATCTGGAAGCGCGTAGAATTTCTCTAAGATTTGATACGATTGTTTAAGAAGATCTTGATCAACATCGTGATCTTTTAACACGATAAAACCGTAATCTTTAATGCCTGTGAAAAGCTGTTCGATGAACTTCACTTTGTCGGCTTCAGAGCCTTTCGTGTAACTTCCAAGGCTTAATGTTGGAACTTTACGTAACGTTGATTGAGTCTCTTTTTTAGCAGCGTCTTGCGTTTGCATGCAAATCTCCCCTACTTAGCGTTATTTTCAAACCAAACCAATAAACCATATATTAGGCAAAATCTCTAGAAAATGGCGACGTGTTAAGCATAGTTTTGGCGATTTTTCAGGACTGTAAAGGGAATAGACAGTGCTAAATCCGCTCTAATCCAGCTTTCCAAGACCTAGATCATTATGGCGCTCGAAGGTGAACCCCGAGATTTGGTCATTCAAATGCGTCTCAACCGCCAGTTTTAAATCAGCGAAAAATTTTTCCATAGCGACTTCAAAATCACAACTGTCAGAAAATGCAGTTTCTATTTTATGCTCTAACTGATGGCGTTTTTGGTATTCGTTTAATAAGAAAAACCCCATCTCGCCATCGTTCATACGAAATTCAATTTCGATTCTTCGTTGCTGAACGCGATTGATAATAAAACTAAATTGAATCGTTAAATTTTTTTCAGCACGAGCATAAATATAAAACATCGACTCTAAAGGCAATGCCGCTGGGTGAGCATAAAACGAATTTTGAAATTTATAACGGTAATGCAATAGAACGAGATCAAATCTTTTTAAGTGCTTAACGAAAATGTCATGTTGTTCGTTAAGTTCTGTCATTATTTTTCACTCACAAATTTAATGGCAAAAACTTCGGCCTTCGTGGGCGCGGTAAAACGAAAATGAATATCTCCGTCATACAAACGAAACGCATGGTCACTGCGGTACGGAGAATTACCCGATTCTTCAAAACCACGGTAAACTACCGGACGCGGATCTTGTTTTAAAATATCAATAATGGTTTCTTCTAATTTAGAATTATCTAAACGCTCCATCCAATGATTTAAGATCACACGAGCTTCGTCGTTGAAAGAAACTTCAATCGTCGCCACTTGGTTTTCATCTTTTGTAGCCCAGCCACCACGCGCCGATGGTAAAGATTCAAACTGCGGAAGATATGGTTTGATATCTAAGATCGGTGTTCCATCAACTAAGTCTAGTCCGCCGAGATAAATTTTTCCGCCTTCAATTTTTTCAACAGTGGCTAACGATAATCCTAAAGGATTTGGCCTGTGCGGAGAACGTGTGGCAAACACACCAATCGTTTCACCTTTTAAACGTGGGGGGTGAATTTTTGGATGATATTTCGTGTTGGTATTTAAGTGAAATACCCACGTCACCCACACGTGCGAATATTCTTCTAAACCCTGTAAGGCAAACTCAGGCTGCCATTCAGGTAAGATCGAAAGTTCAGACACTGTTTGTTTAACAAGCCCCGATTGGCGAGGAACGCCAAATTTATCGGGATAAGCGCTTTTAATAAAGCCAATGGGTTTGAATGTGAAAGTGTTTAGAGTGTCGCCCACGCTTGATTTTATAAGGGAAATCGCAGCTCTGTGCAACACGTAAGCATTAATAAAAAAATAACTTGATGGCCCCTTAACAGGAAAGCCAAACTAGCTGCTGAAAAAATAAGGGAAAGGGTCCTTTTATGTCATTAAAACTGTTTTCTTCGTTAACTGTTGTGGGTTTAGCGTTCAGCGCACAGAACGCGCTAGCGTGGGGTCACCGTGGCCACCACACTATCTGTGAAGCGGCTGTTCACCTTGTGCAAGCCAAACCACTTAAAGATTTTTTATTACAAAAAGAACATGTGATGGGTCACCTGTGCAATATTCCAGATATCTACTGGAAATCATTATCTGCAGACACTCGCAAACACGGAGACGCTGGTCATTTTATCGATGTAGAAATTTTAGGAATCGGTATTAAAGATGTTCCTACTGATTACAAAGCCATTGTTGAAAAATACACGGGCAAAGAAAACATGCATAAACGCAATTCGCGCATTCAATCTATCCCACAAGATTTCGGGTCTAACTGGTGGAGAGCTGATCAGTTTTACCGTTTAGCTTTAAAAGACGCTGAAGAAGTAGCGATGAACCCAGCTCCAGCAAACAGCAAAGAAGAACAAAACGACGAGTTACCATTTAACAAACATTTCTACTCAATGATCGTGAATATGGGTTTAATGGGTCACTTCGTTGGCGATAACGCTCAGCCATTTCACACAACATCTGATTACGATGGTTATGAAGCCAATCACGGTGGTATTCACAGCTATTATGAAGAACAAACTGTGGCTTTCTTTGGCCCAGACATGACTGATCGTATTGTGAAAAAAGGCCAAACGTTAAAAGGTGCAAGTTTCATGAAAGCGAAGTTATCTGTTGTTGAAAGAATGAGAGCCTTAGCTGAACTTTCAAATAAAGAAGTTAAAACCGTTTTCAAACTTGATCCTATGACAGCGCCTTCAACTTACAAACAAGAAAAAGGCATCAGTCTTAAATCAGCCGCAAAACGAGCTTCAGCAGAAGAAGGTCACAAGAAGTTCGAAAAATTACAGATCGAACAAATGGCCAGAGCCGCAGCGTTGTTAGCTTCTTTCTGGGATAAGATCTACAACGAGGCCGGAAGCCCTGAAGTGAAAGCGTATAGAAGTTATAAATACCCATTCACTCCTGATTTCGTAATGCCTGACTACTACGACACAAAAGCTGAAGACGAAAAGAAAGTTAAGTAGGTGTCTAACTTGCTAATATGGTATAGATCTTTATTTTAGCTATACCATATTAAGACTTTTAGAAACGAAAGAAAAAAATACTATCGCGCTTTGGAGAAAGCCGACAAAGGACAGACTGATGATATTGAGAAATTAATCGCACAAGCTGTCGAGCGCTCACCCAATATTTATATTCAAGCTATTCAATCTACTAATGACTCTAAAGAATCTCTGATCACATTATCTGAACTATCTAAACACAGTAACTTTTCAGAAAAATATTTAAACTTGCTCGCAAGATCAGGCAAGCTTGACACCCATAAAGAAAATCGCAACTGGTTATCCAGTCGCAAAGCTTTAGAGGAATATTTAAAACATAGAGAAAGAAAACGTTAGTAACTGTATGAATTAAAATTTAAATCTCTGGTAGGAATCCCTATCAGGGACTTTTTTTGGCCCTAATTCGACCGCCATTCGGCAAATGAAACTCAGAGAGCAATTGAGATGGGTGAAATAAAAAAATCGCTGGTGAAGCGATGAAAGCGTTATTTAAGAATGTTTCGTACAAATAAAAAAGGCCCGGTATAAACCGAGCCTTTTTAGCTTTACATTTTCTAAGTTAAAATTAGAAAGCGTATGTTAAACCAACAGTACCTAATAGGTCGTCAGCGTTAACTTCTTGTCCAGATGGGTTCGAACCAGTTACTGCTAGTAATGAACCATCTAAAGCAAGTTTGCCAAGTTTTAAACCAGCGCCAGCTGCGAAAGTTGTGCTGTTTGTACCCGGAGCTTCTTCTGAAACAGTAGCTGTAGCAGTCTCAGTTTTTTCGTTTTGGATAAGTACGTTTTGAGTAACAGATCCACGTAGAGTTAACCAAGAAGCAGCGTTAGCTTCAACACCAATGATTAAAGGTAACATTAAAGAAGTTTCTTTAACTTCAGCACCTTTTGAATCTTTAGATTGAGCAGATGCTAAAGCAGCACCCCAGAAAAATTCATTGCCTTCAGATTTAACAGTGTTGATAGCACCAACTGTGATATCAGTTGTTTTGATTTCAGAAGCAACTGTACCAGCAACTGTATCTTCATGACCACCCATAGCTACATCAGCGTATGCGTACATGTCAGAAGCAACCCAGAAACCACCACGTACTGCTACGTTTGATTTACCTTTGAATTCGTTGTTAGCAGCGTCTTCCCATTTGTCAGTTAAACCTAAATCAACTGTAGCATCCCAAGTAGAAGTAGCAGCACCGAATTTTAAACCCATTGTGCTTTCTTTCTCGTCTGCAGCTTTGTCGTTGTAGTTAGAGTAAACTAATGTACCAGCCCAAGCCATATCGCCAGATTTCATACCGTAAGAAACTTCGATTGGATTTTGCTGAGCTCTAGCTGCAGCAGAAACCGCTGAAGTTGAACGTTGAGAGAATGATCTCACGTCATCGTGACCTAAAGATAAAGCCCATTTAGCATCGCCGTGTGAACGGATTAATAATGCTTCAGCGCCAGTTGCTGGATTGTTAGCAGTTGCGCCTGTAACTAACGCCACATCTGTTAAACCTGATTCGATTGTTAAAGAATCAGAAACTGTGAACATGTCAGCAGGTTTATTGTAAACAGTAGCTGCATCAGTTAAGTGAGCTGCGTTACCTAGAGCTGTAATTCTTGCGCGTGTTGCGAAAGCAGAAGTTGAAGCTAATACGATCGCTAATGTTAATAATGATTTCATGTTAGAAATTCCTTTCAAATTACATGTTCAATTAGAACATGTAAGTTAAACCAACAGTTGTTAATAAAGTGTCGCCTGATAAATCTTGAGAAGCTGCACCACCAGTTAAACCTTCTAAAGAACCATCAACAGTGATTTTGTTGAATTTTAAACCAGCACCGATAGCTGCTGTAGTGTTGTTTGTGCCTGGAGCTTCTTCAGAGTTAACTGTACCAGCAGTTTCATCTTTAGCGTTATCTAAGATTACTGTTTGAGTTAACGAACCACGTAAAGTCATCCAAGAAGTAGCTTCAGCTTCTAAACCAACGATAACTGGTAAAGATAATTGAGTTACTTTGTTATCAGATGTTTTATCTTTTTGGTTGTAGCTAGCTAATTTAGCACCGTAGAAAAATTCGTTGCCATCTTTTTTGTGAGAAGAAACAACGCCTAAGTTAATACGAGTAACATCAACTTTAGCTAATTCAGCACCAGTTGTTTGGTTTTCCATTTTCGCGCCTACAATAGCAGCGTTACCATAAACATATAGATTTTCCATAGTGTAACCAGCACCTACTGAGTAAGAACCAGTACCTTTGAAATCTACACCTTGTCCACCGGCAGCAGTTTTATCTTTAACATTTGAAGATAAGCCTACACCTGCATCGATATCCCAAGCACCCATTAATAAACCGAAACGAACGCCTGCAGAATCTTCTTTGATTTCTTGAGCTTTATCGTTGTAGTTAGAGTAAACTAGTGTAGCACCCCAAGTCATATCGCCAGATTTCATACCGTAAGAAAATTCAACTGGATTTTGTTGCTCAGTTACGTTTGTAGCTGGAACTAAGTCCATGATTCTTCTTAAACCGAAAGCAGAAGCATTTTCAGATTTGTGACCTAAAGCTAAAGCCCATTTAGCATCGCCCATAGTGCGTACGATAGTACCTTCAGCATTATCATTTGGGTTAGTTAAAGAAGCGCCAGCGTTAGTAGCTGTTTTACCAGACTCTAAAGAAACGAAATCGCCCATTAAGAACATTTTCGCTGGGTTAGAGAAGATAGACTGAGTGTCTGTGATGTGTGCTGAGTTACCTAAAGAAGTTACTCTCGCGCGAGATGCGAATGCGTTAGTCGAAGCTAAAGCAATTGCAATTACTAATAGTTGTTTCATTGTTGTATCCCTTTCGTTAAATCGTTTCGTTATCAAAACGTTAATTTGGTTTAAACTTTATAAGACAATGGTATTAAGGTCATAAGTCCGGCGCAACGGGAAAAATATGTTCAACGGCTTCGACAACCTTTGAAGATGATTAAATTGTAATCCTTTGTGGTTTTGTTGCATCAATTGTAATCCGCGGGTCAAAAATTATTTTTTAAGAAAATAACCGAAATTTTTACGCCAATTTTTTTTCAAAATTTTTTAATTTTTCACTCTGAAAAATCGACTTTCTCAATATTTTTTGTTGTAGAGCAAATGCTCGGTGTTTCCACGTTTTTTGCTCAAGTCGCAATCAACGATTATGTTTCGTTTTCAATTTTACGGGCTGCGACGATTGCAGCGTGTTATTTCCGCGACTATGGTCTAGGAATTCTTTCTGAATTTATCAATTACACGGTGCTCGCGTATGCGCTTCACGTCAGAAACAAACAGAGCAAGATGTAGTTGAACAGCGATTTTGCCCAGATTCCTTTCAGAATTTTGTTTGGAGCTACATATATATAGAGGCTAGACTTTATTCAGCGGAAAGCAGGTATTAACAATATAATGAAAAACAAAACAGTTCCCCGTCTTCTAAACGGTACAATCAAACGACATCCAGATGGTTTTGGCTTTTTTATTCCTGAAGACGTAGAACATCCTGACGTTTTTATTCCCGCACAAGCGATGAAAACCGCAATGACCAACGATAAAGTCTCGATCACTGTAGAAAAAGAACGTGATGGTCGCTTCCGCGGTGAAATCATGAACATTATTGATCGCTCTCAGAAAAAAATTGCCGGTGCTTTTTCAATCTGGAATGAACGCTACGGAGTCATCAAAGATGAAGGCAAAGGTTGGGGAAAAGATTTAAAAATTCCTTTAGATAAGTCTTTAAAAGCAAAAAAAGGTGAATTAGTTGTCGCTCGAATCACTGAATATCCTGATCAAGGTGAATTTACCGGTGAAGTTGTTGAAATCATCGGTGATATCGAAGATGCGCTTAACGACATTAAACGTGTCGTTGTCGCGCAAAATATTCCTGAAGACTTTGCGCCCGAAACTTTAGAAGAAGCGAAAAAGTATTCGGCTAATCCTGGCGAAGAAGATTTCAAAGGCCGTAAAGATATTCGCAGTATCAATATCATTACCATCGACGGCGCGACTGCGAAAGACTTCGACGATGCGGTTTATGTTGACATGACAAATCGTGGTTTTCATTTAATCGTGGCCATCGCTGACGTTAGCCATTACGTAAAACCTGGCACTTCAATGGATAAAGACGCTTACGAACGTGGAACATCAGTTTATTTTCCCAATTTCGTAATTCCGATGTTACCTGAAGCTTTATCAAACGGTTTATGTTCTTTAAATCCTCATGTTCCCCGTTTAGCTCTTGTTGCTGACATGCACTTTGATTTTACCGGCGTGATGACCGAATCTTCGTTTTACGAAGGCGTGATTGAATCTAAAGCGCGCGTCACTTACGGACAAGCGCAAGAAATCATCGATAATCCTGAAGGCGATAGCGAAACACATAAAAAGTTTGCTCACGTGCATGAAAATATCATGCGTTGTGCAGATTTAGCCAAAGTGTTGATGGCGAAACGCTTCAAAGAAGGATCTTTAGATTTAGAAGTTCCCGAAACTGAATTAGTTATCGATGGTTCTGGCGAACCGGTTGACGTGATTAAATCAGAACGTTTATTTGCTCACCGTCTTATTGAAGAGATGATGTTAGCGGCCAACGTGGCTGTCGCGAAAGAATTTGCTAAAAAAGAAATTCCAGCGATTTACAGAACTCATGAACCACCCGATCCATTAAAAATTGCCATGCTTGAAAAATTCATGAGCAGCTTTGGTGGGCACGTTCATTTAGGTGGCGAAAGATTACAGAAAAAATTAACGAAAGCGCTTCATGAATTTACCAATGAAGTTCAGGCGCAAGTGATTCACATGTTAACCCTACGCTCGATGAGCCAAGCTAAATACACTTTAGATAATATTGGCCACTTCGGATTAGGTTTTGATTTTTACACTCACTTTACTTCGCCGATTCGCCGTTATCCGGATTTAATCGTTCACCGTTTATTAAAACAAATCATTGGTGTTCAAGGTTACCGTTTAATGGCTGAAGATGATATCGCAACCGCGGGTACGTGGTTATCAGCTTGCGAACAGCGTTCAGCCAAAGCCGAGCGCCAAATCCAAGCGATTAAAAAAGCCCGCTTTATGAAACGTTTAGTAGGCCAAGACTTCGACGGAATGATTTCGTCAGTTACGAAGTTTGGCGTTTTCGTTTTATTACGTGAATACAATATCGACGGCTTAATTCGCTTAGATGATTTAGGACAGGATAAATGGGAATTTGACGAAGAAAATCTTCGTTTAGTCGCAAAACGTTCAGGCGCTAGTTACAACTTAGGTGATCGTGTTCGCGTAACAGTCAGCTCAACAGATATTGAAAGTGGCCAAGTTAATTTCTTATTAGAAGGCGCTACTGAATCTAAAGCTACGGGCACGAAAAATAATTCAAAATACGCCCGTGGTAAAGACGACTTTAAAAAAGGCGGTAAAAAAGACCGCAGATCTGAAAAAGAAGATCGTTTTGGTAAATCAGATAAAAAGTTTCCAAGCTTTAAAAAAGAAAAATCTCGTGATCGCGATGAACGCTCAATAAGATCAAGAGAAGAAGACAGACCCGCATTCTCTAAAAAAATGCAGGCTGTACAAAAGCACGAAGCGCGCTTTAAAGTGCCAACGCCTGATCGTGAAGAGAAACCACGCTCAGGGCCGCAAGAAATTCGCCCAAAATACGCGTCTTTATCTGACTATTTAGATCAAATGGCAAAAAAAGGAAGTAAGAAAGATGACAACCACTCATCACACAAGAAGGACGGACAGTCCAAAGAGAAGTCTGGCCATAAGTTCTCTTCAAATAGGCAAGACTCTAAAAAACGTGACTCGTCTTCGAACGATTCTAGGGGTGTTCGCAAAGCACGGCCTTCGAAATCTGGTAGAAAGACTAAATCTAGATAGTTTTCTTACTTCAAACAGCAAACCCACTGAGGAAAAGGAGTTATTAACGATTCCTCAGCGATTACGTTTAAGTTTCGAAGAGCTTGGGCCTACGTTTGTTAAATTCGGTCAGCTCTTAGCGACTCGTCCCGATTTAGTGCCTGATGAATATATTCAAGAGATGTCTTTACTTCACGATCAGGTGCAAGAGTTAGATTTTGCCACCGTTGAAAGTGTTCTTATTGAAGAATTTGGGTCGCATTGGAGAAGCAAGTTCCAATCTTTCGATGAATCACCGATCGGCGCAGCCAGCATCGCCCAAGTTCACAAAGCTGTGATGATCAATGGCGATCATGTGGTTTTAAAAATCCAACGCCCTGGTATTGTTCAAAAAATTAATGACGATTTAAATGTTCTTTATTTTATCGCAGAACTTCTAGAAAAATATATCCCAGAAACGCGCGCCTTTAATCCGGTAGGCATGGTGGATGAATATTTTAGAACTCTAGAGCTTGAAACCAACTTTGTTGTTGAAGGCAACAATATCCGCCGTATGAAAGAAAACTTTAAAGATGATACCAATATGGTGATTCCAAAAGTTTATTTCGAACTAACAACAGAACGTGTGCTTGTGATGGAAGAACTTAAAGGTAAACCTTTAAGTAAAGTTGACAGCCTGCAAGCGATGGGAATCAATCCTGACGATATCGTTAAAAAAGGCTTAAAAGCTTATTTAAAAATGGTTTTCGTCGACGGATTTTTTCACGGTGATCTTCACGCCGGAAATTTCTTTATCATGCCTGACCATAAAATTGGCTTGATCGACTTTGGTGTTGTCGGCCGTTTAAATTCAAAGACTCAAGCTGCGATCGTGAATATGTTATTAGCTTTATCAAAAGAAGATTACACGCGTTTAGCTTATGAATACGTTGATCTAGCTCCGTTTTCAGAAAGCGTAAATGTTGATTTATTCGCAAAAGATCTTCAAGCGGTAATTGCACCCTATTACGGTTTAACACTTAAAAATGTCAACTCAGGTAAAATTTTAATGGCCTCTGCGGGAGTGGCTGCTTCTCAAGGGTTAATCGTACCGACTGAAATGATGTTATTTTTCAAATCCATCATTTCAATTGAAGGCTTAGGCGCGAAAATTTCAAAAGATTTTGATTTCTTAGCCTTCACACTTTCGCAAGTGGGCGAAGTCGCGCAAAGCTTTTTCCAACCGGTAAAAATGGCGAATGAAGCAAGTCTTCTCTTCAGAGAATCGAAAAACTTCTTAAGTGCACTCCCTCGACAGTTAAATTTGCTTTTCAGAAGAATGAATTCTCCGGATTATCACACGAAGATTCAAATAGATGGTTTACCAAACTTACAAAAAACCATTTCAAATTCATTTCATTTATTGTTTTTAGGTTTAATTATCGGCGCGCTGATCTTAGCCAGCTCTTTGATTTACGCTTTATCTGGAAGTATTCCGAATCTTTGGATCGTCTACGGCATTCCTGGATTTAGTTTAATTGGCTACGTACTCGCAGGATTTACCGGATTAATCGCTTTTTATAATTACATAATGAAAGATTAGGTCCTAAAAATGCAAAAGCTGCTAAGCGAACAGCCTAACAGCTTTTAGTGATGCCAAACTTCCGAACTTTCGGAAAGGAGGTCCGACATGCGTAAACCAACTTATTTACGTTATCGGCGCCTTATCACTCTAACTAAAGAAATTATCAGATTAATTATGATGATCCTTGTGGTGATCGTAATGATTAAAAGCTCACAAGGATAAAGCCGTTAGGTTTGTTCACCTATTTAGCGCCAGTAGTGGCACATATAGCCGTTAGGATTTTTTTGCAAATAATCCTGATGGTATTCTTCCGCACTCCAGAATTTTTTAAGCAACGTGATTTCAGTCACGATAGGCTTTTTCCAAAAACCAGAAGCTTCAACTTCTTTTGTGATTTCTTCAGCAGTTTTCTTTTGTTCGTCAGAAACATAGAAAATCGCTGAGCGGTATTGCGTACCGATATCATTTTCTTGGCGGTTTAAGGTTGTTGGATCATGTAATTTATAAAACGCACGAATTAAATCAGCGTAAGAAAGTTTACTTGGATCAAAAGTCACCTTCACCGCTTCAGCGTGGCCTGTTGTTCCGGTTTTAACTAATGTGTACACAGGATTTTCGCCATTGCCATTGCAATAGCCCACTTCAGTTTCAAGCACGCCATCCATTTTACGAAGCAATTCTTCAACACCCCAGAAACAACCAGCGGCAATCACGGCAATCTCTTTGTTAGCCATTAGCGACCTCCCGCCATCAAGCACATCAATTCAAACATTGTATCTACAGCAGCTAAACCTGTGATTTGCGAACTATCAAAGGGAGGCGACACTTCAACGATATCAGCACCGACTAAGTTATCAATCTGAAGTGAGCGTAAGATCTGTTGAGTTTCATAAGTTGCAAGACCACCTGGCACTGGCGTTCCCGTTCCTGGTGCGTAAGCCGGATCTAAACAATCAATATCAAAACTGATGTACGTAGGACCTTTAAATTTTGGAAGTGATTTTAAAACTTCGGCTAAAGGGCGTTGTTTAATATCGTCGACTGTTAAAACTTTAATTTTGTGTTTTTTAATAAAATCTAAATCATCAACTGCGGCTAACGGACCACGAATACCGATTTGTAACATGCCTTTGGTATTTACTAACCCCTCTTCAACCGCATGACGAGCAAAAGCCCCGTGATGATACTCTTGCCCCCAAGCTGCAGGATAAGTATCTAAGTGCGCATCAAAATGGATGAAATTCACCGGGCCATGTTTTTTGGCGATCGAGCGTAACAACGGTAAAGTCGTTGAGTGGTCTCCACCGATAGAAATAAATTTTTTATCCGCGTTTAAAACGCTTGAAGAAAATTTTTCGATATTGGCGTACGTTTGTTTTTGATCAATCGGTACAATCGGACAATCGCCGATATCAGCGAACGTTAATTTTTCAAATAAACTCATCGCGCGTGTCATGTGAAAACCACGGCCTAAGCTTGAACATTCGCGAACTAACGTTGGCGCAAAACGCGCTCCTGGACGGTAACTTACGCCGCCGTCATACGGAGTACCAAACAAAGCCACATCGAAATCTTCGTTAAGATCTGCCACAGGTAAGCGAAAGAAAGTTTTAATCGCCGAAAAACGTGGAAACTCGCGACCACTCAGTGGTTTATAACGACTTTGTGAAGCAGTTGCTGAAGTTTTTGACTTAAGTTTTGCGGTAGATTTTTTAGCTGGTTTTTGTGCTTTTGCCATAGAGAAATATCGTATATAACAACCTCATGACAAAGCAATTTGAAAAAGACCGCGACCTCTTGATTGATTGGTATAAAGAAAATAAACGCGATCTACCATGGCGCAATCCAACAGGTTCGCGCGGGTCAAAAGACCCCTACCGCATTTGGATTTCTGAAGTCATGCTGCAACAAACAACTGTAACAGCCGTTATTCCTTTCTATGAAAGATTTATGGACCGTTTTCCAAAGGTTCAAGATTTAGCGAAAGCCAAAATCGAAGACGTTTACGAATACTGGGCGGGATTAGGTTATTATTCTCGTGCCCGCAATCTACATAAAGCCGCGATTATGTTTTCTGAAAATGGTTTTCCAAAAACCGCCGCAGAACTTATCGAATATCCAGGTTTAGGCCCTTATACATCGCGTGCTATCGCAAGCTTGGCCTTCGGTGAAAAAGTCGGTGTGTTAGATGGTAACGTGATTCGTGTGCTTTCGCGCAAATACGGTATCCAATCGAACTGGTGGGAAACTAAAGAGCGCCAGAAGCTACAAGATATCGCCGACATCATGGCGCAAACTGAATTTAATTCTGAATTAAACCAAGGGTTAATGGAATTAGGAGCGACTGTTTGCTCACCTAAAAAAGTCATGTGCCTTATGTGCCCTTGGAAAAAAGACTGTGTCTCTTTCAAAAAGGATTTAATCGAACAAATTCCACGCAAGAAAGAAAAAGAAAAATTTCAAATCTGGGAATGGACTTTCTTTGTTGCTGAAAAAGGTGAACAGATCTATTTAGAAGAAAATGCGCAGACGCCGTTTTTAAAGAAGTTAATGCTTCCGCAATCAGAAGCGAAGCTTTTAACGAAGAAACCGAAAGACTTTCACTTTAAGCACGGAGTAACAAAGTACGAAATCTTCGTTACCCTGAAGTCGGCTAAGGCTCCGAAATCTAAAACACCTGGACTTTGGGCCAAACGCTCAGATATCTCTAAAGTGAATCCTACAAGCTTAATGAAAAAAATCTTAAGTCATCAGGAAAAATCAAGGTAAGATAGATCTATGACAAAAGGGTTCGCTCGCTTTTTCTTATTTGTGATGGGGTTACCATTATTATCATTCGCTGCTCCACTGCCAACGACAGGCTCGTCGGCAGTGAACTCGCCCAAATGGAATACCGCTTTTTCACAAATGGGTTTTTCTTTTAAGTTAGTTTCTGATGAATGGGTTTACTTAGAAAACCCTTCACAAACACGCTTACCAGCGAATCAACAAATCGACATGGGTTTTAAAACTTTATCTGAGTCGGCTCGTTTAAGTCTGAAAACAGAAAACTACCTTGGTAAAGTTAACTTAGAATCATACGCAAAAAAATACTTACGTGATTACAACCAATATGGTTTTGAAGTGCTTTCAAGTAAGTCGGTGAAGATCAACAATATCCCGGCTGTCGTCATTGATTTGATCCAAAAAAACAAGTTAACTCAGTCTCGTCAGATCTTTTTATCAGCTGACAATAAAATTACCATAGCGTCGTGTATTGACAAGACTGACTACTTCACAATGACGTCGAGCATGTGCAACCAACTTTTAAACAATTATAATTGGCGCCCAAGCGATAAATAACAATCTCCGTCACCTCGTCAAAATTTTTGACTGTCGAACTTCTAGCTAAATTTCGCCTGAAATTAGTGACAAACTTTGCATCTCGTTTTTTTATAAATTTTCATTTATTGTTCGTCCTACCCAACCTCTTGTTGAAAGGACGTTAGTTATGAGAGCTCCGGTTTTAAAAACATTGATTGCTGGTCTTGTTGTCTTAGCTACGACTGCGGCGCAAGCCCGTCTTATTACTAGCTGTTCTAGCGAAGGCACTAATGGCGACCTTAAAGGTTCAAGCAACATGCACTCAAGTATGCCGATCGCTTCAGTTTCTAAAGTTTTTACGTCTTTATGGGCTGCTGAACGTTTAGGTTTAAGCTACCGTTTCCCAACTCAAGTTTACTTAACGAAATTAAGTGATGGTACACACAACGTTCATTTACGTGGTTCAGCGTTTCCTTATTTTGACCGCGTAATGTTTTACTTCTTAATCGGCGAATTAAATAAACGTGGTGTTAAAGCCATCAACGAATTAACTTATGATGAAAACTTCGAGTACGCTTCCATCGTAAGAACAAAGGGCGACCTTGTTCATTCAAGCGGCGAACAATCTGAAACTGAAATCATGCGTGAGTTACGCGCTGATGTAACTGGCTTAAAAACTCGTTACGCTCAGTACGTATCTAGAACTCAATCTCTTGTACCAGAAGTTAAATTACCAAAATCAGTATCTTTAACAGTTAAAAATATCGCGGCTCAATCAATGAAAGTATTTAACGCGGCTAAAACTGATTCTTCATTCATCTTACGTTCTTCTGAATTACACCGCACTTTAAAAGAGTTAAACCGTAACTCTCATAACTTTGCAGCTGATAAAGTGTTTGAGCGTTTAGCACGTTCTGAAAAATTTGATTCTTACATGACTAAAATGGTGGGTGCTGCTGATAAAGAATTTGATTTCTACAACGGTTCTGGTTATCCCGAATTCGTAAGCGGTCGTAAAGTTTATAACTCAGCAAGCTGCCGTACAGTGGTTGAAGTTGTTAAACGTTTAACTAAAGTTGCAACAGATCAAGGTAAAGGTTTACGTTACATCTTACCAGTCGCTGGTTCTGATGCGAGCGCTGATGGTAATTCGACAGTAACAAATATCTACTTAACAAATAACACGGATGACTCGTTACTTGCTAAAACGGGAACAATCTCTCAATCGGTTTCCTTAGCTGGTGCAGCTTTAACTCAAGACGGAGTGGTTTTCTTCCACGCCACGTCCTCAACTAAAGACTACACAAGCATTCGTAATTTCTTATCAAGCATCATCAAAACAAATGGCGGTAAAGATCCATTAGATAACTACAAGGCGCGTGCTTTCGTACCGTTTGACGAAAACTCTATTCAAGAAGTTAAGTAATTAACTTAAATCACAGAGAGCTTTTTCTTCAAAGTGGATCACGTTTGTGGTCCACTTTGCGTTACTGGGCCTGACTCGCGTTGAGGGCGCGGCACTAACAATTCCCTGACAAAAATCAGCGCTATTCTTGCATTTACTCTATCTAGGATACGAAATGTAGGACACAACAATTGTGGTTGCTTTGGGCTAAGCCCTGGCAGCCATTTAATGGCCGCTGGCCAGAAGTTTGACAGTATGAAAACACCGTTTTTTAAAGTCATTTCAGCGCTTACCGCAACGTTAGCGATCACTTGCTCTGCGGTAGCTGCCAGCACCTATATTGAAGGCTATGAACCAGATCCAACCAAGTCAGAACTGCGCGCCCGTAAAATTTATCTTTTAATCGAAGACGGTAAAATCACTAAAAAATCATTAGTCCCATTTGAAACGTCTCGTGAAACTAAAAAAATCTTAGAATCACAAATTGGCAAAGTGATTCTTTCTTCAGGCTTTATCGATTTACATGGTCACTTAAAATACAACGTTATTCCTCTTTGGTCAGAAGCTCACGGTCAGTTTGGTAATCGTTTTCAATGGCGTGGCATGTCTGGTTATAAGAAAAACGTAACAGGCCCGTTAAATAACCCCGCTTTAGGCGAAGCCAGTGATGTAAACTCACTCTACTGCCAAACTTACCAATACGCTGAAATCAAAGCCCTAGCTGGCGGAGTCACAAGCGTTCAAGGTATCGGACAAGACGACACATGCACAAAAGGTATTTTAGCCCGCAACGTAGAAATCGAATCAGACTACGACGTTAAATCTGACGCGCGCGCAAGCATGGAAATCGTAAATCCAGATGGCGCTGGCTTATTTCAGGATAAAGTTTTTCCAACAATGATCGCTGAAGGTAAAACTTCAACCGAAGTGACTGCTGCATTATCAGGTACTATCAACTCACGTCAGACACAATTTGTTGAAGGTGTTGCTAAATATGTTTCTTACTTAGCCCGTATCGTAACTACGGGTGATATCAGAAGTTTAATCGTTCACTTATCTGAAGGTCGCTCAACAGATCAATACAATAAACTTGAATACAAATTCGCGAACAAGCTAGGTCTTGCACAAAAAGGCTTAGTTGTTATTCACGGCGTGGGCATGGATGAAAAAGATTTAACCGATGCTGCTGCAAAAGATATTTCTTTAGTTTGGTCACCATTTTCAAATTTAATTTTATACGGTGATACTTTAAACGCCGATCTTGCGATTAAGCACAATGTGAATATCACTTTAGGTTCTGATTGGACACCGTCAGGGACAAAAAACTTATTAGACGAAGTTAAAATCGCCCGTCGCTACAGCCAATCAAAAGGTATGAAGTTAGTTTCTGATAAAAAGCTTTACGAAATGATGACGATCAACCCAGCTAGAGCATTACGTTTAGGTGATCGCCTAGGCCGCTTAGAAGTTGGTTACTTAGCGGATATCGTAGCGATTCGTTTAAAATCAACGAAAGCAAATCCGTACACACAAATCGTGACAGCCCAACAATCTGACATTCAATACGTGATGGTAGGTGGAGAATTAAAAGTAGCCAAAACAACTCTCGCAGCAGAACAAAACAACGCTGATTTACTTGTTACACAAGAGCAAATCGACCAAAGTCCAGGCTGCGTGAAGCTTTCAGAACAGCAAGTAATGAATTCACCACTTAAGTTATCTGAATTAGTGGCAAATATGAAATCTGTGTTTCCGCAACTCGATTCATTAACAGGCTGTAATGACGAAAACTACAGAACCGTAATTAAGAATTTATTCTCGAAAGAATGGAAAGCTTCAATGCCTCAGGAAAAGCTAGATACGAAAAATTACGATCGCTTAGCTGAGCAATTAGAACAAATTATTCCTAACTAAATCTTAAAACAAATCGCTGGACTAAGGTCTTTAAGCCTTATGTTTCAGGTCTATGAAAAAAACGTGAGATTCCATAAACTAAAAGGGTTGTACTTTTAATTCTGCCGCAGGCAGATCTATTTTCAACTAAGGAGACTCTTTTATGCAATTCAAACCAACAGCGTTGTTATTGGCTGGTGTTATGGCTGCGTCGTCTTGCACGCATTCGCCTTTCTCACCCTCACAACGTGATCCGCAATCAGTGAATGTAGCATTACCATACGATGCTCGTCGTGGTTCGCCAGCAGAATACGATGCAGGGGCTCCTGCTGATTCAAAATGGATTGAACTTTTTGGTTCAACACCTAACTACCGCGCTCTTGGCGTTGAAGCTTTAGGTGGTACAGCAAAGACTGACGAAAAATTCCGTTGGGAATTCGGTCCAATGTGGTATCGCGGACGTCTTACTCCTGAAAGCGTAAAAGTTTTCGTTGTTGGTCAAGAAGGTGCGCAAGATGAAAACGTTTCTAACCGTGCCTTCACAGGATCAACGGGAACTCGTACTCAAAGATTCTTAAATCACTTAGGTATTCACAGAAGCTATTTATTCTTAAATACTTTCGTTTACACAATTAACGGACAACTTGAAGATGACCCTCGCTTTAAATGGATCGAACAAGGCGAAGAATCTCCAATCGTAGAATACCGTCACAAATTATTCGATAACATGATGGTTACAAACGCGAACACTGTAGCGTTATTCATGGGTGTAGGTTCTGGCGGTAAAGCTTCTTTAGCAACTTGGATCAATGCCCGCGGCGGTAAATGCTCTACAGCTTGGGAATTAAAAAACTGCGACACACGCGGCATGAAACAATGGTTTAAAGAAAATCGTGGTATCGAAGTCAAAAATGATATCTTAGCGATTGGTGTTCCACATCCAGGTGGCGCTAACCCTAACTTAGGTGGCGATGCTGCGATGGAAAACATCAAAGCTGGTTTCTCTGGTGCTGCTCAACGTGTGGCCGCTTACAAAGTAGCCAACAAAAATTGGTTACCACAAGATATCGATGAAAAAGCAACTCCTGAAGAATTAATCGCGCGTTTACAAGCGGGTTACACTTATAAAGGTTATGCTCCAATTCCATTTCGTGATTTCGCGTTTAACACAAACTGGAGAATGGGTTCTGAAGGTACAACTTCTAACCGTTGGGGTGCTAACTCAATCCAAGTTTACTCGGATGCTGGTGCTTACAACGATAAAAACTCACAATTCCCTTACAAACCACAAGATTTAGATTCTGGAATGAACGAGAAGAAAACAGCTTTAATCGGCATGGGACCTCGTGATTTACCTTACGAATCTCCTCGTTACTACGCTGGTAAATGGTCTGCAGATCGCCCTGATTTCGATTACGGTCCTTGCGGTTATTTACGTTATGATCAAGGAGCTTGTGCTTTATCAGAAGCTTTAGTTTCTTGGCCGAATATGAAAAACTTAGGTATCAATTATATCAGCCATGATTCTTTCGGTTACTTCGGTACTTACCGTGGCCGTGGCAAAGGGGCCCAAGTTTACGTGGTGATGGATCAAACTTCACACGATGATTTCTTTTCTGCCCGCGCTGTGACAGGTGCTGAAGGTCAAAAACTTCAAGCGATGCTAAACAGAGCAGGTGTAGGTTTAAACTACTTCATCCAACGTTCGTTACCCGTTGATACTTTAGGTATGAATACAGGTGATTTAGTAGCTGGCGCTACAAAACCTGAAATGACAGCGGTTTACAAACGCATCTATGAAATAGTAGCTCGTAATTCAGACATCAAAGCTGTTGTGGCAGTTGGCCCTGTAGCAAAAGCCATCGTTGATAGTCTTCAATTATCTGGCGTGCAAATCGTTCAGCTCCAAGATTTAAACTCTTTAACAGCTGATAACGAAGCGATTCGCATGATTTCACAAGCGTTAGGAACTCAAGCTGGTATTTACAACGGCGAATTAATGACAATTCCTCGTGAAGACTTACCTTATCACTCTCGTTGGTGGATGGGCTCATCAGGTGACCGTGGTTACCGTGGTGAAAACTACTCACAAGGTAACTACTACCGCGTGTACGCGCCACAATGGGTGTCACGTTTATACCCTCTTTCTTTAACTAAAGAAGAAAAAGAAGATCTAGCTGCAAAAATGAAAAAGCACGTTAAACAATAAACGTGCTTTCTCAATAGAAAAAAGAAAAAAGGAGCTTTAACCAAGCTCCTTTTTTTATGCTTTAAATTTGTAATTATTAAAAAATAAATGAAATAAACTAATCGCCGTCGTCGTAGATTAATCTTTTTTCGGCACAAAGCTCTTTGCCATCAGCTAAAACTCTCACAATAAAACTTCCAGAACCTTTAGGGGCTGAAGCTAATTGCTTTTCTAAATCCATTTCAACAACACGATATTTGTTATCTTGCGCAAAAGGCTTCGTTTTTTTAGCTACAGTTTTCATCGCTTTCGCTTTACCGCCAGTTTTTGATTCTAAGACCACTTCGGCATTAGCTGGAGCTTTCTCTGTTAACACGAAGCCTTGAAAGCGGCTATTGCGTGACCAGTCAGTCATTTCAAAGATCGAATGTTTTTTTACAATCTTACCTTCAACTTTTTGCGTGTACTCATTAAAAGCTTGAATAAAGCTGTTACACGAAGTCGCAGCCGCGCTTGCTTGTGCTAGAAAAACTAAACTTAAAGAAATTATTGCAGTTCTGAACATACAGCTGGGTCCACGTTTAAATTGTTGCAGGCATTTTTCACTGTTGAATTCGAAGCTTCAAAGCAGATGTGCATATGATTATTATGCGCTGATCCGCCCCAAGCGATGCCTAAATCTTTATGTTCATTACTGATCTTACGATCGCTGTAACGAATATCTCCGCCGAATTTTTTCGCCAGCTTTAAGAAAGCCACAGTTGTTTCGCGGTCGTAATCACCTGAACCCACTTTGCGACCAGCATCACGGAAGCTGCCTTTGTTAAACGGACGAATATCAATACACTCACCGCTGGTGTGTTCTTTGTGACCATTAAATAACGGGCGATTCGAATGTGAAATATCTCCCCAAGCAATACGACAGCCAGCATTGTCATTCGGGCAAACTGTTTTTTTCCACTCTTGGGCTACAGCCGCTAAGGAACAGGCTGTGTGAGGGGCAGCGTATGTATCAACTCCTGGCGGGCGATCCGGCGTATAGTGATGTGTTCCGCAAAAACCCGCATTTCCATCAGTTGGCATTTGCATTAAGCCGCGGTTACATTTGTACTCTGATTGCTTTGCTGGAGGACACTTTCTTGAACGCTGTAACTCTTTAGCAAAAGCTGTAAATGGACTCGGAATTTGAGCTCCTTGAGGCGCATTCACAAAACGTTCAATCTCTTGAGCATTCTTTGCCGCCTTAGAAGTTTCAGAAACTTTGCCACCCGAAGCTTCACCTTGAGCACATTCAGTACAATCAACCGGTGTACGCGCCTCAGTTAATACTTTACCCGAAGCTTTCGGAAGAGTTTTTAAATCCAAATCAGGTTTTAGATAACTCGCTACAACCCAACCTTTCGTTGGACAACCCGCTGGCGGATTTTCAATTTCAATTTCAACCCAACGGTTACGCTTTTGCACTTCGTTGACAATGTTTACTTTTGCATTTTTCGGAAGACTACAAGAAAAAGTTCCGTCTTCAACGCTTGGCTCTTTACGTAAACTTAAACCGTTCAACTCAACAAGCGCTGTTTCAGTAAACTTATCAACCGATTGAGTCACCGGACGTAAATAGTTGATATAGACAAAACCATTCGTGATGCCCGCACAAGGACCGTTTGGTACCATGATTTGTACACGTTCTGCATCAGGAGCCACAGCTGTTACGGCCACCATCGAGCCTTTAGCTAAATTACAAACTTGTTCCCCGTTTAAATTACGGACGATGTAATTTGAAGTGAGTTTCATCATCACAGCTTTATCATTTGGGCGTGGAGCTGTAACAACAATTTCAGCGTTTTGTTGAGCAAACACAAATGACGGTATAACCGCCATTACAAGAATGGTCAGAATATTTATTTTCATACACCTATAGTGTAATTGTTATTTAGCTAAATAACTTCTTGAAAAACGATTTTACAGAGTTAACTAGACCGGACTGAGGTGCAGGCTTTCTGTGAGAACCCGTGCGGTGTTTGTGAACTAAGTGACCAGGAGTCACGCCGTGTGTTTTACGGTGATCCTGTTTGTGCTCAGATGATCTGTGTTGCTTTTTACCGTGCGTATCGTGTTTTGCATGTTGCTCATGTTTCGCATGCGGCTTTTTGTCATGCTTAGGACGATCGTCGCGGTTCTCGCGATGGTGCGGCTTTTTAGGTCCACCTTCAGCACGGGCGTGATGTGTGTGTTTACCATCATGCTCTTTGTTGTAACCCGGCTTACGATCACCACGTTGAGGTCTATCACCTTCACGACGAGGTTTACGATCACCACGATCAAATGATTTTTTAAATTTAGGTTCACGCTCAGATAAAGCTTTAAATTCTTTAACAAGCTCTGTGTCTTCCATAAAGCCCACTTCAATTTTCTTTTTCGTGTAGTCTTCAATGCGCGATAAAGATTCAACGTCTTTATCAGAAACTAACGAGAACGCTTTACCTTCTTTACCGGCGCGGCCTGTACGACCGATACGGTGAACGTAAGATTCTGAATCTTGTGGAAGTTCGTAGTTCACAACTAAATCCACATCAGAAATATCTAAACCGCGCGCCGCCACATCTGTTGCCACTAACACGTTTTGATTGTTTGTCTCTTTAAATTTGGTGATGACTTGCGTGCGCTGTGCTTGTGACATCAAACTCGAAATACCCATTGCTGGAATTCCATTGTCAGTTAGAAAGTGCGCTACGCGATCAACGTTGTTTTTAAAATTTGTAAAAATAATAGTTTGCTTCGGAGTTTCTTTTTTGAAAATCGATAACAAGAACTGCGGCTTTTCACCATCACCTACGTGATAGATCATATCTTTTACGTGATCAGCTTTAGCTACGTCTTTTGAAATATTAATTTCAATCGGCTCAGAACCAAATTGATAAGCTGTATTTAAAACATCAAAATTTAAAGTCGCCGAGAACACTAAGAACTGACGGTTACGTTCAATGCGGCTTAAGATGTATTTCATATCATCTTTAAAACCCATGTCGAACATACGATCAGCTTCATCAAAGACAATCGCTTTTACTTTTTTGAAATCAACGTGGTGTTCTTTGTATAAATCAATTAAGCGGCCCGGTGTAGAAACCATGAACTGTAAATTTCCAGCGAGAGCTTCTTTTTGTTTGTCGTAACCAGTACCACCGTAGAATGTCGCTGATTTTAAACCTGTGCCTGCCGTTAATTTTAAAATGTTCTCGTGAATTTGATCGGCTAATTCGCGTGTTGGAACTAAGATCAGAACTTGGTTAAAAGCTTTCCAGTCTTTAAACGCACGTTCATGTTCAGGATGTGCTTCAGCTTTTAAAATACGTTCGATAATTGGAATTAAAAACGCGGCTGTTTTACCAGTTCCCGTTTGTGCAAGACCCGCAACATCTTTGCCATTTACGATCGGCGAGAAAGCTTGTTCTTGAATCGGAGTCGCGTCGATGTATCCAAGATTTGAGATGTTAGTTTGCAGGCGGCTGTCTAAGTGTAGATCTAGGTATTTCATTTAGCCTTTTTTGTAAGGCTTTAGGGGGGCTTAAGTCACGCTTAATGTTCTGCGTTGTTAGACTGGATTCTGCGCTATAAACTGGCGAAACGCTTGAACAAATTCTTCAAATTTTTCGTAGTGCACCCAGTGCCCTGCACCAGCAAACTCTACACCCGTTATATTGGGATTCACCGCCAACATTTTTTCGTAAGTTTCTTGTTTAAGAATGTGCGATTTTTCACCACGAATTAAAAGCACAGGCATTTTAAAGCTGCTCACTTCAAGCCAGCGGTCTTTTAAATGGCCCTCGTGAGTAATTTCGATCACAGCCTGTTTAGAAAAACGCCAATCGTAAGAGCCATCCGCCTTTTCTTCAAGGTTGGCTTGTAAGAACGTCGAAAGTACCGCAGGAGGCTCTTTCGCATGAAATGATTTTTTAAATTCATTATCAAAAAATTCTTTCACCGCAGCTTTGTTCGCAAAAGGCGTCGGAATATTATTTAACATATTCTCATAATAGCCCTTCATTGTGGGATCTGAATCAGGGCTCATATCTTCGATAGTCAAAGTTCTAACCTTATGGGGGAACATATGGGCAAAAGCCATGGCATTACGCCCGCCCATCGAATGCCCCACTAAGTGAAATTTGTCCCAACCTAGTTCATCAGTGATTTTGTTTAAATCTTCAGCGAAAATTTCAGGGCTATAACCTGAATCAGGCTTGAATGAGCGCCCGTGGCCGCGCTGGTCATAAATCAAGCACTGAAAATCGTTTTCTAAACGATTGGCGATCTTTCTCCAATTTGCTGCAAAGGCCATCAAACCGTGGATAAAAACCACGCGTTCTTGTGTGTTAGTCCCCAAAACTGAATAGTGAAAGTTCGATAAAAAGCTCATTCATCTCAAGTAATTACTCGACGTGGAGCCATTCCTCAATTAAAAAATAAATCTGGTTTATGTCGATCGAAAAATTTAAAGCCATTCTTAAAAAAGCCTACGCGGACATTGATCCGCATGCGATCGGCATTATCAAAAAACTAAAAGACAACAAATACGATGGTTACCTTGTAGGCGGAGGCGTTCGCGACTTACTTGTTGGTCTTAAACCCAAAGATTTTGATATCGCCACCAACGCTCTTCCGAACGAAGTGAAGAAAAAAGTTCCGTACTGCTTTATCATCGGTCGCCGTTTTAAATTAGTGCACGCTAAACGTGGCGAAAAAATTTTTGAAGTGGCGACTTATAGACGCGAAGCTACACAAGAAGAATTAAATATTTCTGAATCAGCTGACCCGGCATTACCAGCGGCTCCAACGATGAGTGCTGATAATTTTTTCGGAAACTTAAAAGAAGATTCTTTCCGCCGTGATTTCACGGTGAATGCTTTATTCTACGATCCGTTATCTGAAGAGTTAGTCGATTACTGCGGTGGTCTTCAGGATATCGAATCTTGTACGTTACGTGTAATCGGTGATCCGCATGTACGCATTAAAGAAGATCCAATTCGCATTTTGCGCGCGATTCGTTTATCGCAAAAATTAAGTTTTCAAATTGAAACTGAATTACGCAAATCTATTTTAGAAAATATCGAAGAGCTAAAAAAAACCGTACTTCCGCGTCGTCGTGAAGAGTGGTTAAAATTTTTCCGTCTTTATAATCCAGAAATGGCATTATGGGAAATGCACGATCTTGGTGTGTTCAAAGCCGTTATTCCTGGTTTTGAAGAGTTATTCACAGATTCGAATAAGGTTGAAGAGTTCTTAAGCCTACTTCGCCGTATTGATTTAGTGGATATCAACACACAAGATCCGGTGGAATTATTTGGCGCAGTTTTATACGCGTTTTTAATCGCAAAACACGGTTACAATTTTAATATCAATGAAGTGTCTGAACAAAACAGATTTCAAGTCTTCTGCAAAGATGAATTAGGCGTATTCAAAGCCGAAGTAATTGCGATTGTTCTATCAATGCAATTAATCCATGCGCTGACTCGTCATGATCAATACTTAAAAAAAGGTGACCGCCGTAAACGCGCCCTTTTAGCAAACCATCATTTTGATTTAGCTTTAAAACTAGGATTAATGTCTGGCGAATTAACAGCGCACGATTTTATTTTCTGGATGCAAGAAAAAGAAAACCAACTTTTTAAACCACCACAAAAAGAACAACCGTCTGCAGAACCTTCAACTGATGAAGCTCAAAGTTCTGAGACGACTGTAAAATCTTAAGATCTATCTAACAACTGAAGGTGTTACGATAATATCGACGCGACGATTTTGCGCGCGACCTTTTTTCGTATTGTTCGGCGCTAACGGCTTATCAAAACCAAAACCTTCGGTTTTAATCAGCTCTTCTGAAATATCTGTATTATTTTTTAAATACGCTGCGACCGAATCGGCACGCTCTTTTGAAAGCTTCATATTCGCTGCTTTTGAGCCGGTAATATCTGTATGGCCTTCGACCACGATATCTTCAGCGCCCACTTCAGAAATTAGCTCTTTTACTTTTCCTAAAACCGGATAAGCGTTTTGTCCAACTTCAGAGCGACCTGAAACGAAGTTGGCTGATTTTAAACGAATTAAAATTTTATCGCCCTGACGGTAAACATCAGCTTCTTCAGGTTTAAACATCTTCTGCGCTTGCGCTAAAGCCTGATCAAATTCAACACGACGACGGTATTCTTGATTCTCAGACATTACACCGGCCAATTGTTCATTTTTTTCGGCGATGGCCTGGGCACGCTCTTCGGATGTCATTTCAGCTTCAGAGATCGCCTCTTTTTTATTTTCAATATCTAAAGCAATTTCTTCTGTACTTAAACCACGCGCTGTGCGTGCGGTTTGAGTCACGCGCACAAGTTTTTCCGCCTCTTGATCAGCTTCGGTCACAGCTGCTCTGATGGCTGACTCATCGGTGCGGTTATTTGATAGCACCATTTCTGCGTCACGGTATTTTGTTCTCGCTGCATTTAAAGTTTTTGGTGCGTACGTGCTGGCTTTATTTTTTTCAGCACTGTCAATTAAAGCTTTTGCACGGCCTAAGTGTTTAGTTTTTAAAGCTTCAAACTCTAACTTAGAATATTCACGCTTTAAAGATTCACGTTTATCTTGCGACAGCTGTGAAAATGTGGCCGCAGTTTTTCCGCGCACAGCTTGGCTTTCAAAATCTTTAGTCACATCCTCGAAATCGCCATCGATGCTATTTAACATACGCGGATGCGATTCTCTGGCTCCGGCGGCAATCGCTGCGTCACGTGCCATTGTCACATCAGTAAATTGCTGGCGTGTGATTTCTTGAATACGTGTGGCTTCATTTAAAGCGGCACGTCCAAGGCCAACTTCTTTTAAAATTTCTTTTGGTGATTCACCTTTTTCACGGGATTTTTTAGCTGCCGCTAAATTTTTATCGGCCATTCTAAAATATTTTGGCGATGCCATATCTGTTTGTTGCGAACGAGCACTTTGCACATCTTGCTCAAGTTTGCTGATTTCTGCATTAGGATCAGTATCTGCTGCAAACTCGACAGGTTTTAGACCTGAAGCACAACCTACAGAGAAAAGAAACGCCAGGATTAACGTTATTTTTTTAGTCATAAAAAAGCCTCCAATTTTTATTGCGAGGCTATTTTGTGCAATGATTACACCATAAACGAATAGGGCAACTTGCCCCGGACAAATATCTGTAAGACCTAGACCAAAGGCCTATGGACTTTTTGTCAGGCCCGCCGATAAGAACAGTATGAATCTCACTTTCAAAGCCCCTCAAGCTTTTGAGTTTATACAACAACTTCTGGATAATAATTCCAACGAAGCGCTTTGGAATAAGTATTTCTTTGCTAAAATCTCTATCGATTCAATGGGGCTTATCAGTATTGAAGCCACTCTGACTTTTGAAAAATACGAAGACTTTTTAGATTTCAAACGAAACTTCAAATCTCCGTATATCAGTGTATGCACTTTACATGACGATCTGATCATCGATATTCGTACACACAACGAACACCTTTCGGCTTGTACCGATATGGATCGCTCTGTGTTTTTCTTAGAAGAAAATCCAACTGAGCTGCATGAAAGAATGCACGAACACCTAGGTAATACCTAAGGCTTCCTGCCACAATAACCTGATGTGTTCTGAATTCCTAACCCAATAATTCAGTCGCTGCTTTTGCGATCGCCGCTGAGTCCATACCGTGTTTGCGGTAGAGATCAATCGCGTTGTACGCTGACTGTCCGAATTCGCCGTGCACACCTAATGATTTCATCGTGATGAATTCACCTGATTGCACTAACTGATGACTTACGAAAGAGCCAAGACCTAAAAGCACTTGGTGATCTTCAACAGTCACGATGCGACCTTCGCATTTTTTAAGAAGCGGTTTTAACGTTGTAACATTTAAACGGTTTAAAGAGTTTAAGTTAATAACGATAGAACCTACGCCTTTTTTCTCTAGCTCAGTAGAAGCCTTGATTGCTTCACCGACTAAAGAACCAGATGTGATAACCATCACATTTTTAGCGCCCACCATGTGTTGACGAACAACCTGTGGTTCAGCGGCTTTATAAGTTAATTTATTTGCATCTGTAGAGTAAGTTTTCGGAAAGTTTTCACGACCTAAAAAGAAAATACTTGTGTGCGGCGTTTTGCCAGCTTCAACAGTTTTAGCAAATGTCTCAATCACTTCAGTCATAATCGCATCTGCTTCTTCGCTTGTTGATAAATTGTATAAATCAACACCCGGAATCGTAGCTAACATCGACATGTAACTTAAAGCTTGGTGAGAAGCTCCGTCGGCCGCATCTTGAAAGCCCGTGTGTGAGAACACACCGATTAATGGCGCTTCAGATAACATCGCCATAGTGATTGGTAGAGCGCCTTTGGTAACCCCGAACTGGGCAAACGTATCCACAACAGGAATGAAACCTTGTTTTGATAAGCCGGCCGCTGTTGAAACCATGTTACTTTCAGCAACACCAACGTCAACTGAAGCTAACGGAAATTCTTTTCTGAAATCGGCTACACCTGTTGAACCCGGTAAATCTGAAGTTACAGAAATAACCGGTAAACCTTTTTTAAAACAATTGATCATGGCTTTAGCGATACCTTTTTGGATTTTTTCACCCGTATCAGGTACAGCATTGGCCTTCATTTGTTTTTCAATTTCGTTTAATTCATTAATCCAAGTGTTGAAAATTTCAGGCTGTGCGCTATCAGCATAAATTTCTTGAACAAACGCAGGAAGCTCTGAAGGAGATTTACATGGAAAACCGTGACCGCCTGTGGCTGATTCAGCCGTTTTCTTAGTGCCAATCCCTTTAACAGTTTTGGCCCAGATCGCTACTGGTTGATTCGGATTTTTTTGAGCCAAGTGAACGGCTTCTTCGATTTTTGTTAAACAAGCTTGCAGATCATTTCCGTTTTCAAGTTTTAATAATTTCCAACCTAAAGTTTCAAGTGAAGCAAAAGTTGGATTCATTGAAAACGCGT
The DNA here is from genome assembly GCF_046267985.1 of Pseudobdellovibrio sp. HCB154. Lineage (GTDB taxonomy): Bacteria > Bdellovibrionota > Bdellovibrionia > Bdellovibrionales > Bdellovibrionaceae > Pseudobdellovibrio. Next base: position 453,093 of record NZ_CP176530.1, on the reverse strand, counting down.
CTTGATCAATACGACCAGATAATTTTGTGTTGTTGTCGCTGATGATTAACACAAACGGAGCCGCTTTGCCTTTTGCTGCAAGACCAGCAACGGCTGCCATCGCTTCTTTTGCTTCGCCTTCCATCGCGGCACCATCTGATAACGTACAGATTGTTGTGCGGTTTGTGCCCGCTAATTTTTCAGCTAGAGCTAAACCTTGCGATTGAGGAAACGCTGAACCTAATGGACCATTCGACATGTAAACGCCTTCAGGAAATAAGTGCGCTTCGCCGTGGCCAGTTAAGTTAGATTCAATCGAACGAAATTTTTTTAATGAATTTAAATCAAGACCCGCCATTTTGTAATTCGCTTTTAAAGCGTACAAACCGTTTTCGCAGTGGCCGGCATCGTTGATCACATGAAACAAATCAAACCATTCACGATTATTCTTTTCAGCTTCAGCAAACACGTAACCATGTAGCGCTGACCAAAGCTCTGCTAAAGCAGCAGGTCCGCCGTAGTGAGAAGCGGCTCCGCCTAGAACAGCGTTCATGTCCATTAACGCCACTAAAGCACGTGTCGCCTTAGGGTCTGCTAACGCTACAGTTTTTCCGTCAGCTAGTTTGGCTTCGACAGAGAATTGCGGTTTTTGTTTTGAGTGTTTGGCTAAGTGAGTTTTGACTTGTAGAGGCTTAATTTGTGTCATACACCTTTTTTATGTCATCAAAACTATCTATTCAAGAACTCCGCTCACTTCCGAAAATTGACTTGCATCGCCATTTAGATTGCTCAATGAGATGGAGCACTTTGCTTGAAATAGCGACAACTTTAAAGATCGAAATCCCTAAAAACTCAGCGCAGCAGCGTTCGCATTTTTTAGTGACTGAGCCGATGAAGGATTTAAACGCCGTTCTATCTAAGTTTTTAATCGCCCAAAAGGTTTTAGCTTCTGAAGAAATCTTAGAACGTTTAGCTTTTGAAGCGTGCGAAGATGCGTTTAATGATGGCGTTCGTATTTGCGAAATGCGCTACGCACCCACATTTATTGCCGATGGCCACGCCAGTTTAACTTACGAAAAAATTCACCAAGCGTTCGTGCGTGGTCTAAACCGCGCTAAAAAACAAATGCCGATCGCGACCGGCTTAATCTGTATTTTACAAAGAATTTTGCCTCTGGAAAAAGTCTCTTCAGTGACTGATTTCGCTATTGAAAATAAAGACACTTTTTTAGCCTTAGACTTAGCCGATAACGAAATGGGTTCAGAACCGAGAAAATTTGCCAAAGACTTTGAACGCGCTAAAAAAGCCGGGCTTCATATTACGGTTCACAGTGGCGAAACTCCAGATAAAGAAGCTGGCCAATGGATTAAAGATTCTATTCAAATTTTAGGCGCTGAACGTATCGGCCACGGTATTCAAGCCATCAATCACAAAGATGTTATGCAGCTGTTGATTGAAAAAGACATTCCGTTAGAAGTCTGCCCTTATAGCAACTACCTGACGCAAGCTTTTGCTTCTTACGAGACTCACCCGCTTAAAAAACTTTACGATGCGGGTGTGCCAGTGACTTTAAATTCAGATGACCCTGGAATGTTCGCATCAGTTCTGACTGATGATTATTTGATCGTTCAAGAATATCAGGGGTTCGGCTTAAAAGAATTCACCCGCTGTAATGAAGTTGCCTTTAATAAAAGTTTTATTCCACTAGCAGAAAAGACGGCGGCGTTTAAAGGTTAATCATGGCAAAAACGATTCGCCTGGGCCCTTTTTCTGAACCGCAGATCAACCAGATCAAAGAAAAAATTGATCCGCTTGGGCATCCGTACAAAATCGAAATTGATCAAGATCTTGTGGCGAAATACCAACAACAAGTGGCCAGTAAAAACTATTATGAACGCCATCAAGAGCCAGTGACTCCTTTAGGAGAATTTCTTTTTATTGAAGTAAGTTCCGAATCCTTATTGCTCATCAAAAAATATCTGCATGATTTAGGAATCCCCCTAAAAGAAGACAGTCATTTTTTACCGGACAACGAACTTTATTGCCCAAAGTGCGAATATACTACGACTGATTTAACTTTATGCGCCACCCATCGCTTACCTCTAGTTGATTATTACACCAAAGTTCAGCTCGAAAAAAATTTTGCACCGAAAAGTCGTCTGACAAATTTTATTTTAATATCTTTGATTGCGATTTTTTTAATTGTTGTCATTATCGAAAATTTTTAAATAACGGAGCTATCCATGAGTTTTTATCCAGAAATCGAAGCCTTTAAGACCGAAATGTTCAAAGTTTCTGACATCCACACCCTTTATGTGGAACAAGCCGGAAACCCGAACGGAATTCCTGTCGTTTTTGTACACGGTGGGCCTGGTGGCGGTATCAATGAAGACCACAGAAGATTCTTTGATCCAAAAAAATTTCGTATCGTTTTATTCGATCAACGTGGCGCTGGAAAATCAACTCCAGCTGCTGAATTACGCGAAAATTCAACATGGGATTTAGTGTCTGATTTAGAAAAAATTCGTGAACATTTAAACATTAAAAAATGGGTGGTGTTCGGCGGAAGCTGGGGCTCAACATTAGCTTTAACTTACGCGATTTCTCATCCAGAAAAAGTTCAGCATTTAATTTTACGCGGAATTTTCTTATGCCGTCCTTCAGAGATTCACTGGTTCTACCAGCATGGAGCTTCTGAAATTTATCCTGATGTTTGGGAATCTTACTACAACCACATTCCAGCTGAAGAACGTGGTGATTTCGTGAAAGCTTATTACAAACGCCTTACTCACGAAAACGCCGATGTGCGTTTAGCGGCGGCCAAAGTTTGGAGCAAGTGGGAAGCGGCCACCTCAAAACTATTCGTTGATGTGCAGGCCATCGATGATTTCGACGACCCAACTTACGCTCTACAATTTGCGCGTATCGAGTGCCATTACTTCATCAACAATGCGTTTTTTAAGACCAACAATTGGATTTTAGAAAATATTGCAAAGATCAAACACATCCCGTGCGATATCGTTCAAGGCCGTTACGATGTGGTTTGCCCTGCAAGAAGTGCATGGGATCTTCACCGTGCTTGGCCTGAGGCGAACCTGAAAATTATCCAGGATGCAGGGCACGCGGCTGCTGAACCAGGTATTAAAGCCGCACTCGTTGCAGCTGCTGATGCCTTATAAGCGTTCTCAGCTCATATTCCGGAGCATAAGCATTTCTTATGCCCCATATAGCATTTAATGTTGTGACTCTGGTTCCAATTTGGGTTTTATTGCGCTGAACGCAATTAGACCCAGGGGGAAGATATGAAAAAAGAAATGATGAAACACGCTGCTGCCGCATTAGCTTTAACGGCCCTATTCTCATCATGTGCACCACAGTCACAAAACGCTGACACTTCATATCTGGAAGCCAACGAAGTTCAAAACTCGAATATCGTGGGCGGCCAATTGGCTGAATCGAGCTACCAAAAATCTCACGGCATAGTGCAATTAAGAGTTAAAAAAGTTCTTAAAGTTTTCGGCAAAGTACTTACTCTTTCTGAGTCAATCTGCACAGGAAGCCTTATCACTCGTGATATCGTTTTAACGGCAGCTCACTGTGTATCTAGCAAAACTTCGTCTGATAAAGTTGATGTGCTTTTTGGTTTAACAAATGTGAAGGCGCAAACTATCGCAGCTAAAGACTGGATCATTAGCCCAGCTTACGTAGCGGCTCCTAAAGAAGGCGATACTTCTGTTCAGCATGATATCGCGATCGTAAAATTATCTGCTGCAGCTCCTGCTGACTTTCAGTTAACTGTTTTACCGACGGAAAAAACTATTCAGCAGTTACTTGAAGGTTCAAAATTAACATTTGCAGGTTTTGGTATTACTAACCCTGTGGTTCGTGATTATAAAAAAGATCAAAACGGCAAGCCTGTTCTTGATAAAAACGGCAGACCTCAAATTGTTGAATTTCCGAGTGAAGGTTCTGGAACATTAAGAAAAGTTTCTGATATGGTCGTCACTCGTATTACTTCAGACCAAAAAGAAATCACATTAGATCAAAGAGGCTTAAAAGGCGCTTGCCACGGTGATTCTGGCGGACCTGCTCTTTTAAAATTACAAGATGGCAGTGAGATCCAAGTTGGTGTTACGAGCCGTGGTACTAACCAATTAGGTAACTGTAACGAAAGCGTTATCTACACAGGCGTATTTGGCCAATTAGATTTCATCTCTAAAGCGGTTGCCGCTATCAATAAGAAATAAACCTCTAAAAATAAATTCAGATACTCTGATAAAAAATCCCTTCACAACCTGAAGGGATTTTTTTGTTTAAATCTCGAGCAAATCCTCTGATAAACTGCTCCGATAGCAGCAACATAAGTAATTCTTCTATGTCCTATAAGGTTTAATGTTGTGACTCTGGTTCCAACTTGGGTTTTATTACGCCTACAGAATTTGGGTCCTCTAAAGCACGGCTGCAAAGCTTGGCTGGATGAGGGGCATCCGGGGGGATCTCAAATTCGGTGAAACCGAACATCAAACAATCGGTGAAAAACAAAGACCACGACTGGTCAACGATACTTAGGGGGACTTATGAAAACAGGGATGATGAAACAGACTGCTGCTTTGCTAGCCTTAACTGCTGCTGCGTTATTTACTTCATGCGCGCCGCAAGCTAACCGCGCTCCCACTTCGTATCTAGACGCTAATCAAGTTGAAAACTCAAATATCCTTGGTGGTCTTTTAGCTGATACTAATTTCCAAAAAGCTCACGGTATCGTGCAATTAAAAATCATCTCTACAATGGGTGAAGCGACTTGCACAGGTTCATTAATCGCTCGTGATTTAGTTTTAACAGCAGCTCACTGTTTAGCTGACGAAAACTTACGTGGTATCGCCGTATTATTCGGATTAGATGACCGTAAATTAACAGCAGAACAAGTGATCTACGCAACTAACGGTGCGATCCATCCAGATTTCTTACCTACAGATGATAAATCTCAAGTTTGGAATGATATCGCTTTAGTTAAACTAGAAAAAGCAGCTCCTGAAGATTTCCAAATTGTGAAACTTCCAGATGCTGAAACAATCAAACAATTATCTAAAGGTTCAAAATTAACTTTAGCAGGTTACGGCATCACAAACGCTGTTATCCGTAAAGTTGTTCAAGGCAAAAACGGAAAGCCAACGGTTGTTGAGCTTCCAGGTCGTGGTTCTGGTACTTTAAGAAAAGTATCTAATATCGTGGTAACTAGCATTAGTGCTGACCAAAAAGAAATGTCTTTTAATCAAACAAATTTAAGAGGGGCTTGCCACGGAGATTCAGGTGGGCCTGCTCTATTAAAACTTCAAGACGGTTCATACATCCAAGTTGGTGTTACTAGCCGTGGTACAAACGAATTAGGTAACTGCAACGAAGGCGCAATCTACACGGGCGTGTACGGTCAATTAGAGTGGATTGCTTTAGCGACTGAGCAATTAAATAAGCCAGCTGTAGAAGCTCCTAAAGCTGACGACACAGTAGCGCAAGCTAACTAAGTCACTTGATCAATTAAATCAGCCACTGCGGAAGGCTGATCAAACAGAACACGATGTCCTGAATTAAAAATCCTTTCATAGCCTGAAAGGATTTTTTTTCGTTTTAAATCTTCAGCAAAATTTGTGAATTTCTGATCTTTATCACCCACAACCCATAAAACTTTATCAGCGTGTTTCGCTAATACGGCTTCTTTGTTTTCTTGCTGGGCTAATGAAAGTGTTGTGAATCCTAAAGCAAGTTTTTTAGGGTCGATATCGCGGCCATTGCGTGAAAATTCGCGGTCGTTATCGGCTTTAAATACGTCTTGGCCGTTCCACTCATTCCAGAACTCGGTCCAAGGCGTGGTTTCTAATTTATCTTTCCACACAAGGTCGTTAATACGACGTTGTTCCTTTTCGTTTTTGTCTGTTAGACCAGGATGCCCACTGATAAAAATAAACTTCTTAAAACGATCTGGATGGCGCTCTAACACATGTAAACCAACTCGCGCCCCTAATGAGTAGCCCACAAAAATAGGTTGCGTATTGTCGGGTATAAAAGAAATTAATCGGTCAGCCAATTTATTAAAAGAAGCTAAGTCGATATCCCCGATTGGCGACGTTGGTGAAAATAAATCTGGAGTAATCCACTGGTGACGAGGAGTTAATGTTTGAACCTTGTACCAGTCTTTTCCAGAACCTAAAAATCCATGTAACGCTAATATGTGACGGTTTTGCATGCTTCATCCATAAATTTCCAGACCGCATTTGACTGGGCCTGGTCTGTTTGAATTTCAATGACGAAATTCTTCATTTCCTTCTTAGAAATGATATCTTGTACTGCCGAAAGATCAACCACGTCCACGACTTGTAGATAGTTCCAACCAAACATTTCAGCCCAGCCTTTGAACTGGATATCGTGAGGGTTTAAAAACTTCTCGTGATCAAAGACCTTTTTAAAGATCTGGCCGCCTTTATTATTGATAATCACCAAGTTTTTACGAGAGGCTTTGCTGTCATCTCGGTTTAAACCTAGAGCCGCGAGATCATACATCGCTGTTAGATCACCGATCATCGCCCACGACATATCAAACTGGTTAGACCAAGCTAAGTAGGTCGAAGTCTGGCCATCAATGCCATTGGCTCCACGATTACCGTAGGTATCTGGAAATGACCCTTGCGAAAACAGATCCCATTCGCGAATCGGTAACGAATTACCAATATAGATGGGGTGAAATTTGATGAGTTGGCTTAATTGAAAAATAAAATTTTGCTCTGAGTTTTTAAACTCAGTTAACGCCGTTACTTTTTTAGCCTGAAGCTGTTGGTTTAACTTAGCGAAATCGATTTGACGATATTCAACAGCATTTAATAAGGCATCAACAATTTCAAAACCGGCCTGCAATGATTTACGAGCCAAACCAGAAAACGGAAGTTCTGAAATCGAAAGCACTGGAATATGCGCGTGTTTTTTTTCTAAATCACGCCATAAACGTAATGTCGGAACTCCACCGATGCGAAGAACTGAAGAGTAAATATTTTTTTCTAAAAAACTTCCGAATAAAGCGTCGCAGTTATTAATTTGTAAATGCGCAAGCTCAGTATCACCTAATAAACCAGATAGAGATTCAGCGTAGTGATAGATTTGATATTTTAAAAGGGCTGCTTTCACCTGAACTTTTTCATTCGCAGAAAGCTGACTTAAAATCACTAACGGATTTTTAAAAAGTTTAGCTTCAGCCCCGTATTCCGCATCGAAAGGCTGCGGTTTAAACGATTCGATTTTATTTACTTCAACAAAGCGAGACGTGGTTTGCTGAAAGTTGCCATCAATCAACGGTTCATCAAAACATAAATTAAAATGCAGAGGTTTTTTAGCATCAAACTCAACTTTTAAATCAGTTTGCTTTACATCCCAGTCATAACATTTGTGAACGTAAGATGTAAAAATCCCCGCCTGTTCAATCGCTTGCGGAGCTCCTGAACCACGGTAGTTTTTCGGACGATCTGCGCTGACCACAATCAGTGGTAAACCTTGGTAAAAACCTTCAACCACTGATGGTAAAAGTTCGGCCACCGCTGTTCCTGAAGTCGTGATTACCGCTACGGGTTTTCCAGAAGCTTTGATTTTTCCTAAAGCGTAAAAACCTGCTGAACGCTCTTCAAAAAATGATTTTACTTTAAAGGCGCGGCCTTCAAGACCAACAACTAACGGCGCATTACGGGCCCCGGCGCAGACAATTACTTCTGCGACATCAAGATTAATCAGAATCTGATAAAAATGCGAAACCAGTTCGGCGTTAGTCATAAATTAATGTATGAAACTTGTTTACGAAATCTGCAACGAAAAAGCTTCGCAAATGGCTTTCTTTTTCGTCTCAAGCTCTTGCCATTCGGCTGCCAAGTCGGATTGCGCAGTTACGCCGCAACCAACAAAGATATTTAGGCGCTTTTCACTCCAAATTAGGCCACGAATACCGACGATCACTTGGGCAAAATCAGAACCAATAACCCCAAACGGAGCCCCAAAAAAACCACGCTCTTTTTGCACCGGAAATTCAGAAAACTCGCGCGCCATTTCAGGCTTACGCGGGTAAATTCCCAGCGCTGCTGTTGGGTGAAGTTTTTCTAACGCTTCAACACAGTCTTTTTGCGAAAGATCGTTTTTATGAATTTCAGTTTTAAGATGGCTTAGTGTTGGTAACGTTAAAATATGTGTTTCGCCCACGGTGATTTGACCTAAACGTTCACGAATATCGTTAATCACAAACTCATGTTCTTCGCGCGTTTTCATATCGACATCAGAAACATGCGCAAACTTTTTATCGTTACTCCATGTGCCCGCTAACGCCATTGTTGAAAGAGTTTTTCCATCCCACGCCGCTAGCATTTCAGGAGTTAATCCTAAAAATCCGCCGGCTTCATCCCATAAACCGTAGATATAACCTGGGCGAGTTTTTTGTAATGACAAATATAACTGATACGCGAAATTAAATTTTTCTTGAGTGGCAAATTCATACTTTGTAGCGGGAACTGTTTTTTGTAAAACGCCGCTTTTAAAAGTTTTTTGCGACCACATAAATTGCGCTTCAAAATCAGCTTTGTGATTATTCACCAACGCCAAGTCTGTAGCGGTTTTTACGACATGGTTTTCTAAAAACTGAAGGAGTTGTTGACGGCTCACTTTAACGGTTTTTTCGACCTGAAAAAGCCCTTGTGTGCGGTCAGTTTTTGTCTGTAAAAACTCCCAAAACTGAGGGCTGTAAACGAAAACCTGATGGGAATTGGCAGAGGCAGCACTAAAAACAGGCTTTCTGTCTCCCAGAAGCAATATAAACTGATCTGAAGCTGTCTGAAGTAATCCTCCGACAGCTAAAAAGTTTGAACTCTCTAATTCGTTTATGTTAAGGTCCATATCCACAATGTGACAATTGTAGCAAAGGCATTCATGGTCGTACAAGTTGGTAATATTCAAATCGGTGGTCCGCAATTTACTGTAATCGCAGGCCCATGTTCTATTGAGTCAGAAAATCAATTTATGACGACTGCACTTTCTGTTAAAAATTCTGGAGCTTCTATTTTACGTGGCGGTATCTGGAAAATGCGTACTTCTGCAAAAGCTTTTCAAGGTTTAGGTGCCGAAGCTTTTGATATTATCAAAAAAGTTAAAGCAGCTACGGGTTTAGGTTTAGTTTCTGAAGTGACTGATGTTCGTCAAATCGAAGAGATCGCTCACATCGTTGACGGTTACCAAATCGGCGCGCGCAACATGCACAACTACTCATTGCTTAAAGAATTGGGACGCCAACCAAAACCAGTTTTATTAAAACGTGGTTTTTCAGCGTTCATCGACGAATGGATCAAAGCCGCTGATTACGTATTAGCTGGCGGAAATGAAAACGTTATTCTTTGCGAGCGCGGTATCCGCACTTTCGAAACAGCTACTCGTAACACGTTAGATCTTAACGCTGTTGTGTACGCGAAAAAACATACTCAATTACCCGTGATCGTTGATCCTTCACACGCTGTTGGTATCGCTGAACTTATTCCACAACTTTGTTATGCTTCAGCTGCTGCAGGCGCTGATGGTTTAATTATCGAAGCTCACCCGAACCCAGCACAGGCTTTATCAGATGGCCCTCAAGCCCTTACGCTTGAAACGTTTGATAAAACGATGAAGCAATTAGAACGCGTATTAGCCGCATTCGACCGTCGATTACAGAAGGCTTAATCATGAACACACAAACGCAACGTCAATCTCCAGATCCAGAAAAAATTCGTTCGATGTTTTCTAAAGTGGCCGCTAAGTACGATAAAGCTAACTCAGTTTTATCGGTTGGCATCCACCACTTATGGAGAAAAAAGCTAGTAGCGTTAAGCGGCGCTAAAGCCGGAATGAAAGTTTTAGACTGCGCAACTGGTACTGGTGACCTTGCCATTGAATTCAAAAAAACTGTGGGTACAACGGGTGAAGTTGTCGGAACAGATTTCTGCAAAGAAATGTTAGAGCCAGCTCCAGCTAAAGCTAAAGCACAAAACTTAGATATTCATTTTGAATTAGCTGACGTTACTCAATTGCAATTTACTGATAAGCGCTTTGATGTTTCATCAATCTCATTCGGTATCAGAAACGTAAATGACCCTGTTAAAGCGTTACAAGAATTAGCTCGCGTGGTTAAACCAGGCGGCCAAGTTATGGTTCTTGAATTCGGCAAAATGGATTTTCCAGTGATTTCTGGTTTATACAATTTCTACTCTGAAAAAGTATTACCTAAAATCGGCGGTTTAGTGACTGGCCAAGGCGATGCTTACGAGTACTTACAAAAATCTTCAGCAGCGTTTCCGTGCAAAGAACAGTTTCTTGATTTAATGAAACAATCAGGCGCGTTCTCTGAAATGTCTTACACAACAGTAAGCTTCGGTATCGCTTATATCTACAAAGGCACTGTTAAGTAGCGGTGTCTTAATGTCTTTGGCCTTCTCCTTGCTATTTCTCGGTAGCACATCAATAAAAGGGGAATTTCAGTGTCAAAGTATCTATTTATTTTAATATTCGCTTTATTTGCGGGCATTTCTTCATTGGCCGCAGACGCTTACGACATCAAACAGATGTTAAACCGTGGTGAATCCGTTGAAGTTGGTAGCGAGTTCGATACCTACGATATCAAAAGTTTTATCGATATCGGCCACGAGCGCGTAACCGTTCGTACGGTGGGTTTTGACACATACGACTCACGTATTTTTGTTGAGCGCGGGGCTCGTATCATCACAGGTAAACCCTATGATACTTACGATATTAGAAGCCTGATCGATAGAGCCAAAGTGAAGTCTTATGTCACAGTGATTGGAAAAGGTTTTGATTCTTATGACCTTCGTAGTTTTGCAGATAAAGGAGCTAGCATTATCTATGACCAAGATGATTTAGATGCTTACGATGTTCGCCAAATCTTAGATCGCGGTGGTTCAATCACTGTGGGTAAAAAATTCGACACATACGATATCAAAACTTTTATCGACAAAGGCCATGAGCGTGTCACTGTAGATACAGATGGTTTTGACAGTTACGACACTCGTACATTTATCGAAAGAGGTGCTCGTGTTATCGTGGGTCGCCCATTTGATTCTTACGATATTAAAAGATTTATCGAGAAAGCTTCTATGAAATCATATGTCAGTGTTCGTGCAGATGGTTTTGATTCTTACGATCTGCGCCAGTTTTCAGAAAAAGGCGCGATCATTATTCACTAATTAATTGCAGTTAATTTTATAGCCCGGGAAAAACTCGGGCCTATATTCAAAGTGCATCGTATCGTAGTGATTCCATTTACCACCCCAGATAAAACCGTTTGATTCAAAGATCTTTACTACCGTTGGGTGAAAGTTCGGTGTCTTTTGTGAAATGTAATGAATATTTTCGTAGGCCACTTCGCCTTGCTTTGCTAATTCAGGATTGCGGGCTTTTTCATCCCATAACCAGTACTGCGCTTTGATTTGCGGAACCACCAGATCTATCGATAGACCGAAAGAGTGTGTTGATAAACGGTTTGTACCAGCGATTAAACGCCAGTTGAAAGTTCCTGGTTTTACTTTCTTTGATAAAAAATCTTTTAAAAATTCACTAATTGTTGGATCAGACTTCATAGCCGCTTCGATTTGATCAGAGACATTTTGTAACGCTTTAGCAGCGCCTAGTTTTTTCTGAAACTTCATTTGATGACCTAAGAAAGTGATCGGTACTAGGTTTTTTCTAACTGCTTCTTCACTATCACCAAACACCGTTTTTAACATGTCTTCTGAACGTAAACGGCCTGGATCATTGTTTAATCTTTTTTCTGGAAATGAAATCTCACCTGTTTCATAGGGAATCATTAAGATCGAAGCCATATCCATATTGTTCATACGATCATAAAATTTTAAATCTTGGCCATCGGTACAACGAACGTAGGCGTTGGTTTTTGCAAAGTAAAATGAATCGCCTTTAACAGTGAACTCTTTCCCGCAGGCATTGTAAGTGTAATAGATTCTTTCACAGTTTTTGATCGCTTTAGCTTGGTCAAAAGCCATAGTTTTGGCAGTCGTCATTAGGGTCATTGTCAGGGCTAAAGCTTTAAGGTTTTTCATACCCCGAAAACTTGCCATTACAGGGCCACGCAAAAGCGAATTTATAGCTTTTAAAGGCCTTACATTGTCTGAGTCTTTTACAGCGGCCCCCTCTTGGGCTCTATGAAAAATCTGCTGTTGAGTTTTTTGACATCTTTTAACTTAACTGTTCCAGCTGTAGAATCGCCCGATGAAAACAGTTTTATTTATCTGTGGCCTTTTTCTTTTATCAACTGCTCAGGCTTTAACACCGGCTTTTACTGCGCCGACAACCGGTATTTTTTCAAGTTATGATGTTCTTGATTTTAAACTTACCGCGCCGATCAGTACTTTGTTAAATGCAAAAAAGCTCTCTTTTTTTGAAGTTAAAAAGGTATCGGTGCAAGGAACCCTTTCCTACACTGACAACAATCAAATTATTCAGATTCCGGTCAAAATAAATATTAAGGGTTTTAGTTCAACTCAATTTTGCACTCTACCTAAATTGGAACTCAAACTCGATAAAGCTTTAAAACAAAACACGCTCTTTGCGAATGTGAAATCAATCGACTTACACACCCATTGTGTCGAGCAAGACGATGCAACTGCCATGGATGCTGTTAAAGCTTCTTTTACAGCACATCGTGAAGCTTTAATTTATCGTTTTATGGATGTTCTTGAAATACCTGCCTTTAGAGCCCGCCCGATTATGATGGCGTATGAAGATACCGATACGCCATCAATTATGCAGGCAAAAACTAATTATAAATACCAAGCATTTTTTCTAGAAGATTATGGAGATTTTCGTAAGCGTAATAACTTAAAAGCTATTCGCGGCGTTAATGACGTAACTAAGTACGATACGGCTCCAGATGATTTAGAAAAATTAGCATCGTTTGTCTTTACCTCAGTTGAACAACATCCTGCTGTAGACAGAGACGATGTTGCACGTGCTGTTTTATTTCAAAATATGATCGGTAACGGTGATTATTTTATTCAAAAAACGGCAACTGGATATCGCATTGACTCTGCCACAGATGAAAACCTTTGGAATATGAAACTGGTTGAAAATGCAGCCGGAAAATGGATTGCCATTCCTCAGGATTTCAATTTTTCTCTGATAACAACAAGCTATCAAGTCTCGCTGCCGCTTGAGACAGAAGGCTGGAATTTAGCTTCAGCGCAAGCCAAACAAAATATTCTGACATCTTTTAAAAACAAAAAATCAGAGTTATTAAAAACCGCTGATACTTTGTCTTCAGATGCCGATGTTGTGAAAAACCACCTCGAGAGATTTTTTCTGTCTATTGAAAATCTAAACTAGTGTGCATCAACGGGTTTAACAGAACCCTTTTTAAGTTTCATGGTGTAAAGCGGAATAAAAGCAAAAGCTAAAATAATCATCATGATGAAAATCAGCTGTAAGAAGGTCATCATAAAAACTTGATTTTGCACTTTGTAAAGTAACAACTGCACACCTGATCTGTGAGCCACATCAAAACCAACCCCTTCGGCCATTTTCATAGCCATGCCGTTACTCATACTTTGTGAAAAGTTTTGCGCTTGCACATCAAAGGCTGTGACGTTCGCAGCCATATCGGCATAATTTTGGTGGGTACGTTTATTTAACATCGTCGCCACAAACGCAATACCTATGCTTCCGCCGATTTGACGGAATAAATTTAACATTCCCGAAACTTGCCCTAATTCTTTTCCGTTAAACTGACTTAAGATCGACGAATTGATCGGAACAAATAAGAACGACAGGGCAAGACCACGCATGTACAGCGAATACAGCACATGTTGTTGTGATGACTGCGGAGATAAAATCGCCATCAAAGCTAAGGTTAATTCTAAGCCGATAAAACCAAGCGCAATCAGAACTTTCGGGTTTTTTCCAGACTGTAACAATTTACCAATCACTGGCATCATTGCCATCGTGACCAATGAGCCTGGAATAAACATGATACCGATTTGTGTAGCATCGTAGTGATAAATTCTTCCTAAGAAAACTGGCAGCAAGAACACCACGCCGTAAAGAAAGAATCCTAATAGCGCCATTAAAATCACGCCCGATTGCACAACTTTTTCTTTGAATAAACGAATGTTGATAATCGGATGTTCACATTTTAATTGCCAGATCACAAACCAAGGTAGAGTAACAGCTGCAATGATTGTATTAACGACAATGGCTGTTGAAGAAAACCAATCAACAGCTTCACCACGTTCAAGCACGAACTGAAGACAGCCAATACCTAAAACTAAAAGTGTTAAACCTAAAACATCAAGTTTTGGTTTGGCGCGCTCTTCACCTTCTTTAGCTTGTTGGTACGAAGGATTTTTGATCGCGATCATACCGATCACTAAAGCCAATAAACCTAACGGTAGATTAATATTAAAGATCGATCTCCAACCGAAATTATCTGTTAAAAATCCACCCATCACCGGACCCAGTGCTGGCCCAACCATTACACTCATCCCGAAGATGGCACCCGCCATACCGGCTTTTTCTTTTGGGAATTGTTCGTAGATTAAAGACTGTGATGTAGGAAGTAGCGCTCCGCCCGCTAAACCTTGAAAAATACGAAACACAATTAATGTTTCAAGATTAGGAGCTAAACCGCAAAGTACAGAAGCCACTGTGAATAAAATAATACACGTTAAATAGTATTGACGACGGCCAAAACGTTCACTTAACCACGCAGATACCGGAAGGATAATCGCATTGGCAATCGCATAGCCTGTGATGACCATCGAAATATCTTCAAGTGTGGCACCTAAGTTTCCCATCATCGTAGGAAGTGCGACATTCACAATTGAAGAGTCAATAATTTCTAAAAGAGAAGCTAATACGGCAACGAAGACGATTAGCTTTGATTCTTTAGTCATGCCCATGGGCACATCCCTATTAGTGTAAGTGAACTTTTACAACGGCAGATAAACCCGTTTGAATACTGTCAACGGCATCGGCTGAAAGATTTCTAAATTTAATTCTTACCGGAACACGCTGAACCACTTTCGTGAAGTTTCCAGTCGCATTGTCTGGTGGAAGTAACGTAAACGTAGCCCCTGTTGCCGGAGAAATATTTTCAACTTCGCCTTCAAAAGATTTAGCCGACATCGCATCAATTTTAATACTTACTTTTTGACCCACTTTAATTTCGTTAATTTCTGTTTCTTTAAAGTTCGCCGTTACCCAACGCGCTTCAGAGCTTACAAAACCAACCAGTGGTACACCAGGAGCAGCCAACTGACCGATTTCAGCTGATTTTTTAGCGATCACACCATCTGATGGCGCTTTAATAAAAGTATTTTCTAAGTTTAATTTAGCTTGAGCTAAACGGGCATCCGCCGAATCGTACTTAGCTTTGATTTCGTTATATGAAGCTAACGAAGTATCATATTGTTGAGATGAAACTACGCTTTGGTTATGTAAATCACGAAGACGGCCATAAGTTTTTTCAGCATCACGGCGACGCGCTTGTAATGACAACAATTCGCTTTCAGCTGATTTAACAGCGGCTTCGTATTCACGGTGATCAACTTCAACTAACACATCACCTTTTTTAACTTTTTGCCCTTCAATAACGTTTACACTTTGAATGTAACCAGGAACTTTTGTGGCTAACATCACGGTGTGACCTTCAACTTGCGCATTGTCTGTGTGAAGAAACATCACGAAATCAAAAGCAAAGTAAAGTACAGCGGCTGTAGCTGCGCCACCAACGATTTGAATAAGCTGTTTTTTGTTAGGTTTTTTCATTTTACGTATCCTGTTCTATTGAATAAAAGAATAATAGGCTTCACCAGTGGCAAGCTCGATATTAACTAGAGCTTCGATCGCACCGATTTGCGCGTTAATTTGTGCGGCTTTTGAACGGAACACATCCGCCTGCGCATCTAACACTTCTGTGTTTGTGCGCATTCCAGCTTTACGACCTACTTTCGCTAAACGAGCCGCCTCGTTTGAACGTTCAATGTCTGTCGTTTTCGATTTATATAAAGAGATGTAGTAATTGTATTTACGCGTCCAAAAATCTAAATCATTTTTAGCTTTTAGATCGGCCATACGAGTTGTTTTTTCTAGCTGTAAAGCCTGCGCTTCAGCTTGGCCTGATTTAGCCATTGAACCAAAACCGTTAAATAGTTCCCACGACAATGTAGCACCGATAAGATAACTTTCACGAAAAGCCTCGTCTTGGTAATCAAATTCATCCGTTCTATTATTATAGAAGCTGTAATCTGCAAATAATGAAACCTTTGGAATCCAATGACGGTTCATTGCATGAGCTGAGTAATTTAAACCTTCAGATCTTTTTTGTAAGGCTAATAAATCTAATTTTTTAGCTGTTGTTTTTTTCTTAGAAATTAAATCTGCTGTTAACACCGGAAGATTTCCAGTCGGCGTGCGATCTTCAACATCTTTACCTAAAACTTCAGCTAATTTATTACGAGCATTGGCAATCTGGTCATCGGCATTCACCGCTTCGGCTTCAGCTTCCGAGTATTGCACTTGGGTGCGCAGTAAATCGTACTGCGTCGACATACCGGCTTTTTTTAAAGCTTCAACGTCTTTCGTATGATCTTTTAAAGCTTTTAAATTTTGTTCAGCCACAAGCTTAACTTGTTCTGCCGCTAAGACTTTATAATAAGCTAGTAAAACCTGGCGATCTGTTTGAAATTTCGCCCAGTCGTATTCTAGATTCGCAGACTCTTCAAAAGCCTGAGCCGCCCAGAATCTATTTGTTGAAGCAAAACCATCAAAGACATTCCAACGAGCTGCTAATGTATAGTTAGTCGTTGGTACGATTTGCGGCACAGAAGCAGGACTGCCCCCCAGATTGATGTCTGTTAAAGCATACTTCTTATTAGACAGGTAATTAATATTGCCTGTGATTGTTGGTAAAAATGCTGACACGGCCTCCACCTTTTTCCAAACAATTTCGTCACGATAAGCCTCTGCTTTTGAAACTTGCGGGGAATGCGAAGCTTCAGACAGGGCTTGTTGTAACGTCAAGGTCTCGGAAAAAGCTGTGGAAGCAGTCATCAGTAAACTTTGAACTAAAATTAAATGTGTAACTTTTGAAAGTTTTTGCGAAAAAGAGCGGCGCATAAGAACTCCGAATAAACCCATCCTATCGAAAATTAGTTTGCATTACAAACTATTTGTCTTAACAACTATTTAACTTGCAAACTAATTAAGAACAGACCCATAATGTAACTATGAAAAAAGCGTCTAAACTAAATAAAAGCATTGTGGGCATTAGCTGCCAACCGACTATTGTTTACAACAACCTGTCTCAGACCCATCCAGCTTTGGAAAAATATTTAGGGTTTTTATTTCACCGGGTTACCTTGATCTACCGCTCTGCCATGATGGAGCGTTTTGAAAAATTAAAAATTCAAGGCCCGCACTTTGCTATTTTATCCATGATTGAACACACGCCTTCAATCACACAAAATCAGTTATGCCAGGAAACCGGCATTGATAAAGCCAGCATGGTGAAACTAACCGATCATCTACAAGACTTAAAATTAATCGAACGCAAAGAAGCCGCAACCGATCGTCGCGTAAAAAATTTAACTTTAACTAAGCATGGTCAAAAGGTTTTCGCCGAAGCCACAAAGATTCGCTTAGAATTTGAAAACGAATTTCTATCGCAGCTCACAAAAGAAGAACAAACCGTTTTCAAAAACACACTAAGAAAACTAATTAACCTAAAAAAATAGATTTATACTCTGTCTGTACGCGACCATAGCCAGTGGTCCGCTAGCACGTGCCAGCAAATGGCTTCGATCACTGGGATTGCACGTGGAATAATGCATGGATCATGACGGCCTTTTTTAGCTACGTCTTTAATAGATGATGTCGGTTTAAATCCCACTCTAAAAACAATATCTTCACCTGTTGTGATACCACCGCGAATACCGCCGTAGTTTTCAGAAATCATTTTTTCGTGAAACTCAGTACCTTTCATTTCAGTTCCTTCAAAACCAGAACCTAATTCAAAACCAGTCGTTGCCCCTAGAGACATCATGGCTTGCGCCAGATCCGCTTTAAATTTGTGAAATACCGGTTGGCCTAAGTTTGCGGGCACTTGTGAAATTCGACATTCAACAACACCACCGTAACTTTCGCCTTCAGACTTTGCTTTTTCAAGCATGGCTTGAATGTCTTTAGGTAATTCGTGCATAGCTTCTTCGATTTGAATATTTCCGATTTGTTTAGCGTAAGCAAATACCTGAATGTTTGAAGACAATTGCTGCATTAACATTTGCGCGAAGGAGCCAGCAATTACACGGTTTAACGTTTCACGGCCAGAAGATCTTCCACCACCGCGATGATCGCTGTGGCCGAATTTATTTTTCCAAGTATCGTCAGCATGACCGATACGGGCTTCGTTTTGAATTTTATCGTAATCTGTTGAACGTTGGTTTTCGTTTCTGACAACAACAGCAATCGGAGTTCCTAAAGATTTACCTTCAAAAAATCCGCTTAAAATTTCTGGCTGGTCTGATTCATTTCTAGCTGTCACAAAAGCACTTGAGCCTGGTTTACGACGGCTTAAGTTTTTTAATAATAAAGCCTCATCATAACGAACACCGGCTGGAATGCCGTCAATCACTACACCATAAGCTGGCCCATGACTTTCGCCGAAAGACATCATTTGAAAACGTTGACCAAAAGTATTTGCTGCCATAGTTGAAGTTACCCTTCTACCGTTAAATAGTGCGCCCAAAACTTAAATTGTTTTTTAGCTTGGGCATAAAACATTTCTAACCCTGAAATATAAGTCGCACTTGGAGTGGCTTGTGCGTATTCAAGGCCCATTGAATTTTCAACATAATTAATATCTAAAATGTATTTAGGATTCCATGCTGCCGGAGGTAATTGAATGTCTTGATGGCGTGGAGCCGCCCAGATCACCACATCGGGAACAAATGCTGGATCGGCTTTTTCATCACGAGGTCTACCGGTACGCGCTGAATATTCTACCGCCTGCGGTAAAACTTCTTTTAAGGCGCTAATCACACCGCCACCACCCCAGATCGCGATTTTTAAATTTTTAAGATTTTCAACTTCAGATTCTTCAACCATAGTTTCAAAACCATCAGCATCGCTCGAAGTGCCTAGCCATTTACCATCGTGATAAATTAATGAATTAATTCCGCTCTCAGTTTCGTTGGATCCGATAAGTTCGGCCGCTTTTAGTTTTAACGGAGAAGTTACAGCCGCAAACTTTAAGCCCATTTCGCGAAGCACGTCCATACCTTGCATAAATTCTTCTTCGCTTAACGGCACAGCCATAATCATTCCGTAGTCAGCCATATTTGGCCCCTGCGTGATTGGTGTATGTGAATGATGAATCGGATCACCAAGGACTGCCCCAAACTGTTTGTGGGCGTTTTGACTTAACAAGTATTCATAAAGACTTGGTTGATCATCAAAGTCTTTTACGCTTTGAACGAAATTAATTTTTTGCTTACGCCACATTAAATTTCTAAACCAGCGCCAGCGGCTTTTTTCTCCAGCTTTAGTGCGTGGTAAGAAACTGCGATTTTGCCGATCATCGCTTTGCCAGTGCAGACCTAATAAAAGTTCATCAAAAGACGTCACCACCGGACAAAACTTAAGATGTTTACCTTCAGGCTGCTGCTGCATGAGAGCTAAACCTTCAATGAAGTCACCGTCATGAAGTGAAATAATCTGAGCGTTGGCGGCTGTTGGCACGGGGCCATTTTCTAAAGCCCAATCCACACGTAAACCACGCAGTTCAATCGCTGAAACTTTTGAACGTACAGCTACCAAAAAGCGTTTTTCTTTATGTTCAGCGATAATGCGTTTGATATCTTCCAGTGAAAAAACATCTGTGCGTAATTCAAATTTATCGATATTTGGCCAAAGCTCAATTTCACTTTCACGCGAAAGTGTGAAGTAGGCATGTTCCAGAGAAAAATCTTTTTTTAGAATTTTCTCTTCGATCTCATCAGAATCATTTAACCCTTCAGGCAAATGATACACCCAAGACGCGGATTCACGAAACTTCGGCTCGCGGGCTTGATAACGGAGAATATATTCTTGCAGTGCCGAAACCTCAGGATTTAAACGTGGACGATTAACAAAGATTCTGCCGTCAGAATCCGTACGACGACTCACATAGATTACTTCAGCGTCAGCAGGCAGTAACTGCATATTAAACCCTGCGCCTACTGAAATGACGTAGCTTGCTTGCGCGGTTAATTCTTGAAAATATTTTTTCTCTAAATCACGAAACACAGCTTCACCACGTGATGAGAAAATTTCACTCACCGCTTGGTTTTCTTTCTCAGCAATAATCTGGTCTAAATCAAAGATAGGCTCTTCAGGAAAGTAATTTGCATGGCGTTCTAATAAAGAGCTTTTACCCACACCACGGTGGCCGATTAAAATTCTTTTCATGGTGTTAACCCCGTGTGTTCATAAAACTGTGGGTAACTTTTGTTAATCACTTCAGGATCAGTGATTTGCACCGGAAAACCTTTAAGCTGCAGTAAGCGCGCAGCAAAGGCCATACGGTGATCATGATCTGGATTAAACTGAATAAGGTCACGATGTAAGTATTTAGCGGCCGGATTACCTCTGATTTTTAAACCATCAGATAATTTTTCAACATTAAAATGACAACGAGTTAAAAGTTCGTAAGTTTTTTCTAAACGATTTGATTCTTTATGCACCAACTGGTGCGCGCCAAATAAATGACTTTCGCCTTCAGCAAAAGCACAAAGTACCGCCATCACCGGAAACAAATCAGGGCAGTGTTCAAGATTAGCTTTTAACGACGACCACTGTTTTTGTTCTGAGATATAAAAATTATTTTCTTCAGTCACAAATGAAATGGCCATTCGTTTAAAAAACGCGGTGAATTCCATATCAGGCTGTAAAGAGAACTTGTTCCAGTTCGTTAAATGCACTTTACCCGCAAGGACTGCGGCAGCGGCTAAACTTGCAAAAGAACTCACATCGACTTCACCGATCATTTTTTGCGGTTCAAGTTTTTGATTATGCGAAACAAATAAATCATCAACCGCATAACCGTAAGTGCCCATCATTTTTTGTGTGTAATTAAAATAACTTTCAGAAGTCACTTTTGAAGTTTCGATTTGCAGGTCAAATGGCAACTTCACTGAATTTAATAAGACTGAAGTTAAAAATTGACTTGAATCTTTAGAATCGACTTTAAGAACCTTGCATTCTTCGTTTGAACGCCAGCCTTTACTTTCAATATGAAATTCAGTTTTATCAGAGTTAAAATAAGCTTTAACCCCGACTTGCTCTAAAATTGAAATCATCTCATCTTGCGGGCGCGAGAATAACTTTTTCTCGCCGCGAATGATGAAATTTCCGATTTCACGTGAAACACGTAAGGCAAAAAAGCGAAACGTTGTGCCCCCCAGGCCTACGTAGAATTCTTTTTTTCCGGCTTTAAGATCTGCAAGACATTGCTGAAGTAATTTAACATCATCGGCCTGTGACGTTCCGACGATTTCTAATTTAGGCTCATAAGAATTAAGAATAAGAGCACGATTCATCCAGGATTTTGAAATGTCCAAAGCTCCAGAGAATGAAAAACTCATGCATGAAACCTTTGGCGTTCAAATTCAGCGACGATATCGCTGACTTTTTTAGATTCAACAAAAACATCACCTGGTTTTTTAACAAAAATAAAACGTAAGGACTTTTCTTTAGCGGCTACAGATTTTTTATCTTGGCGTAAAGCTGATAAGATTTTCTGTTTTGAAAGTTTATGCGCTTTTGCAAATTCTAACTCACAATGGGGCATATCCGTAATCAGCTGAGTTAGTGCAACAAAGTTTTTCTGTGACATATAGCCTAAATGAAAACTCCAACGGGCCGCAAACACCATTCCCATCAACACCGCTTTGCCGTGTGATAAGTTAAGCTCGGATTCGTACACATGACCCATGGTATGCCCTAGATTTAAAATATGGCGGTAACCAGTTTTTTCAAACGGATCTTTATGAACCACGCGCATTTTAGCAGCGATAAATTTTTCTAAATTTGCCCACACGAAATCTTCGGTGAATTTAATTTTGGTGAAAAGTTTTGGCTCGTTGATCAGACAGATTTTAATAATTTCACCGAAAGCTTCGCATAAACGCTCTTCCGGCTGATTTAATAATAACTCTTTAGACAAAATGATTTTATCTGCCGGGTAGATCGTACCGATTTGGTTTTTCGTGTGATTTAAATTTAAACCGTTTTTTCCACCGTGGGCCGAATCGACAGCCGATAACCACGTTGAAGGCATTTGTACTAACGGGCAGCCACGTTGGTAAGTTGAAGCTAAAAATCCCGTGAAGTCGCCAACCGAGCCCCCGCCAATCGCTACAAACTGAAGCTTTTGGGTAATTAAATTTTGTTTTTGCCAAATCTGCAGCTGATTCAAGACTTCGGCGTAACGATGCACAGTTTTTAACGACTCCCCGGCTTGAACCGGTAGAGCGAGTCTAAATTGAGCAATCCACTTTTTAAAAGATGCATTTTTTAGCAAAATACGGTCAAAAACCACCACAGATTGACGTTCTGGGTGAGAGACCTGAGCTAAGGTCGGCAATCCTGAAACCTTAATGATTTTAGCGTCCTTAAAAAGAGTGGTTTTTTTGCTGCTTTTCACAAGCTTGAATGTAGTCCTGTTCCCTCTTGCGCGCAACATGTTAGGCCGTGCCATAAAGCGAAAGAAACCCTATATTAAATCCCGCATTAAAATACAAAATTAGGAGATAGTGTATGCAAAAGATCAAAGTAGCTAACCCAGTGGTTGAGCTTGATGGCGATGAAATGACAAGAATCATCTGGAAATTTATCAAAGATAAATTAATCCTTCCTTACTTAGATATCGATATTAAGTACTTTGACTTAGGCATGGAATACCGTGACCAAACTAACGATCAAGTGACTGTTGACGCTGCTGAAGCGATCAAAAAGTACAACGTGGGTATCAAATGCGCGACAATCACTCCAGACGAAGCTCGCGTTAAAGAATTCAACCTAAAACAAATGTGGAAATCACCCAACGGAACAATCCGTAACATCCTTGATGGTACAGTTTTCCGTGAACCGATCATCTGCAAAAACGTTCCTCGTTTAGTACCTAACTGGACAGCTCCGATCTGTATCGGCCGTCACGCTTTCGGTGACCAATACCGCGCAACAGATTTCGTAACTAAAGGTAAAGGTAAATTAACTGTTACTTTCCAACCTGAAAATGGTGGCGAAACAATCACTCACGAAGTTTATAACTTCAAAGGTGATGGCGTAGCATTAACTATGTACAACACTGATGAATCAATCACAGGTTTTGCACGTTCTTGCTTTAACCAAGCCTTAACTAAAAAATGGCCTTTATACTTATCGACTAAAAACACGATCTTAAAAAAATACGATGGTCGTTTTAAAGATATCTTTGAAAACATCTACCAAACTGAATTCAAAGCTAAATTTGACGAAGCAGGTATCACTTATGAACACCGTTTAATCGATGACATGGTAGCTTCTGCTCTTAAATGGAATGGTAACTTCGTATGGGCTTGTAAGAACTACGATGGCGACGTTCAATCAGATACAGTGGCTCAAGGTTTCGGTTCTTTAGGTTTAATGACTTCAGTTCTTGTTACTCCAGACGGAAAAACTATGGAATCTGAAGCGGCTCACGGAACTGTGACTCGTCACTACCGTATGCACCAACAAGGTAAACCAACTTCTACAAATCCAATCGCTTCTATCTTTGCTTGGACTCGTGGTCTTGAGCACAGAGCGAAACTTGATAACAATCCACCACTCGCTAAATTCGCGCAAACTTTAGAAAAAGTTTGTGTTGAAACAGTTGAAGCTGGCTTCATGACAAAAGACTTAGCGGTTTGCATCTACGGCGATAAAGTTCCTGCAGATAAATACATGAACACTGAGCCGTTCTTAGATAAAATCGATTCTAATCTTAAAAAAGCAATGACGATGTAATCGTCATAACAAGTTAAAAATTATAAAGCCTCGGTATTTTATACCGAGGCTTTTTTTATTTAGCTGATTGTGGAACTAACCTTTTTTAGCCCATGAATTACAGTAAGCATCTCCAAGAACATACATTTTAGGAAAGATGGCGCATGTACCGACTTCTTTACCGTTTATGTCTTTTACTTTGACGTATAAACTGCAAGTCGAACACTTACCGCCACCGGCCTTAGCTGATTTCTTAAAGTCTTCGATATAGCCTACAGATTTGGCCGTACTATTTTGTGGAGACACTAGTTCAGGATCGCTGCCACCAGCTTTTTTACGGCGGCTTTCTTCCGAAAATGCTTTATTTCCTAAAAGCAGAAGTAATCCGCTTGCCAAGCCACTATTTACGAGAAATTGACGTCTGTTCATATTTAACACCTCTTGTTTAACTGTAATATAAGCTAAATGGGCCTTTTATAATTATGACCTAAATCATAAATCCCCTAAAATTTTAAAAATTGCTCATCTTGATGCACTAAAGTAGACTGTAAGCCCCGAGGAGAAGCATGCAAACAGCACTTAAGTCTGCCCTTGCCGAAGTAAAAAATTTTGATTTGTTTAAAGATTTAGATACTTTAACCATTGAACAATTGTGCGAAAACTCCCAAATTAAAGTGCACTCCCATAAACAAATGGTTTTTAGTTACGGCACTCCGGCCTTACATTTTGGTGTAGTTCTTTCAGGCGCATATAAGCTTACCCGCATTTCTGCGGTGGGCGAAGAATCCGTGATTCACTTTTCTTCTCCAGGTGATGTGGTCGCAGCACTTATTATGACTCAGAAAAATATCACTTATCCCGTAACAGTGAAAGCTATGGGCCCGTCACGTATGTTAGTGATTCCGCAGGAAACTTATCTTAACCGCTGGATTAAAAATCCCATGCTTATCATGAAAATGCAGGGTCTTCTGTCAACAAGAATGGCTCGGCTGCAAAATCATAAAGTCATGCAGCGGGCACCGATGTCTTCAAAAATAGCGGCCATGCTTATGCAACTGGTGGCCCAAGATAACAGTTCAGAACAACTTGAAATACCTTTACCATTAACCCGTAAAGAAATAGCTGACTCATTAGGAGTAACTGTTGAATCTGTTATTCGTGTGATGAGTGACTGGGTTAAGCAAGGGTATATTGCAACGTCTGATCAGCATATAAAAATTCTTAAACCTGAACATCTTATTCAACAAATAGATCGCAGCGAATAAAGCTGATATAGATCACGTTCAAAAAAAACAGTTTTCAATACTTTGACTATATGTAGTGTCACATCTGTAATTGAGACATGAGATATAGTGGTCTTCAGGTTGTATTCCAAGAAATTCCAAACGAAATATCGCTAGCAATACATGTGGTAGGCTGCCCTTTAAGATGCCCTGGCTGTCATTCAAGTGACCTTTGGCCAACCAACAAGGGCACTGACCTGGACGAACAAAATTTTTCACAATTAATCACAAACCATAAAAAATATATTAGCTGCGTGCTGTTTATGGGGGGGGAATGGCACAGCCAGGAATTACTGTCTTTAATTCACAATGCAAAACTACACGGCCTAAAAACCGCTTTGTACTCTGGCTATGAGTTAAGCCAAATACCAAAAGAGCTATTAAATGAACTCGACTATATAAAATACGGTCGTTATATCGCTGAACGAGGCGGCCTAAGTTCCATCATAACAAATCAAAATCTAATAAATTTGAAAACCAACGAAAACTTAAATCATTACTTTACGGAAGGAGTAAGAAAATGATTAGGCTAGACAACAACCAAGTAAATCAAAAAATCGACTACATCCACAACTACTTAAATGCCAAGAATGCTGCCGATGGATCAAAACTTGATGCCAATGCAAACGTAACTATGAAAAATATTGCAACCCTAGAGGCCGAGATTAATAAAGATATTAACATCCAGATTAATCGCGCTATTGTTTCTAGAAAAATTGCAGAGCTTTTTTCGCCTGAACTGGCGAAAGAGTACTTAAGGCAAATCGAAGCACACGAAATTTATGTGCACGATGAAACGTCTCTGAAACCTTATTGCGTATCTGTAAGTATGTACCCGCTTCTTATCGACGGCTTAACAAAAATGGGAGGCGAATCAAAAGCCCCTAAACATTTGGCTTCGTTTTGCGGAACTTTCATTAATTTTGTTTTTGCTGTGAGTTCACAGTTCGCGGGAGCCGTAGCTACCGTCGAATTTCTTACCTACTTTGACTATTTTGCCCGAAAAGAGTATGGCGAAGATTATTTAAAAACCCACGGTGCCGAAATCAGTTCGTACTTACAGCAAGTTGTCTACTCGATTAACCAGCCCGCAGCAGCGCGCGGTTACCAGTCTGTTTTCTGGAATATTTCGGTGTACGACAAATTTTATTTTGAAGCTTTATTCGAAAATTTTGTTTTTCCAGATGGACAAAAACCGCTTTGGGCAACGGTCGATAAACTACAAAAGCACTTTATGACGTGGTTCAATGATGAGCGTAAGAAAGCGATTTTAACCTTTCCGGTAGTTACCGTGGCTCTTCTTACTGATGGCAGCAAACCGAGAGACACTGCTTATGTAAAAATGTGCTCTGAAGAACTTTCACAAGGTAACTCGTTTTTTATGTATTTATCAGAAAGCGCTGACAGTCTTGCCAGTTGCTGCAGACTTAGAAATGAAGTTAACACAAAAGAGTTTTCTTACACTCTCGGTGCCGGAGGTGTAGCGACCGGCAGTATTAATGTGATTACTCTTAACATGAACAGACTTATTCAGGACCAACGTGATCTTGGAGTGGAAGTTTCTAAAATTCAAAATTATCAGATTGCATACCGTAAAATCATGGAAGAATTCATGGCAGCAAAAATGCTAACTACTTATGACGCCGGATTTATTTCTTTAGATAAACAGTATCTGACAATCGGAATTAACGGAATGGTAGAAGCGGCTGAATATCTTGGTCTGACAGTTTCGGACAACGAAGAGTATAAAAATTTTATCTCTGAAAATTTAAAAATTATCTATGATCTAAACCGCGAACGTTCAGCACAGACAGGTTACAAATTTAACACAGAATTTGTACCGGCTGAAAATTTAGGTATTAAAAATGCCAATTGGGATAGAAAAGATGGCTATTTTGTTCCACGCGATTGTTATAATTCATATTTTTATATCGTCGAAGACGAAATGACCAACCCGCTGGAAAAATTTTCGATGCACGGGGCGGAAATGACTAAATATTTAGATGGAGGATCGGCACTACACTTTAATTTAGAAGAATATCTGACACCATTACAGTATGAAAAAATCATTGAATTAGCTTCTTTGGCAGGCTGCAATTACTTCTGCACAAATGTTAAGATCACCATCTGTAATGAATGTAATAATATCGATAAAAAAACAACGCATGCTTGTTCTAAATGTGGATCTGAGAATATTGATTATGCCACACGAGTCATCGGTTATCTAAAACGAGTGACATCGTTCAGTGCAGGCCGAAGAACAGAACATGGCCGCCGTAAATACCACAAGCTGAACCGACCGGTAGCGACTAAGACCGATACTCAGTCATTGGTATCCATAAGCTAAGTATTTCATCGATTTCATGGGGAAGAAGTAAAGATTCGCAAATTTTTAAAAAGCATTTTTCTTCTTTCTCGTGATGTCTGTGAAATAAAGTTTCAAGTAAAACCAGGGCCGGATGATCTATTAAATTTTCATCCGGCTTTGCCAACAGGCTTTGCAACAAATTTTCTAATGCGACGTGCTCTTCTAAAGGTATTTCAAGTGGGGAACGGTCTTTTTTAAAAACATCTTGATGTTCACAGTATGTTAAATCCTTTGTCGTGTATTTTTTAACCAACTGCGCTGGCGGACTAATAACATGTTCATCAAAAAATAAAACACAAAAAGGGCCACCTTCTTTTAAGCGCTCTTTTTTTAACAGTTTTGTGAAGATCAGCTTTTCTTCGTTATACTGATGTTTGAGCACAGCATTTTGCTTAAGCCAATTTAATTGAACTTTCGGATTCTTAGAACTAAGCAGCTCTTCCAGACAGACATTTGTAAGCCCGTGTTCACGAACCATAATTTCTTTAAGCAGCTCTAATTTTGTACTGTTTTTTGACATAAGATAAATGAATGAATTTTTTCGGTTAATATCATTTTTTGTTTTTTTCGCTTAATTATACCTTGCTTAACAAATTCAGTAGTTGTGCGAATAACCGATTCAGGCGAAGTATTTAAAATATCGGCTATCAACTTTTTAGTCATAAAACTAAAACTTAAAAGATGCTCTTTTTTAATTAAAAAATGAGCTAAGCGAAGATGAACCGGCAGTTTGTTAATGACATTCAAGTTCTGCAAAAAAAACATTCTTGTTTGAATTTGTTTAAAAAAGTAAAAGTTAAGATCAGGTACCTTCTGCAAAATTTCGACTAAGGTATTCGGTGTAACCTTAAGAACCTCGCAAGGTTTTAAAGTGATCGCCGTTAACGGGTAAATCATTTTTTGTATTTCTGTTTGCACCAGCCCTGCCCCCAGGGATTCACCAGGCTCGACGATATCTAACGACTTGTTGCCTTGCTGGATTAAAACGTAGCCATCCAAAACTATAAAGACACTATCGACGACATCACCTTCTGAACAAAGTCTGGTATTCGCGGGAACCATTTTGATTTCGCCAACTTTACAGAGTGCCTGCCAAGAATTTTGAGTCATTCCTACAAGAGGTGGTTGTAAAATTGTGCAGCCTTTAGAAAGTTTTATTTCAGTAGCATCATCCATAAGACCCAGTTTAAGCCAAGGAACTACACCGCCTCTATGATCTATATCATACGCAATCTGAAGTTATCGCCTTAATCTGCGACAAACACTTTGAGGAGGATTTCATGTTTCAGAACGTCATACACGTTCCAACTTTAATGGATGAATACAAAACTGGTCTGATATTTTCACTTATCGAAGGCCTAAAAACAGGTAAATCGCTTAAATTAATTTGCGATCAAAAGCCGGTTGAATTTGAAAAAATATTATCGGAGTCGGGGCTTTCTAATATTAAGTGGGCCGTCGAAAAAAATAAAGTTGGATCGTGGGAGATGTCACTTTTAAAACAACCTGATATCAATTCTGAGCAGGTAGGATGTTGCGGTATGTGCGGCAGTGATCATTCCTCAGCGAGAGGGTAACTTATGCTATCAAAGTCGCAAGCAAAAGCCTTCTTCTTAGTCGGAACTATTGGTTTTTCAGTTATTTTTGTTGGATTAACAATTGATACCTTCAATAGAATTCCTGACCAAACCCGCCAGCAAAATCTGAGCGAGAGCGCCATCAAAGGTAAACATTTGTTCGATAAAAAAAATTGTA
Source organism: Pseudobdellovibrio sp. HCB154 (assembly GCF_046267985.1). Taxonomy (GTDB): domain Bacteria; phylum Bdellovibrionota; class Bdellovibrionia; order Bdellovibrionales; family Bdellovibrionaceae; genus Pseudobdellovibrio. The sequence goes on along the minus strand of NZ_CP176530.1, from coordinate 423,630 downwards.
TGGGTTGTCACACAATTATGGGTGAAGGTGCTTATTATGCTCCAGAACTCACTAAAGTGTACGAACGTCGTGGCGAAGCCTTTATTCGCTCTATGTTAAAAAATCCAGAACAAATGTATCCAGGTCAAAGAAAAATGACCAACTACAAATTTACTGACGAGGAAATTGATCACCTTGTGGCCTTTCTCAAATGGGTGGGCGGCATGGACCTTAATGGTTTTCCACCAAAGCCTGATCTTGCTCCGAATACCACAGCTCGGGGTACACAAACACAAGGTGCTCTCGAAGCCGCTGTAACTAAACCGATTATTTTTGATCAAATGTGCGTCGCCTGCCACGCCCTTGGTGGCAAAGGCGGCGCTGTAGGACCTGCGCTGGATGGCGTTGGCAGCCGACGAGACGCCGACTACCTGACTAAATGGCTACACGATCCAACTCAACTTAAATCAGATTCAAAAATGCCAAAGTTACCGCTATCTGAAAAAGAAATCGCAGACCTGACAGCATTTCTTGCAAGCTTAAAAGGAGAAAATAAATGAAATTCAAATCACAAAAAGTAGCGTATTGGTTCTTTGCTGTCTGCATGCTGCTTCTTGCTCTTCAGTTGGTATACGGTTTTATTATGGGCTTTGCCCATATGGGAATGGATGGTCTTCATAACATCATCCCCTTTAACGTAGCCAGAGCAACTCACACGAACCTTTTGGTCATGTGGCTGTTGGCTGGTTTTATGGGATCAGCTTATTACATTATTCCGGAAGAAGCCGACCGCGAAATCATTTCGGTTCGTTGGGCTTACGTTCAGCTTATTGCCTTTGTCCTTGTCGGCGTTACAGCCGTCATCGGATTTCACTTTCAATGGTGGGAAGGACGTAAATTTTTAGAAATTCCACGACCTCTTGATTACTTAGTCGTCGTTGACGTTCTACTTTTTATCGGCCTGATCGGCGGAACAATCTGGAAAGGAAAAAGGCATACAACAACAAGCTTGGTGCTTTTTTTCGGACTTTTAACAGCAGCACTTCTCTATCTGCCAGGCCTAATTGAAACCGATAACCAAACTCACGATTCTTACTGGAGATGGTGGGTTGTGCATCTTTGGGTTGAAGGTGTATGGGAACTTATTATGGGTGCCATTCTGTCTTTTCTGCTTATCAAAATTACCGGTGTCGACAGAGAAGTTATCGAAAAATGGCTTTATATTATAGTCGGCTTTACATTTTTAAGCGGAATTTTGGGAACTGGCCACCACTACTATTATATCGGTACACCTCGTTACTGGCTTATCATCGGTGGTATTTTCGGTGCGTTGGAACCCATAGCCTTTCTTGGAATGGCCATTTATGCCCTGGCGATGGCTCGCAAAGGTAAAAAAGTCGTCGATAACAAAACGGCCCTTCTATGGACACTCGGCACAGCCATTATGTCATTTGTCGGCGCGGGTTTCCTGGGTTTTGCCCACACTCTTCCACAAGTCAACATGTACACGCATGGCACGCTGGTGACAGCGATGCATGGCCATTTGGCGTTTTGGGGAGCATACGCCTGTCTGGTTTTAGGCATTATTACTTATACCATGCCATTTTTAACTGGGCGCAAACTTCAAGACACGAAAACCAATCATTTTGCATTCTGGACATCCAACATCGGCATGACAGCAATGACTATTGCTTTCGGCGTAGCCGGAGTAGCTCAAGTTTACCTTGAAAGAAAAATGGGCTTAGACTTTTTGCTCGTACAAAAAGAAATTGAAGTTCATTTTCTAGGACTTATCCTGGCAGCCACTTTATTCACAACCGGTATTATAGCCTTTATTTGGAATTTTATCAGATTTGGTAAACCGCTTGGCGAAGTACAAGGTGAATAAAAAATGGCGATTGATATATTTATTTCGACAAAAAATGAAGAAAGTATTTTTACAACCTGTTTTGCAACACAACTGCCTTTGTTAATCAAAGGGCCAACAGGTTGTGGAAAATCACAGTTAGTTGAATACATGGCGAAAAAACTCAATCGCCCCTTAATTAAAGTCTCATGTAACGAAGACACCAACGCTGCAGACTTGCTTGGTCGTTATTTGTTAAAATCAGGAGAAACTGTGTGGCAGGATGGTCCTGTCACACAGGCATTGCGCACAAGCAGCATCCTGTATCTCGATGAACTTGCGGAAGCACGCGAAGACGTTATTGTAGCTTTACATCCGCTGACCGATCACAGAAGAGAAGTTCATATTGATAAAATTAATGAAACTGTCAAAGCGACAAACGATTTTATGGTGGTCGCAAGTTATAATCCTGGATACCAAAAAGGAATTAAAGAGCTAAAACCTTCAACCAAGCAACGCTTTGTTTGTCTTTCAATGGATTATCTAAATGTTCACGATGAAACCCGTCTTATCGCAGAAGTGGCCCAAATTAGTTTAAAAACTGCAGAACAGCTCGCTCTGTTAGGGCAAAAAATCAGAACCAAAGAAGGTTTGATGTTAAAAGAAACGGTTTCATCACGCCTTTTAATTAATGCAGCTTCGCTGATTAAAAATAATTTAAGCACCAGACTGGCGTGCCACCTGGCTATCGCCGAAGTTTTATCTGATGACCGCGAAATTGTAAATGCTCTTAAAGATTACATAAATCTCTATATCTAAATTATGGAAAAGCTTTTTTCCTACTTTTATAAAAACAAACTTCAGCGTGAAGCTCACAAAAAGGGTTTTGTTGATTTATCCGAAGCCTTGCCTGAATTAAAAGCCTTCGCTAACTTAGTGTCTGAATCGGATGCAGCGATTGATGTCGGCGCAAGTTTATGGGGTTGTGGTTTTATCGACAATGAACTTCTTTTACCGCTGCAATGCCGCTGGACCGACAGCAGCCAGCTTAATTTAGATTTACTTAAAATATTAATTATCAAATCTATAGCTATCAAAGAACTTGAAATCAGTTTCTCTTTTAATAGCCTATCCAGAAACTACCCACGCCTCTGTATGTTAAGCCACATGCCGGTCATTAATAAGTGGATAGATTCCCGATTTTCGCAATTCAAAGACTTTGAACGTGACGTGTACCAACGGTACCAACGGGCAATTGTCTCTAAATATGCAAATTCAAGCGCGGCCTATAATTACTGGCAACAACAAATTGCCAGTCGCACTCCGGATTTACAAACGCTACATTTTAAAGAAAAAGCGAATGACGAACCTCTTGAATATTTGTTGGCCACTATTCCACTTCCCTACCGCCGCAATCAAATTAATAACCGTTCAACAGAACAAACGAGCCATTTAAACACTTCGCCGCAAAAACCCAAAAACCGCGATCGAAAAGAATATATTATCGATGCAGACGCCAACAAAAAACAGCCCGTAAACCCGGTCACTCACAGTTTTGAAAAAATGGAAACCCTGGATGACTATTCGGGCGGAAGCCGAATCAGTTCCGGTGACAATGATCTTGATGAACATAGTGACGCACTTGATGAAATTGAAGTTAATCAGTTTACCAATCAAGGTAAAGCCAATGGTATCTTTAGACAAGATATGCAAATTATCAAACAAAGCGAAGCCTCAACCGGCTCAGCGACTGAAGATTTATCAGCTTATCACTACTCGGAATGGAACCACGCAAAGAAATCTTATATTAAAAATTTTTGTCACCTGTATGAAGTAAAACCAACTCCTCAAGATAATGCAAAATTACGTGATGAAATTCTCTCGCGGTACAAAAATGAAATCGCTTACTGGAGCCAATATTACGCGGCTATATGGAATAGGCCTCTATGGCAAAATCGCCAGTTAGACGGCAACGAATTAGATCTAGATAATTTGGTTCGTCTTGCTCCTCATTTAAAAACGATTTCCGGCAGTCCACCGATCTATCAAAAAAAAGAAAATCTGGAACTCGAAGTTCATCTTTCAATCGTGATCGACATATCTTATTCAACAGACACTTGGCTCAACGATCAGAAAATTATTGATATCATTAAAAATTCACTCATTGTATTTGGTGAATCGATCAAATCGATAATTCCCAATTTATCCATTGGACTTGCCTATAGCGAGACCCATAGTAACATCACTTATTTGCCGTTGCTCGAATTTGAAACCGCCTGGAACCAGGTTTATTCTAAAATTCACGAATTTAAGCCCCGCCAATACACTCGTCTCGGTCCTCCTATCCGGCACGCCACGCAAATTCTCAATTCAATGCAGTCAAAAAAGCCGATCTTAATTGTTGTAACTGACGGCAAACCCACCGACTTAGATCCCTATGAGGGTAGGTATGGCCAAGAAGATGTTAAGAAATCTCTACAAGAGGCTCTTAACCTGGGAATATCACCACTTTTGGTGGGAGTTACAGATTTAGCCCCCTACTCACTGGCCAAAATTTTACACAATTCCGTAACTATTCGTGATCCACAGGACTTTTGTTCTCATGTGGGGCGTTTCTTAACAAATTCAATAAAGTCCTAAAAACTACCTAATATATGACCTGGATCATGTAACTTACGCTCGTTTTAGAGGTAGTCTGTAATCAATTCTCAGAAGGAGATTTTTATGTTTAAAAGAAAAACCAACGTACTTTTGATGCTTTCATTGTGGAGTACTCTGGCTATGGCCGACCAATCTAGTGAGGTTGCAGTTCTTACTGCGCCACCTCATGTGCCACCGCCAATTACTCGCAGTAAATCAGTTAAATTAATTGTTAACTTAGAGGTCATCGAAAAGAAAATGAAAATTTCAGATGGTGTCGACTACACTTTCTGGACTTTCGGAGGCACCGTTCCTGGAAGCTTTATCCGTATCCGCGAAGGCGATGATGTCGAATTCCATTTAAAGAATCATCCAAGTTCAAAAATGCCTCATAATATCGACTTACATGCTGTCACTGGCCAAGGTGGCGGAGCTGCAGCTTCATTTACATCTCCTGGTCACGAAAGTGTTTTTTCATTTAAAGCGATCAATCCGGGCTTATACGTGTATCACTGCGCGACTGCTCCGGTCGGTATGCATATCGCTAACGGCATGTACGGTTTAATTTTAGTTGAACCAAAAAAAGGCCTTCCAAAAGTTGACCGTGAATACTATGTCATGCAAGGCGATTTTTATACAAAAGGTAAATTTGGTGTTCAAGGCTACCAACCGTTTGATATGTCAAAAGCGATCGACGAAAAACCAACTTATGTCGTTTTCAACGGATCGACAAATTCTTTAACAGGCGATAACGCGATTAAAGCCAAAGTCGGCGAAACAGTACGCTTGTATGTTGGTAATGGTGGACCGAACTTAGTTTCTTCATTTCACGTGATCGGCGAAATTTTTGACAAAGTTTACCGTGAAGGAGCTATGGAATATAATACTAATATCCAAACTACTCTGATCCCGGCCGGTGGCTCTGCGATTGTAGAATACAAAGTTGAAGTGCCTAGTAATTTAGTTCTCGTTGACCACTCTATTTTCAGAACTTTCAACAAAGGGTCTCTTGGGATCATGAAAGTTGAAGGCCCTGAAAATAAAGAAATCTTTACTGGAAAAACAGCTGACAACATTTATTTACCTGAAGGTGGAGCGATCCAAAAAGTAAATGACAAAGAGAAAATCACTACAGCCGCTACAGTAGAAGACCAAATTAAGCTGGGTAAAACAGTATTTACAAACAGCTGTGCCGCTTGTCACCAACCTGACGGTAAAGGTATTGCAGGTGCGTTTCCTCCTTTAGCCAATGCCGATTATTTCAATGCTGATGCCAAACGTGCGATCGACATCGTTAAAAACGGAAAATCTGGTAAAATCACAGTCAACGGTGCTCCTTACAATGGTGTAATGCCGGCCTTAGGATTATCAGATGCAGATATCGCCAACGTTTTAACATACGTATCTAATAGCTGGGGAAATAAAAAACGTACATTTACAAAAACTGAAGTTTCTGCAGTTCCAGTAGCAAAAGATAACTCTGGCGGAGAACACTAATTATGAAAAAACTCGAGCGCTTAGCACTTTGTATTGTGTTGCTTTCCACACTAAGTGTGGGCGCTTCCAGTTTAGTCTCAGTCTCAAAAGGACGTCTTGAAGCTATTTGGTTATCACCAATGTCAGTCAAGATTAAAAATCAAACCAAAACTACACGCAGCTTTATTCAGGTGAAAGACTTCAAACTAATGGCTAAAGCTGTTACTGTAAAACAATTCAAAGAATTTTTAGAAAAAAACTCAGACTGGCGAAAAGATAAAGTGAGCAGTCTTTTTACCGACGCAAACTATTTACATGGCTTTGAAAATGCCCGTGAAAATTCGCCTGTCACTAACGTCAGTTGGTTTGCAGCCCGCACCTATTGTAAATCGCAGGGATTGCGCTTACCGACGCTCAACGAATGGGAATATGCCGCAGCCGCTTCAGAAACTCTGCGTGATGCGAACAAAAATGAGCTCTTCTTAAAACGTATTCTAGAATGGTACGGAGAACCGCAAACAGAACAAATTAAAGAAGTTGGTTCAATCTATAAAAATTTGTATGGAGCCTATGATATGCACGGTCTTATTTGGGAATGGGTTGAAGATTTCAACACAACATTTGTAACTGGCGAAAGTCGCGAAGACAGTTCGTTTAATAAAGACATGTTTTGCGGAGCCGGCTCTTTAGCATCGAATGACAAAGAAAACTACGCAGCATTTATGCGTTTTGCTTTCAGATCAAGTTTAAAAGGAAAAAGCTCAATTTGGAATTTAGGGTTCCGTTGTGCTCAATAGGAGTAATCTATGAAAAAAAATATTTATCTCGCATTATTAATTATTATTTTAACTCAAATTTCTCAGGCAGCTACTTTGACCGATATTAAGTCAACATGGCTGACTGTCGATAATAAAGAGCAATCGGTTTCTTCTACTGTTGGCCAATCTTACACATTGATTGCCATGGTCTACACCGGTTGTGCTCACGCTTGTCCAATGACGATTTCGAAAATTCAAAGAATCTTAAAAGATTTCGAAGGCCAGGGTTTTAAAAATGTTAATGTTATTTTAGCCTCTTTCGATGTTAAAAATGACAGACCGGCCAAATTAAAAAAATATCAGTTAGAGAGAAAACTTGATGTTAAAAAGTGGAGTTTTTTATCCGCAGCCAGTGACGATGATGCGCGTGAATTATCGGTAGCTCTTGGTATTAGCTACAAAGACCTAGGCGACGGTGATTTTTCACATAGTAACGCGATTACATTGTTAGGGCCAGGAGCCGAAATTCTTGCATCGATCGACAACTTAAATGCCAGTTCAGACAAACTGATTGAAGCTTTAAAAGCACACACTGCAAAAGCGAAAGCCCCATGATATGGAACCAAAGAATCACGATATTGAACCTTACAAAATCCTTTTCCCGATCGGCATCTTGTGCTCGGTAATCGGCCTTAGTTTTTGGATTTTATTTCAATCTCGCCTGATTAATTTTTATCCCGCAGAATCCCACGGTAATCTCATGTACTTCGGATTTTTATGGACCTTTATCGCCGGTTTTTTAATGACAGCGGTGCCTAAAATGATGTCGACCATGGCTGTGACGCTTGCAGAGATATCTGTGGCTGTGTCTTTTAGTTTTTTACAAATTATTTTAACTATTCGAAACGAAACCCGTCTGTCATCATATCTTGTTCTTTTCCAGCTGCTTTTTCTTTTATTCTTTTTAATAAGACGATTTATTATTTCAAGAAAATTTCCTTTTGCGGGATTTATTTTTATTCCGACGGCTCTCTTACTTGCGCTGAGCGGAGCCATTATTTTTATCACAACCGGTAACCGTTCTCTGTTTCTTTTGCTCAGTGGCGAAGCCTTTGTGCTTAATCTAATTCTCGGGCTTGGTAGCCGCCTCGTTCCGGTGATTTCTCGTCTGCCAAATGCCCTTCTACCGCATCAAAATTCAAATACCAAAGAGAGTTTTATAGGTTCCCTTATCTTTGCTATTTTGTTTAATGCGACCTATTTTATGCAAGCACTTGACCTAATTAATTTAGCGCTCATCGCCCGCACGCTCATTATTACATATGCTCTTGTTAAATATTTTGGCCTTTTTAAAAACCCTGTTAAGTGGACTGTAGTCGGTGTCGGTTTAAAAATCACATCGACTTTTTTAGCCTTAGGAACTTTGTTATCAATTCCTTATTTCGGTTATTCTTTAGCAGGCCTGCATGTTCTTTACATTGGCGGCTTTGTTCTTATCACCTTACTTATTTCTACACGTGTTGTTCTTGCTCATGGTGGTGAATCGCTTGATTACGAAATTTCTTCTAGAAAAGTTACGGCTATTATAACCTGCCTTATTATGGCAAGCTTATTGCGCTTACTTGCGAATACTCATTCAACATCAAATCTCGTGTTTTTTTCATTTTTATTTTTTGTGGCCGCCGTCGCTCTCTGGACCACCAAAATGTTAAAGGTAGAAACTAAAAATAGATAGACAAACCTGTCTACACTAACACCAGCCTGTCGAACTTGTGGCTAGTTTTAATCACCAATTGCACCACATTGATATACATCAAGCATAGGCTTTGCTTTGTTAAAGCCTATGCCAATTAACTTACGCAAGTTTTCTAGGTTTCCTTCAAATTCATTCTGCCTCATTGAAACTGACTCACGCTTGGTGAAAGCCCTGTTTGTTGATTATTCGCAAATGGGAGCCTTACTGCGCATTGAAAAAGGCGTAGCTTTACAAAAGCATTTGGCTTTGATTTACCCCAATGAAAAATCTGATTTTGTGAAAATGGCGGGCTATTCGGTGCATTCATTTGAAAAGAACGGCTTGTTTTACTTAGGCGTACAGTTTATCGCGCTGATTTCGCGCTAAGATTTTAAAATATTATCAACAGCAGGCTGTGGTGAACGTGGTTGGCGCTCCACTAAGAAAACAAACGTGTAAATCGCTGCTGGAATTAAAATTAACATATTAAACAGACTGACATTATATAAAAACCACATCATTAAAGAGACTGCGGCCAAACAAGAATAAACCTTTACGTAAGCAATCGCAGCGGTTTTACGCTGATAACATTTATAAAAAGCTATCGTATGCAGAAAAGCAATAAGTGCAATCGTTACAATTGCCACGATAGAAATCACCTGAAACATGAATTCTTGAAAAAAGGGCGACTGAAAAACTTCAGGGTCAATATCGGGTCGAATCGCTGCGAAGTCCATGCGCTCAAGAACCTGCGAAATATAAAATGGATCTGTAATATAAAAATAAGATGCTATGGCCACGGTCATATCCGTAAGCCATAGAATCAAATTTCTTTTTTTATGATCAAAAAAGACCGCAGGAATTTTCATTAGCTTAAATGATCTCTTAAACCATCGCTAATTAACTGCGTAGATAGAATTAATAACAATAAACAAAGTCCTGGAATCCACATTAAGTGCGGCGCTGTTTCCATTAAGTTTTTAGAATCAGCCAGCATTGTTCCCCATTCAGGGTACGGAGCTGGAATACCTAAGCCTAAGAAACCTAATGCTGCCGTATTTAAAATAGCCTCTGAACAACAAACGGCTGATTGCACCAAGATCGGTGTAATACAGTTTGGAAGTAAGTGGCGTAAAATAATACGTAAATTACCTGCACCCAATGCTTTCGCTGATTGGATATATTCTTTTGCCATTTCAACCTGAGCTTGTGAACGCACTAAGCGGTACATCGTCGGAATTGAAACTAACGTTACAGAAATAATCGTGTTCGTTACACTTGGACCTAGAATCGCAACAACGAATAAAGCTAATAATAAGCTTGGCATCGCTTGAAGCGCATTCATCACTTGCGTTAATGTTTGGTCGACGCGTTTTCCGTAGAAAGCGGCGATTAAACCTAAGCCTGCACCGATCACCACAGCGATACCACCCACCACAAGACCGATACCCAATGAAAACTGAGCACCAACCATCAAGCGTGATAATAAATCGCGGCCTAGATCATCTGTTCCTAATAAGAATTTTCCGCCCATCGGTTGTAAAGACATGCCGTCGAAAACTTCGTTATAAGCAAATGGAGTCCAAAAGAAGGATACGATAAACGCAACCACGAAAAATGCAAAAAGCAGAGTTCCGTAAAGAACGTTTTTATTTCTGAATAATTTTTGCGTAGCAGTGACTGCCATTAGCCACCCCTTTGTTGATCGCGAAGTTTAGGAGAAACGATTTTCACCGATTCATCGGTAATCCAATTCACGATAATAATAATCAACATCGAATAAAACACACCGGCTTGAACCACAGGGTAATCACGGGCTTCGATAGATTTAATAATCCAACGACCCATGCCCGGCCACGAGAATAATGTTTCAGTTAAGATCGCTCCAGTTAATAACTGACCTAAAGCTAACCCTAATGAAGTTAAAATCTGTGGAAGTGCATTTTTGAAAATATGTTTAAAAAGAATAGCTTTGTACGGAAGACCTTTCGCACGCGCGGTACGAACGTAATCCTCTTCGGCCACATCAATAATCGCTGCGCGACTAACACGTACGATTAAAGCTAACGGCACAGTTCCTAAAACAAAGGCCGGAAGCACAATATATTTCGCAGCCGATGCAAAAGCATCCCATTGGCCAGACAATAATGTGTCGATGAAGTAAAAGCCTGTCTTAAAAGGCACATCGAACATCACATCAATACGGCCTGAAACCGGAAAAATTCCAAGTTTAACCGAGAAAAAGAAAATAACGATTAATCCCCACCAGAAAATCGGCATCGCAAAACCTAAAGTCGATAAGCTGACGGCACCGTAATCCCAGAAAGAGTTTCTTTTTACTGCGGCTAACATTCCTAAAGCTAAACCAACAAGCGAAGACCAAAGTAAGGCTACGAGCGCTAGTTCAACTGTCGCTGGCCACAAAACTTTGAATTCACTAAGAACTGGTTGTTTAGAAACTGTCGATTCACCGAAATCACCAACAGCGGCGTTCGCTGTAAATTTCAAAAATTGAACTGGAACTGGCTGATCCAGTCCCAAGTTTTTCTTAATTTCGGCGACTCGTTCTTCGCTGGCTCCGCGTTCACCGATAATATGTTGAACGGGATCTCCGGGAATCAGCCTGATGATTGAAAAGCTCATCAAGCTGATAAAAAGAAAATAACCAATAACTTTTAAAAGACCTTTAACGATAAACATTACAACAAATTACTTTTCTAGATGTTGCCGCGATTACTTCGCGAGTGAAACCGCTTCGAAGTTTTCATGTCCGAATGGATCGATTTTGTAACCTTGTACTTTAGAAGACATCACTTTGTTTTGTTTTGAGTGAGCCACTGGGTACCATGGTTTTTCTTTAGCGAAAATTTCCTGAGCTTTCATATAAAGAGCCGTACGTTTTGCAACAGCTGATTCTTCTTTAGCTTGTTGTAAAAGAGTGTCGAATTCTTTATGGCACCAACGAGCGTAGTTTGAACCCGCTTTAACCGCTGTACAGCCTAATAATACGTTCATGAAATTATCTGGATCGCCGTTATCACCAGTCCAACCGAATTGGATCATAGCGTGATCACCTTTTTTAGATTTCTCTAAGTATGTCGGCCAGTCGAAAGTCACTAATTTAACTTTCACACCGATTTTAGCTAAGTCAGCTTGTACTAACTCACCTAATTTTTTACCGTTCGGTAAGTACGGGCGAGAAACCGGCATAGTCCATAATTCAGTTTCAAAACCGTTAGCGTAGCCAGCTTCTTTTAATAACTTTTTAGCTTTTTCAACATCATAAGCTTGGTCAGCTGTTTTGTTGTTGTAAGACCACATAGTTGGTGGAATTGGATTTTTAGCTGGTTGACCAGAAGATTTATAAATCACATCGATGTATGATTTTTTATTTAACGCAAGCGATACCGCTTCACGAACTTTTAAGTCGCTGAAAGGTTTTTTCTCAGTGTTAAAAGCGATGTAAGAAACGTTAAGACCCGCAGAGTTCATCACTTTGATTGCTGGGTTTTTAGATAACGCTTCGATATCTTGCGGTTGTGGTTCAGCCATTACATGGCATTCGCCAGATTTCATTTTTTGCGTACGTACAGTCGCATCAGCAACGATAACGAAAATTAAGTTTTCGATTTTCGGTTTGCCTTTCCAGTAAGTTGGATTTGCTGTGTACTTAATTGTTGAATCTTTTTGGTAAGATTTGAAAACAAACGGACCAGTTCCGATTGGCGCTGTTTCTAAAGTTTTTAAACCTTTGCCAGATTTAACTAAAGATTGAGCGTATTCTTCAGAAAGAACAGACGCGAAATCCATAGCTAAGTTAGCTAAGAACGGAGATTCAGGGCGTTTTAATTCGAAAACAACAGTGTTGTCGTCAACTTTTTTAACGTCAGCGATCAAAGCATCTAATTCCATCGCTTTGAAATAATCATAAGAAGCGGCAGGAATTGAAAGTGGATGTTTAGGATCTAACTGAGTTTTGAAAGTGTAAACAACATCGTTGGCGTTAAAATCACGTGTTGGTGTGAAAAGTGAGTTTGCGTGAAACTTTACGCCTTTACGTAATTTGAAAGTGTAAGTTTTGCGGTCTTTAGAAATTGTCCAAGACTCTGCTAAGCCTGGGCCTACTTCTGTAGTGCCTGGTTTGAACTCAACTAAACGATTGAAAATCGTTTGCGCTGATGAGTTCATGCTCGTTCCGTCAGTCACTAATTGTGGATTGAACGACGATGGACTTCCTTCCATACAGAAAATAAAGTTGTCTGCTGCGTGCACGAATGCTGGTAATAGCAATGCCGCTAAAAATGTTTTTTTCATGAAATTCCCCCTTTAAACATCATTAAAACTCTTGTAATGTGGCACAGAAATGACTCTGCTTCAACTCTACAATGCAAGTAAACAATACGGCGCAAAAGTCCTCTTTGATGGGGCCGGTTTTTCTATAAATCAAGGCGAACACGTCGGAGTGATCGGTCCTAACGGAGCCGGAAAATCGACTCTATTCAAAATTATCGTAGGCCTAGAGCATTTAGATAACGGCGAGATCACAAAAGCTAATGGATTACGCATCGGTTACCTCGAGCAAGAATCCGATTGGACCGTTGATATCAATGCCGAAGACTACCTCAAAGAGAACTGCCTTAAGCCCATCTGGGAATTGAAGCAAATCGGCTTGGGGCTTGGTTTACAGGAAAGTCACTTTTCCGGGAAACTGACCCAATTATCGGGCGGCTACCGTATGCGTATGAAGCTTTTGTACTTAATCGGTCTTGAGCCCGACATCATGCTTCTGGATGAGCCGACGAACTTTTTGGATCTTGAGAGTATTTTAACATTAGAAAATTTCTTACAGGATTATAAGCAGGCTTTTTTACTGATTTCACATGACCGTGAGTTCTTACGTCGCACCACTGAGTACACTTTAGAGGTCGAAGCCGGTGATATCGTCAAATTTCCAGGTCATATTGATGATTACTTCGAACAAAAGGCCGAACTTAAACGTTTATTAGAAGCTAAAGCTGCACAAATTGAAAATAAGCGCAAACAGATCCAAGAATTCGTGGATAAGTTCAGAGCCAAAGCGACCAAAGCCCGCCAAGCGCAAAGCCGTCTTAAAAGTTTAGACCGCTTAGAAAAAGTAGAAATTAAAAAACTTCCGCCACGTGCAGTGATTCAATTACCCGAGGCCACAGCCACAGGTAAAGAGATCGTGACGCTAAAAAGCGCTGATCTTGGTTATGACCGCGAAAAAGTGATTCTTAAGAATGTAAATCTAATCATTGATCGTGCGCAAAAGATCGGGATCGTCGGTTATAACGGCGCTGGTAAATCAACTCTGTTAAAATCCATCGCTGAAAAGATCCCGTTAATTACTGGTGAACTTAAATGGGGTCATCAAGTGCGTTTTTCTTACTTTGCCCAGCACTTAGCGGATGAGTTGTTACCTGAAGACACAGTTTTAGATGCGCTTCAACGTAAAGCTCATAAAGATAATGTAGCCCAAGATTTTTTAAATATGGCCGGTTCACTGTTATTTTCAGGTGATAGCGTACATAAAAAAATTAAAGTTTTATCGGGTGGTGAAAAAACGCGTGTGGCCTTAGGGCAAGTGCTCTTACAGAGAAACCCGTTACTTCTTCTCGATGAGCCGACGAATCACTTGGATTTTGATACGGTAAATGCACTAGCGATCGCTTTATCTGAATTTAACGGAACTATTATCTTAGTTTCGCATGATCGTAACTTCTTAAAACAAGTCACGACTCAGATTATTGAAGTTCGCAATGGTCAGATTGAAAAATACCCAGGCTCATATGATGAATATCTCTGGAGCTTAGAAAAAGGGATTTTAAGTCAGCGTATTGATACTCCGCAAGTCGTCGAAAAAGCTTCAGCTGTTGTTGAAACAGCTGAGAAAAAGTTTAATTACAAAGAAGAAACAAAACGTTTAAACTCAGAAATTAAAGAATTAGAAAGAAAAATTCTAAAAACTGAAGAGCTGTTATTCCGCCAAGCTGAAAAACAAAACGAACTCACAGCAGCGTTAATCACAGCTCAAGGCCCGCAGGCGCAAGAGATCGCCAAACAAGCAGCGGCTTTAAGTTCTGAAACGGAACAAATGGAAGAAGCTCTGATGAACCATATGGAAAATGTAGAGCTAAAAAAACAAGAGCTGACTCAACTTATTGGTAAATAGTCAGCTCATTCCTAAGATTACGTGCTACAAACGGCACGTAATCCTTTAGCTAATTGTTTGATAAACTTATTTTCCACATCGGATTTTCTTTTCACGATATAGACATCAGTTTGTACCAAACGACAGCCTTTAATACCCGGTCTGCGGATGAGTCTTAAAGATTTATCAATGCTCTTATTATGAAGATTTACAACAAACACCGGAAAAAATCCCGCAGCCTTTTTCTGACGACACAATTCAAGCGCTGTTTCTAGAAGTGTTACGCGGTATTTTACTTTACGTGTGAACACATCATCAGGCCACCCGTCTAAACCACGCACGCGTGACGGTGTTCCGGTGATCGGCATAACAGGTACCACATAAGGAAAATCGTTTTGCACTAACTCTGGAAAAGCGTCGGGATGTGAAAAAACACCCATATCAATCGACATGACTTTTAAATGTTCTAAATCCGGATGTGGCACTGGCATATAGGTAATACCGACATCGACTTTTTTATTAGCCACAGCTTCTTCTAATTCGCCCGGTAAAACTTCATGCAATGACAGCGTGTTTTGCTCCCACTCAAGATGATTTAAAAACTCTAAGGCATAGGTTGAAAACACTTCGAAGGTGGCAATCTTAATATCTTTACAGCAGCTCACATCGCGGTTTTCAATTTCACCTTTTAAATTTTCAAAATCACGAATCAAGGTTTGTGAACGTTCAGCTAAACGCTGCCCGTGCTCTGTCAAAATAATTTGACGGCCAACGTGGCGAATTAAAGGAACTCCTAACTCTTCTTGTAAAAGCTTTGTCACTTTTGAAAGAGCGGGTTGCGAAATATTAAGTAATTCAGCTGCACGACTCATAGAGCCGGTCTTTGCTATAGCGCTAAAGTAGCGCAGTTGCTGTATATCCATAAGTTATGGATTAATTACTATATATTACTTTTTTTTAGCAAGCTTATTTAATAAAAACTGCTTTATCCCGTTCAAAACGAATTGGAAATAACCACAAGGAGAATGCGATGAAGCAGATATTATTATATGCGGTCCTTGCTGTGGCTTTAGTAAGCCAACTAGCAGACGCTGCGCCAGTTAACACTAACCAAACCACGAGCCCAAGCGCGAAGAAATTTGTGGTCCATGAATGGGGAACTTTCACTTCTGTTCTAGGATCTGATGGCGAACGTTTAGGTGGCTTACACCACGAAGAAGAACAATTGCCTTCTTTTATTGTAGGACGTGATTTATTAAAAGAATATACCTTTATTCCAGGAGGCACAGGTCATTGCCGCCCTTCTAAAGGAATCCCCGTGTGTGACGATTCACCAGGTTTAAGCGGTTTCCAAGTTCACGCGGAAAATGTAACGCAAAAAATGGAAACACCGGTCATTTATTTTTACAGCGAAGAGAAAAAACAAGTAAGTGTAAATGTGTCTTTTCCAAAAGGAATTATTTCGCAATACTTTCCAGCACCTACTTATTTTGGACCCTCGCTTGGTCAAATCACCGGATTATTTGGTGGTTACACGAGATTTGATGCTGAAATCACAAACGAAAAAATGCCTTTGCCTCCAGTTGAATCTGGAAATGTGTACGCCCCGGCTCGTGAAGTTTCCGCAGCCAACTATGTTCGCTCAGGAACGCAAAACGAAAAATTTATTTTCTACCGCGGTTTAGGTGATTTCACGACAAATCTAAATATCACGTCGGCTATTGGCCAAGGTGTTACCTTAAAAAACAATGGCCAGAATATTTCAAGCGTCATCTTACTTGATGTGACAGAATCAACAGGCGCTGTAAAAGCATTAGGTTCATTGGCTCAAGGTACAAGTTCAAATCTGAATGATAAAGATTTAACTTACTTCCGCGACCGTATGAAAAAACCACGTGCTGAGTTTGAAACTGAAGCTCAACAAGTGATTGTGCAAGCGCTGATTGATTCAGGGCTTTACCCAGATGAAGCGCTTTCAATGTTTAACACTTGGAAGACCAGCTATTTAAGATCAAAAGGTTTACGTGCTCTCTATGTTTTAACACGCGCGGAAACAGACGCGTTATTACCACTTGATGTATATCCACGACCTTCTGAAACTGTGCGTACGTTAGTTGGACGCATTGAAATCCTGCACGCTGAAGAAGAGCAACAAATGTTATCGAATTTAAGAACTGGTAAGCCGATATTTACAAACGAAGACCGTTTTGCAGAACCTAAATTACGCCGTCTATTAAAACTGACGAATGACTCTGCTGAACAGACAAAAATTTATACACAAATTAATGGATTAAATAATTAGTCTGAATATAGAACCCGAGTTGAACCCTCTAGATAGAAATATTTAGAGGGTTTTTTATTTTTAGTTACCCGTTTTTACTTTTTTAGAGGGGCTTGTTGACCCTGTAGAAGAACCGCCACCAGAAGCCGTTTTAGAATTTTTAGAACCAGAGCAAACGCCTAAAGATACGCGCTCATGATGGCTTAAGTATCTTTGCTGTTTGTTTTCTTGAAATTTATTCTGAATCACTTCCAAACCATCAGACGTTGATTTTACATCGTAATAATCCATGTCTTCGGCACCAGCCACATTTAAACGAATCTCTAAACGGTTGCCGTCTGTTTTTCTAACTGTGATGCCAGAGTTTCCGTAACGTTTAACTAAGTTACCGAATTCAAAATCATTTTTTACAACGCAATTATTTAAATTAACAACAGGGTTATTGGCTTTATCGCGTTTAACGTCGTCAGCACAACGGTACACATTCCAGGTTTGCCCGTTACGTACGAACATATAAATTCCTGAAATTAAAACTTCGTCAGAACCTTTGATGCTTTGGCCGTTTGCTGTCTTTTCAGGTTTATCAGTAACTTTAATCAGTTCAAGCTGGGCATCGCCGATTTGAATGCTCTTTGATCCACAAGGATCAGCGGCAAAAGAAGAAAGAGTAAAACCTAACGACGACACTAAAACTAATAACATTTTTTTCATGCTTTTAGTTTAAGCTTTATCCCTTAGCCCGTCTATAGGGGCTAGGCCTTGAGCTTGCTAAACACACATATTGGGAGTGGTTTTTTTATTCGATGATGGGTTGTCGTGTTGATAATGATGAAGACCGGCATTAACGATCGATGATACAACTCCCACTAAAAATAAAGCGACAAATAATCTTTTCATTTTTTTAGTGTAAGCGTGAAAACTTTGACGAGTCTACGACTAGACACTACCAATCGATAGGTTCTAGTCCTTGTTCTCGTAACCAAGAATTTGCTTTGGAAAAAGGTTTTGAGCCAAAAAATCCACGGTGTGATGAAAGTGGCGATGGATGAACACTCTCAAGCACTAAATGTTTTTTACGGTCGACGATGGCGCCTTTCTTCTGGGCGTAAGCTCCCCATAAGATAAACACAACGTGATCACATTCATGATTTACAACTTCGATAATTTTATCTGTGAATTTTTCCCAGCCCTTGCCTTGATGAGCGGCGGCCTTACTTTCTTCAACAGTTAAAACGGCATTGAGTAAAAGTACCCCTTGTTTAGCCCAACGTTCTAAATTTCCCGAAGTTGGCATTTCTTTTCCAAGATCAGCTTTTAATTCTTTGAAGATGTTTAACAATGATGGCGGAAAACGAACGCCCTCTGGCACAGAGAAACTTAAACCGTGGGCTTGGCCCGGCCCGTGATACGGATCTTGCCCGAGGATAACCACTTTTACATTTTTCAAATCAACTAAATCTAGTGCGTTAAAATATTTTTTCGCATCAGGATAAATTTTCTTACCGGCTTCGTACTCTTTTTGCAGAAAGGATTTTAGGTCCTTCATGTACGCAGTTTGGAACTCGGATTCTAAATGATTACGCCAGCTATCAGAAAGTTTTATGTTTGCCATATACCAAATTGATACAATGACTTAGGTCGAGACACGAGCATTAATTTACTGCGCTAAAAGAATTATATTCGTATTCAGAAATATTTAATCCGCATATGCAGAATATTTAATTTTTTTGCGGACTTAGACTTCTGAATTTTTGAACACAATGTTAAAATGAAATAACTGTTACGGGAGGCTCTATGGCAAGAAAGAATCTTACTAAGAAAAATAAAACCCACCTCCAAGGAACAACGTCGCTTCAGGATACACTGCATCTTATTGAAACAGACCCTGAAGTAAAATCTTTTGTTTATCAGCAAATCAACGAATTCAGCCCCTATGTGACGCCGGAAACGAATGTCATCGTATTGGCTCGTGATGCTGAAGGCGCTTACGCTGATGACGACCATGTTATTTCAAGCGACGCAGATTCGGCTGATAATCACTACCCTTATCGCATTGCGATTGTTCTTAAAGAAGGCGAAGCTACGCTTGAAGCTGAAGGTTTTGGCCATGATATCTTTGATGCTATCAACGCCGCCAAAGAAGCTATGCTCCAACGTCTATCAGAAATTCAAGACGAAGTAGAAAGCCCGCAAGATCGTTTAAACGCGATTCAACAGGCCACTGAAAATACCCAAGTCCACTAGTAATTATTTAAGATCGACTTGAACTAAATGACCGATCAAATCTTGTAACTGATCAAACACGTTACTTGTTGTCGGAAGTTCACCTTTTAATTCGGCCGTTAATACCGGAACACTTTGTTCAACCCAAAGATAGCGGCCTAAACTTCCCGGAAAATTTCCTAAACGTTTCCAAGGTAGATAACTGTAGTTCGGTGATTTTACTTTCGGACCATCGTAATCTAAAACATTTAGCGGCGTATGAATCGAAATTACAAACTGCGGTTTGAATTCTTCGATATGCTTCACGATACAATTAACTTCAGGCTCACTGGCTGCTTTATCGCCTGGAAATTTACGCACAGAACTTTTGGCTTCTTTTTTCCAGAACTTTTGCGCTTCAGCTTCCCAATCTGCTGTCGGAAAATTACGGTTTAAATCGACACCTGTGGCATTGGTACGCGTTTTTTTCAAAGCGCCATCAGGATTCGCGATAGGAATAATTCTCCAGTTATTGCGCGGATCAATTTCCTGCACACGCTCAAACCAGTAACGCCCTAAAGAGCCGGCGCCAATTTCATCACCGTGAATCATACTGATCACCAGAATATTTTTTGCTTTTTCGTTTTTCCCTTTTTGATCCACGTGAAAGATTGGTTTGCCATTTACAGATGCGCAACCATCTTTTTGAACCACTTTTTCGCAGGCTTTAACCAGATTCGTTTTCGTCTTATAGTTTTTGTAACGACCTAGAACTTCAGTGCACCAAGAGCTAAGGGCTTCTTTATTTACAACGGGAGCTTCAGTTTTAATTTCAGTTGTCGCTGATGTTGCGCTTTCCGCAAAAGCACTCACCGAAAATATGTTTAATGTGATCAATATGAGACTGAAGATTTTCATTCTCAAAATAACATCATATCTGTGCAAAAAAGTCCTCATGTTTTTCTCAATCACACCGATAGGTAATTTATGCCGAGACCCGACTTAGGTTAGTACGAAGGAGATTTGAGAATGGCAAAAAAGAGTAGCGTTATGTTAGCCCTATTATTCATCGCAAACCCGTTTGTTCTGTTGTTTTATCAGAACTGTTCATCAGCTCCTAAACATGTCGTCTCTGCCCCAGAGCATCACAGCGATAAAAAACCAGCCTCTTTAAGCGACAAGCCAGTCCATGGTCCTAAAGAAAGATTTAGTAAATAACCTATTGACTTACACATTTCTTACACTGTAAGTTATGTGTATGAAGAAACAAGCAAACCAGCCCCTCCCACCATTAACAGCCAAAGAGAAATCAGTCCTGCAATTCATTGAGCAGGAACTGGTTTCTAAAGGCGTATCGCCCTCTTACCAAGAGATCTGCGATCACTTTGGCTTTGCCTCATTCAATTCAGTTCAAAATTATCTGAAACAATTGAGCAACAAAGGTTATGTGCTTATTCCTCAAAACCAAAAACGCGCGATTCAAATCCTGCACTCAGCAGATGATTTTCAAAAGGATCTCGCGAATAGATTAAATATAGTGAAAGAACCTTCGAAGAACTCCTTCGCTGGTCAGTCTTCCCAAAGCTCACAAAGCGACAATTCGAAGGTTCTTCCTATTCCTTTCTTAGGGCGCGTTGCCGCCGGTTCGCCGATTGAGCGCCTTCATGAAAATGAATTTATTGATGTGCCGGCCACGTTTATTAAAACACCGGGCGATTACTTCGCTTTAAAAGTAGAAGGTGATTCGATGATTGATGAAGGCATCTTTGATGGTGACTTCCTAGTCGTGTTATCTCAGAAAAATGCTAAAGACGGTGACCTTGTAGTCGCTAGCGTTGAAACTGAATCTACGGTTAAACGCTTCTATATGAAGAAAAACCCCGAGATCTCAACAATAACGAAAGCTGTTGAACTTCGTCCAGCCAACCCACGTTTAACTTCGATGTGGTACGCCCCACAACAAGTTGAAATCAAAGGTTTGGTTAAGGCCTTACTTCGTAAATATTAATTATTTAATAAAACTTTGTGCGGTTTCGCCGACGTCTTTAAGGTAACCGCGTACAAGGTCGTAGTCTTTATCAGACGCCGCCTTAAAATCGGTGATATGGTACATGCCCAATAAAACTGACTTACCTTCATCAGTTTTAACGTACTTGATTAAAGCATCAGAAAACTTCTGTTTCACTTCTTCTGGAATATCTTTTCTAAAAATCACCGGATCATTCGGAATCGGGCCAGTTAATTTTAAGATTTTAATTTTGTCATAAACGTCAGGATATTCTGTACGTAAAATCCAACGCGCATCTTTAGGTGTGCCATCATCGTCTGGTGGAGTGTAAAACGTAGCTCCTGCATCGACTTGCTTTTGATAAACCGCGCGCACCACAGTGTCGTGCTTTCCGGCGAACATAAATTCTTTAAGTTTTACATTCTCTTGTTTGAATAAACGAAGCGGCAATAAATAACCCGATGTTGAAGCTGGATCAACAAACGCAAATTTTTTACCATTTAATTCTTTAATTGATTTTGGGCCATCAGCGCGCGCAATGATTTGCCCGTAATACTCGTCGCGGCCACGGTTCATTAATTTTAGTCTGGCCTGAACACCGTATTTTTCGTTCGCTAAGATATAACCAAATGTATTAATAATCCCTGCATCCGCACGCTTTGAACCGAAGGCTTCAACTAAAGCGATGTAATTGATCGGAAGTTCAATTTCGACTTCCATGCCTGTTTCTTTTTTTAAAAATTCTTTTAACTTTTCACCCTGCTCTTTAAGAGCCACGACGTCTTGGGCAGGAACGATATAAAACTTAAATGGGTTTTTCTTGCTTCCTAATTCATTAGATTGAGTGCATGAAGAAACAACGAAAACCAATGCCAATAAAGATAACAACGTACGTAAATTCATGACTTAACTGATACCTGAATATATACCCAATAAGCAAGAGGTACATGCATATGGTAACAATCAGCTCAAAATACACAGGTCAAAAACACTGTGAAGCCACTCACGGCCCTTCTCAGTCGACAATCCAAACTGACGCCCCGAAAGATAATCAAGGTTTAGGTGAAACTTTTTCTCCGACAGACTTAGTAGCGACAGCCGTGGGAACATGTATTTTAACTACTGTTGCGATTCACGCCGAGAAAGAAAATATCTCTATCGTGGGTGCTACCTCATACACTGAAAAAGTGATGACACCACCACCAAGAAGAATTGCTTCACTCAAAACTGTTTGTAAATTTCCGAATTCAATCCCCGAAGAATTCAAAAAAAGAATTCCTGAAATTGCCAACAACTGCCCGGTGAAAAAATCATTACACCCGGATGTTGAAGTTCCCGTAGAAATTCTGTTCGTATAATTTAATTATCTCCTCTGACGGCACGATGCCGTCAGAAAGGCCGGCTAGGAAAGCCAACCAGCGCAGCGGCCGTATTAACAAATATACCCGTAGCAAAAAAGGCCTGGCACCCTCTAACGATTTCCTATCGGAAGATCGACAACCTGGGTATTCTTTGTCTGATTGATATGAATATCCTTAGGTAGGTTCTTCTGAATGGTTTCGATTAATGATTCTTTAAAAGCGTGACGTTTAAAATGCGTGTTGTGAATAAGACTGACTTCACGTGTTGGCACCGGAGACGCAAATTCTTTCACTTGCTTACGGTTACCAACCTCTTGGGCAGCTAAATACGGAAGCAAAGTAAACCCAGTTTCCTGATCCACCATACGGCGTAGGGTTTCTATACTTCCAGATTCGAATTTAATATTTCTATGAATGTCTGTCACCTTTTTTCTGTTTTTACAGATCGCCAATGACTGATCTCTAAAACAGTGGCCTTCTGTCAACAACCATAACTCGTTCGAATTTAAATCGGTTTGCTGCACTTTGGCTTTTGAGGCTAAAGCACTTTTTTCTGAAGCATAAACTAAAAACGGCTCATAAAATAAAGGTGCTGATTCTAAACTTGGGTCATCAATCGGCGTTACTAGTAAACCCACATCTAACGAAGAGTTTTTTAAACGCTCTAAAATTTGCTCTGTTTGCAGCTCTTCAACGTGAATTTGCAATGCCGGATGTTTTGTTGAAAATTTCTTTAAAAATAGCGGCAGTAAATACGGAGCTAATGTTGGAATAACTCCAACCGTCACTTCGCCTTTAACTTCGCCGTTATTATCTTGAATGATTTCATGAAAGTGTTGGCTTTCAGTTAAAATCACACGTGCTTGTGTCACTAACGAAGCGCCGATTTTTGTTGTTTTAACCGGTTGATGACTGCGATCAAAAATTTGCACGCCTAACTCTTCTTCTAACTTTTGAATCTGCATTGATAATGTCGGTTGCGTGATCGAACAACTTTCAGCAGCTTGGCCAAAGTTTTTAAATTTATCAACAGCAACAATGTAAGTTAACTGAGTCAGCGTCATTTCGTACCTTCTATTTAAACAGAATCGGAATCGTTAAATATGATTTTTTCTTAGCTTTCGGAAAATGTAAATTCGCAAACAGAGATTTAAGAAGTTTTTTTGTATAAATGACTTCTTGTTGGTTATGCGCAAGCGACACTAATGTGTTAGTCACTTCTTGGTAACCCGTCACATTCCCGGCCGGAGAAATTTCTAATCTGATGGAAACAGTTCCATGCGTTGGATTGATCTTTGCTACCTCTTCAGAAAACATATACATGGCTTCTGATAAGGGCTTTTGCACTTGGGCTGTTGTTAAACCGCCCACGACATAAGGCCTTGGCTCAACAAACCAACCATGAATCACTAAACGCGCTTTTTGCGGATCACGTGTACCTTTAACCTCAGTTACCCCGTGTGGGAAACGCGGGTCAAAAACAACGAGCTGGTTAAAGTTTGCAGGAATACGATCAACAAAGCTTTGATATTCGCGGTCTTGCTGGTCTTGAAAGGTGCTCCAGTAATCAAGCACATCAGGTTTCATAATTAACGTTTCACCGCCCTTAAAAGCTTTGGGATCAACCGTTAACGAATACACAAAAGCCCATGGGCCGTGCGGCACATCAGAATGAAGATTCTGATAACAGCCATCAACGTAATAACTCATCCACGGTGGTGAGATATCGTGGCAACCTAAGTTTTCACGCCCCCATTGCACTAATTGAGAGTGAAAGTTTCGATAAATCTTTTTAGTAAAATAATAAAAAGCCGGAGTTCTGATTAAGTGATACTGGTCTTCGAAGTACCAGTAATCCCAAACAAAACGTTTTGAATCGGTTCCGCGCGGGTTTGAGAAATTTTGGTCAAACTCCGCACGTAAATTTTTAGCTTCTGGAAAAAAGTTTTTATGAACCGAAAAATGTTTCACTAATAACTTTCTTTAAGCCTGAGCTACTTTTTGTGAAATGCGGCCAAATAAGCTTTCGCCTTTGTCATTGAACATTTCAATTTCAATAGTGTCGCCCACTTTCATAAATGGCGTAGAAGGTTTACCCTCGTTGATTTGCTCTAACGTGCGTTTTTCAGCTAAACAGCTTGAACCCACAGTCGCATCTTCATTAGCTACAGTGCCTGAGCCAATTAAAGTACCGGCGGCTAAATCACGAGTTTTTGCGGCATGAGCGATTAACTGACCAAAGTGAAAATGCATTTCTTTAGCATTGGCTTTACCGAAGAATTGACCGTTATAAGTTACGTTAAGTGGCAACTGCACACGGCCATCTTTCCAGGCTGAACCAAGTTCATCTGTTGTTAGGGCTAATGGAGATAATGCTTTATTAGGTTTAGATTGGAAAAAACCAAACCCCTGCGCTAACTCCTCTGGAATTAAGCCGCGCAGGGAAACATCATTAATAA
Source organism: Pseudobdellovibrio sp. HCB154 (assembly GCF_046267985.1). Lineage (GTDB taxonomy): Bacteria > Bdellovibrionota > Bdellovibrionia > Bdellovibrionales > Bdellovibrionaceae > Pseudobdellovibrio. Next base: position 398,713 of record NZ_CP176530.1, on the reverse strand, counting down.
GAACTAATAACTTAATGTGCTTAAGAGCCTGCTCCGGAGTTACCCCCATCGGAACATGATCTACAATCACACCCACTTCAGCTTCAAAATCCGTACCGTGAGAAAAATCACGCTGCGGGATATCTTCGATAGGATCTAAAAATCTTCCGCTTTCAGCTTGATACATCAAGGGCACTGTTAAAAGTGTTTCAGGTAAAGCGGCATTACGCGCTTTACGCACAAGCTTAATATGATGGATAAAGGCAGAGCCATCGGCAAAAAGCCATGTGCGCGGTAAAGCTGAGGCAAAAATGGCAGAACTAGAAACCGTCTGAGCACCAGCCGCACTTCCGCTATTTAATTGGTCGTAGCGGGCTTTTAATTTTGGTTCAATAGCCGCCCAATTTTCCATAGCGTTTAATAAATTCGGTGCAATATCTTTAGCCGAAACAAAAGATTTATTATCACGACTAACAATGACTAATTCACCGTCTTTAGAATTTGATACTTTAAGTGAAGCTAATTTCATGAGTCTCTAGATCCTTTTTTAAAACTAATTAACTTAGTCGAAAACGAATAATAAGTTTGCGCCAACGCCACGTGAACTTTCAAGATTGTCAGCGACTTTACCTGAAATAGTTTCGAAAAATAAGCTTAAACCGAAGTTAGCAGCCATTTTAAATTGCGCACCGAATGTTAATGGCATAATTGTAGATTTAACACCAGGCACAGAACAACCACCACCAAAACTAGTTGTACACTCATCGCCTAATTTAGTTGAGAATGATGGGCCTAAAAAGATTCCCGCGTAATCTTCGAATTTAAACATCAAGTGTAACGGAACATCGAAGTAAGTAATTTTACCTTCTAAATTGCTTAGCAGAGCTTCATTTTTAAAAGTACGCTCTGAATACATTAAGCCAGTTTTTAAACCGAATCCTGAATCACCAAAATCAAAAACGATAGAACCGCCGCCTTGAAAAGCTTGTGATTGTTTGTTCGAAGTCGCGCCATCAAGATCCATAGTGTTTAACTTAAAACCGACCTCAAGTGCTGGCATTGAGTAAGCCACTTCGGCTTGAGCTACTGAAACCATAGAAAAAATAACTGTTGCTGCTGTAAATAACTTTTTGAACATAGACCCTCCAGTCTTATATTTCTGCCTTGAGCTTACTCCTCTAAACAGAACTAGACACGCGAAAAACAAGGGTCTAACCAGAGCCACACTTTGGCGTCCTGCAACATCTGTTGGAGTTTTAGCCACACCCCCTGAAACTAAGAAAAAACTAAGGGTTTATATGGATAAATTAGCGCTTTATAATTACTTTCGCAGTTCAACTTCTTACCGTGCCCGCATCGCTTTAGAGGTTAAAAAATTACCTTTCGACTATAAACCCATTCATTTACTGAATAACGGCGGCGAACAACATTCGGCCGAATACCGTGCCTTAAATCCCATGGGTGGAGTTCCTACATTAGTTCATGAAACTAACGGTAAAAAAAATGTGATCGGCCAATCCATTGCGATCTGTGAATACTTAGATGATGCTTTTCCACAAAGTTATCAACTGTTCCCGAAAGATCCGTATAAAAAAGCCTTAGTTAAACAGTTTTGTGAAAATATCAACGCCGACACTCACGCTTACGGAAATTTACGCACACTTCAGTATTTAGAAAAAAATTTCGGAGCGAACGAAGAGCAAAAAACAAAATGGATTCACTACTTCATCACAGCAGGCCTTACTGCTTGTGAAAAGATGTTAGAAAAACATTCAGGTTTATTTTGCTTTGGTGATGAAATCACCGCGGCCGATTTATTTTTAGTACCACAGATTTTTACTGCGCAAAGATTTAAAGTACCGCTAGAAGCGTTTCCTCATATCAGCAAAATCGTAAATCACTGTTCAAGTATCGACGCTTTCAAAAAAGCGCATCCATTTCGCCAAGTCGATACGCCAGCAGATCTTCGTATTAGTTAATTATTAACCACAGGTGGTGGTGGTTGCGGTGCTGGCCCAGGCATTGGTGTCGGTAATGATTCGCCCCACTTCTGTAATGTTTCATGAATAAATGGCATAAATGGGTGAAGCAGAATTAAACTGCTTCTTCCACCGCACACATCATTACGAGGACCAAAGCCAAAAGAATTCACCGTTGCGATTTGTAATTCATTATTCGCTCTCACAAAACCAGGGCCGCCTGAATCACCCAAACAAATACCGCGCACACCATTATTTGTAATCACAATCGAACTCATTTCAAAACCGTATTCGTTACGCTCTAAACGCACTTTGCGTAAAACCGTGCTGTCAGAATTATTCGATCCGGTGACGCCATAACCATATAATAAAAGATCAGAGTTTAAATTTTGAGGAGCTAAATTAATTTCGTAGACAGGATATCCTGGTTTTATATCGTCCGCTAAATGCACTAAGCCGATATCAGGATTACCACTGTTCATTAAATTCGGGTCATAATCTGGATGCCATTTAAAATCCACTGCACGAATAGCATCACGGCTAAATTTAAAACCGCTTGAGCACATCAAATCGACATAAAAAATCGCCGTCACTTTTGAAGCGCGGTCTAAACAGTGAGCGGCGGTGATAAGTGTGCGGTTAGTAATTGGTGTTGCGGTACACACAAAAGATTCGCCGGTATTTTTTTCGGTTGAAATAATCATCGCCGTAGTTTTGGCATCAGGGTCTGTGGATAAAACACGCGTACCACCTATAATACTGTTGGCATCGCCCAACGCATTGCTCAGGCGGACTTTCTCACAATCATTATTGCCTTGCTGTGCTGCTGGAGGCGGAGAAACCGTTTTTGCATTTTCTTTTTTATCGCAAGAACTAATAAAGACTATCGATAATAAAATCAGCCACACCGGTTTCATTGGGACTCCTTGTGGGGTGTATTACCCCAAATCTGTATTGCAGATCGCTTTTACGCCAAGGGAGCAAGAATTATTCCGGCGAACCGTTTTCAATCCAAGTTCTTAAAACTTGAAGTTGCAGTTCAGTCAAACCTCCACGTGGAGGCATATCTTGATCTTCGAATACGCGAACAAAAATTTCATTCGCGAATGATTTTGAATTTGCGTAATCGGCAAAACTTAAATCTAAACCTTTTTTCTGATGGCAGCCCGAGCATGAACTTGCAAATACGGCGCTATTCACATCAGCGTAACGAACCGCAGGCTCTTCACCGGGTTTTGGATCAGATAAACCGGCTTGCGGCGAAGCTTGATCATGGCCACCACTCGTGTGGCTATAGCTGCAAGAAACCAAAGTTAAAAAAGTTAATGTTAACAGAACTGCTCTCATAACCCTTACTCCTTATCAAAGCCTTTACCTACCTGGTAAAGCTTTCATCCTTAAACTATCTATCCCATTTCTTATTTAATTTTGGTATTCCATTTACGGAATACCTGATATTCTTTATTGGAATGATAAAGAGCACACCGTTTAAAAAAGATTATCTGTACTTTAGAACTTGCTGTTCAACCTTAAACCTAAGCCAGGCCGCAGAAATTCACGGCATGGGCCAATCGGCCATGTCAAAAATCATTCTGCAACTTGAACACGAACATAAAGCAAAACTCTTTGAACGAACTTCACGAGGCCTTAAATTGACGGCGGCTGGTTCACATTTAAAAAAATCGATTGAGCACCTTGAACATGAGTGGATAAAAAGCCAAAGCCAAAACACCGATGTGGCGGCTTGGCAGCAGCGTTTGACGGTGGGCTTTCATCCTGTCATTGCCCGTTCTGTTTTACCTTTACTTGCACCGGCTTTGTACCAGCAAAATATTGAATTTGACCTGACAACTGTGTTTGGAACTTCGAAAGAAATAACACAAAAAGTAAACCGTTTAGAGATTGATTTAGGATTTGTCATCAACCCGATTAGAAATCCGAACTTAATTCCAAAAAAAATCAGATCTGAGCACGTCGGTATCTGGAAAAAGAAAAAAAACCACGTGCTACTCATGTACAACCCTGACATGTACTTAGCACCAAAGATTCTCACTAAACTTTCGCATCAGTATAAGCTGATTCCTGTTCACAATTACGAAGTTATTGCCGCCAGTGTCGCAGCCGATACCTGTTATGGAATTTTACCAAATCCTATTGCTGAAGCTTACAATTTTGAAAAAATCGGATCTGAATTAATCCATTTCGATTTATGTATGATTGTGCACGAATCAAAGTTTCAAATCAGCGAACGCAAAGATTTAATCCAATTTATGACCGAAACTCTAAAAGACTTATAAAAAAATAACCAAAACCCTGGTCAGACGGCAGGACAAAAATAGCAGGATGCTATTTTTGCGTGTAACCCGAAGGGACGAAGGCAGAAGCCTGAGTCAAGCCGTCTGAAGTACAGCCAGGATGGCGAGCGTCGTACTACCCAAAATTAGAAATAATAGTGAGTCATTAACCAAGCGTAATCGCCTTCACCCTCAAGGCTTGAGCGCTGCTCTTTGGTGTAAAACAGCTGAAAATCAAAGTGCGGGCGTGGGTACCAAATTAATCCTGGGCCATATCGGTAAAGCTTAGTGGCACCGTTATCTTTATTAGATTGGTAATAATCGTTTAACACCAACACTTGAAAGCCTTTAAAAGCTTCATACCCTGTGCGGTGAATAGCAGCGATACCTGTTGTTTCAACACCTGAAGAAGGTGTTGTTTTCACATTATCGATTTCAGCTAATGTCGACCATTTTTCGTTCCAACCAAGTAAACCAGTCAGCCCGAAAATTTTCTTTTCGCGCACATCACTTTTTTCACTTAAACCCTGAAGACCTAATTTAAATTTTTCAGCAAAAACTTTGCTGGCTGTGTACGTAAAACCTTTATCGTTATCATCCGTTAAATCTTTACGAATGCGATAACCAGCCAAAGAAAAGTTATACTCTTCACCTAACCAGAAAACTTCAGCTGTATTTTTATCTTCAATCGAAATTTTTCCGCCACGGTAAGACAGTGAACCCATTTCTAAGCGCGTGCGTGTTGATAGGTTATGGTCTGGAAGATTAATACCGAAATTAGGTTGAAAGCGACCAACTTTGAAAGTGAGTTCGTCAGTGGGCTTAAATAAACCGTATAAGCGGCTTACTTTAGCCTGCAGGCGGTTATAGTGCTCTGGTTCGTTAAAGTTATACTGGCCTAAAAAGCCAACAATAGCCCACTTCGGTTGAATGATACCCATCTCTAAACCGATTTGCATATTGATATAACGACCATCCACATTGTTAACACCCGTGGCTTTATTCGCGTAATCAGTATGAACCTGAACACCTCGGTAATCACCACCAAGAGCTAACCATTCATCAACAGTCGATGTATCAACAGCGCCGTGAAGAAACCCTTCTTCACCCTTGTTTGACCAGGTACTGATTAATTCGGCTGATAAGTTACGACCGTAGGGGTTTAAAACACCACCCCCGCTTGGAGAAACGTGGCAAGCCGTACAGTTCACGTAGCCATGCTTAATCATCTCTGGAAACGCGAAAATCGTTTGTGAAAATAATAAAACTACAGCTGCAAATTTAAAACGAAACTTCATTATTGCACTAAGCCTTTAAGTTGAACTTTCACTGTCACATCTTCAGCGACTTTAACCCCTAACCAACTTGGAAGAGTGTCTAAGTGATTGGTAATTTTAAACGCGAATTGCGCATGACCCGCAACATGAGTCGCAATACGGGCTACTTTAGCGGTACCTGTCACATCGCTTGTTTTACCGTGCATCGTGAATTTTCCTGTAAAAGGAACTTCAGTTTCTTTATCAGATAAAGTAGCGAAATCCGTTGGTAATTGCAGATTTACGAATTCTAAAGTGGCTTCAGGAAATTTAGAAACCTCTAAATATTTATTTTTCATATGATCATCGCGAAGATCGATCTTTGTCGTTAGTTGGTTTAAATCAACTTTTACGGTGCCGCTTAAAGAATTTTTCGACGCTGTTAATGTGCCTTCTGGGCCTTGAGCTTCGCCGTTAATTTTAATCATTGAAGGTTTACCGATAGCTAAAAATTCAGTTTTTCCCTCGGTCGCTTTAAAAACCACTGACTCACCTTTAGGGGCTTCTGTTTTTACTTCTGCTGCGGCACTCACTGGAGCTTTAGCTTTTGCCGCAGGTTTAGTGCTTTTATCCGCAGCTTGAACTGATACAGCTAATAAGAATGTAACTAAAAAATGCTTCATAAAATCCCTTCAAACGGCCTGATTAGGCCCGCTTTACCAAAGAGATTAGCTACGAGGTTTATAAAAACTCAAGTCAGGATTTAGACGCGGTGTAGGAAAAGAAAGCTCCATTTATCAATAACTGGTACAAATACGAAAACCAGCATTGAAAAGTTGACCCACATGAAAAAAGCAAACCATCTTTCACGCCCTTCTGAGCGGTAAAGACGAAAGAATTCCTTCATTAAGAAAAACGCAAACGGAAACACAGCTAACACATATAACCAGCTCGTTTGTAAAAAGAACGGTGAAGCAATCGCCACACCCACATAACAAAACGTATAAAGACCGATGTGAAATAAAGTCTTCTGATCACCTAGCGCCGTTGGCAATGTCGGAATTTGCCCCGCACGGTAATCTTCTTTGTACTTCATCGCCAATAACCAGAAGTGTGGCATTTGCCATAAGAACATAATTAAAAATAAATACACTGAATCTAAATTGAAAATATCAGGATTACAGCTCGCATAACCAATCGTAATTGGTAACGCCCCAGGAATCGCCCCAGGCACAGCACCGAAGATCCATTTCGGTTTCCAGATGTAAGTGTAAAGGCCGTTATATAAAATGACAGAAATAATTCCCAACCAACCGGCCATGGCTGTTAAGCTAAATAACATCGCTACGCCAAGTACTGTTAACGTGATTGAAATAATTAAAGCGGCTGCCGGAGTTAAAGCGCCCGTTACTAACGGACGGTTTTTCGTACGCGGCATTGATTTATCAAGTTCGATCTCTTGCCATTGGTTAAGCGCTAAAGAACCTGAACTTAAAAAATACAGTCCACCAACGAACGTTAAAAGATGTGTCCAAGAAAAAGGTGTCTCAACAAAATAGCCGGTCGCATATCCTGCTAAACCGGCTAAAAGTACGAATATGACTATTCCAAATTTTGTAAGTTGGGAATAAATCTTAAACACAGCAGAGTTTTAAAGAACTCCACTGATAAAATGACGTGATAAAATATCCGTGATTGAAATTCCGAATAACACTAATAAGAAAACGAATCCTAAAGAGAATACGATTCTGTTTTCCATGCTTTCATATTTCAAGTGCATGAACCAAGCCATAACTAAGAATGCTTTTACTGCCGCGATTGCAAACGCAACTAACGGAGCTGCAGGTCCTAACAAGTGGTTAACAGCATGTGCACCAACAGTTAAGAAAGTTAAAGCAAATAACGCCCCTGCAACTTTTAAGTAAGTTGCAAGTGGTGTGATGTGGTGTTCATTAGGTAATTGTTCTTTGTGACCGTGTGCCATTTATAAACTCCTAACCTACTAAGTAAAGTAAAGGGAATAAGAAGATCCAAACTAAATCGACGATATGCCAGAAGATACCAACACCTTCTACAGCCGTATAATAGTTAGGGTTGAAATCGCCACGAACTGCACGGATTAAACACCAAGTGATTAAACCCATACCCACTAAAACGTGGATACCGTGAAGACCAGACATACAAAAGTAGAAACCAAAGTACATACCAAGGTTTGTCGATTTGATTGTCGGTAGACCAGTCGCTGTTAAGTGTTCATTTAACTTCGCTAAATCAAGCATGTTTCCTGGGAAAATACCCATGTGGAATTTGTGCGTGTATTCAAAGTATTTGATAACCATGAACACTGCTCCGCAAAGGATCGTGATCGCTAAAGACCAAACAGCCTTTTTGATTTGGTTTGTTTGGATGAAGTAGATACCTAAAGCCATTGTTAATGACGAAAAGATAAGAACTAACGTATTTACGAAACCCATTTTCCAGTCAAGAAAGCTTGCGCCTTCAGAGAACATCTCAGGGTACATCATGTGGAAAATCGCATAACCAACGAATAAACCACCGAACATAAGAATCTCTGTACACATGAACAACCAGATTCCCATTTTCGCTGTATCAAATTGGTGATGAGCGTCTTTAAAGTGCTCCTGAACAGGAACACCGTTAATCATCTTACTTGTACTCATAAGGCCCCTCTGTCACGTGTGGTTCGTGAGAAAAGTTGTGTGTAATTGGCGGAGATTCTGTGTGCCACTCTAATGTTTTTGCGCCCCATGGATTTGCAGGAGCTTTAGCACCAGAAGTTAAAGCTTTGATGATCGAAACTAAACCGATCAAGAAACCTAAACCGATTAACCAAGAACCAACAGTTGAAATTTTATTTAACTGTTCGTAAGCCGGGATGTAATCGAAGTAACGACGAGGCATACCCATCGCACCTAAGATAAATTGAGGGAAGAACGTCACGTTGAAACCAACGAATACGAACACGAAAGACATACGAGCTAAACCTTCGCTGTACATTTTTCCGAACATTTTCGGGAACCAGTGATAGATACCACCCATTAACGCCATTAATGTTCCACCCACCATTACGTAGTGGAAGTGAGCTACCACGAAGTAAGTGTCATGGAAGTGAACGTCGATTGGTAATACGGCTAACATGATACCAGTCACACCACCGATTACGAATAAGAACATAAATCCCATTGCGTATAACATCGAAGCTGTGAATTCGATCGAACCTTTGTAAAGAGTCGCAAGCCAGTTGAACATCTTAATCGCTGTAGGAACACCTACTAACATCGTTAAGAAAGAGAAGATCACGCCAGCAAGTTCTGATTGACCAGAAACGTACATGTGATGTCCCCAAACGAAGAACGATACGATCGCGATACCTAATGAAGAGTAAGCAATCGCTGTGTAACCGAAGATCGTTTTTTTAGAGTAAGTTGTTAACAACTCAGAAACGATACCCATTGCTGGTAAGATCATGATGTAAACCGCAGGATGCGAGTAGAACCAGAAGAAATGTTGGAATAATACCGGGTCACCGCCAAGTTTAGGATCAAAGATACCTACACCGAATGTACGTTCCATGATTAAAAGCAATAACGTGATCGCTAAGATCGGCGTCGCTAATACTTGAAGAATCGACGTTGAGTAAATCGCCCAGCAGAATAATGGCATTCTGTGGAATGTCATACCAGGAGCGCGTAATTTGTGGATTGTCGCGATGAAGTTAAGACCAGTTAATACTGAACCCATACCCATGATGAAAACCGCTGCCACCATTAAAGAAACAGAAGTTCCAGTTCTGATTGAGTAAGGCGTATAGAACGTCCAACCTGTATCAACTCTGTGTAAGAACATAGTTGCAATAGCCATAGTAGCGCCTGTCATGAACAGGTACCAGCTCGCTAAGTTTAATTTCGGGTAAGCAACGTCTTTCGCACCGATTTGAAGTGGTAAAAAGAAGTTACCGAAAATTGAAGGAATACCCGGAACGATAACCATGAAAACCATGATCGCACCGTGGTAAGTTAACGCTTGATTGTAGATATCACCGTTAGCGAAAACTTGTCCTGCGTTAGCCGCTGTGTTCGGCGTGAACAATTCTAAACGTAATAAAAGTGCAGCGATACCGCCGCATAAAAAGAAAAATAAAACCGTACAGAAATAAAGAATACCGATACGTTTATGGTCTAAAGATGTAAACCATGACATCAGGCCTTTTTCTGCATTGATATAGTTGCTACCGTGAGCTGCGTGTCCCATTTTGCTCCCCTGCCTATTTACTTAAAGTTTTGATGTACTCGATTAACGCTGTCACTTCAGCTTCAGATAACTGGCCTTGGAAAGCCGGCATTGCTGAACGTGGACCGAAACCTTTTACGATTTTCGCGTTCGAGTTTAAGATTGATTCACGTAAGTAGTTTTCATCAACTTGCGCTGTCGAACCATCTTCAAAGTTATGAGTTTTACCGAAAGATTGAGCTAAGCTTGGACCGATTTTAACGGCGTCGCCTTCAACGTTGTGGCAAGAAGCACAAGCGCGAGTTTGGAAAATCTTAGCGCCACGTTGAGCGATAGGAAGAGCTGAAACTTCAGATTCTTCGATTAACCATTTGTCGAAATCTTCTTGAGATACCACTTTCATTTTCGTGATCATGCCCGAGTGAGAAGTTCCGCAGAATTCTGTACAGAATACGTGGAATTCACCCATTTTATCTGCATGGAACCATAAAGCTGTGTAACGGCCTGGTACAGCATCCTGTTTCACACGGAAAGAAGGAATATATAAAGAGTGGATAACATCTTCAGAAGCTAAAACGATTTTCACGTCGCGGCCAACTGGAACTACGATATCCGGTGATTTCACACCGTTTTTGTATTCAGTCATCCAAGACCATTGACGGCCAGTCACATGAATCTCTAAAGCGTTCTCAGGCATTTTGCGCATGTCGTGGTAGATAATCCATCCCCAAGCAAACACAACTAAGAAGATGATCAATGGAATCACTGACCAAATAACTTCTAAACGCGTGTCGTGAGTAATGTAAGCCGTTTTATCGTTATCTGACTTACGTTTGTACTTCAACGCGAAGTAAATCATACCACCGATTAAAATCGCGCACGAAATAAAGCTGGCAGCAATTAAAAATCCATACAGATTATCAACGCTTGTCGCGATCTTCGAACCCTCGGTGGGCATGAATGTCTGAGCATTCGCCCTGTTAATTAGACTCAATAACCACATCATGGCTACACTTTCTCCCTTCCAGCTCTGATTAACACTGGTGTTAACCAAAGAGCCAAGATCAGAACCATAAATGCTCCCGCGAGTTGCACTACGCGGAACACTTGCAGTCCGTACTTGGATTGATGTTCATCATATTTGAAACAAAATAAAACAACTGAATCGATGATATTACCGATCTTACCATTTGAAGCTTCATTTAAAGCCAGCTTCATATCTTTTGGTTCGAACGCAATACCGTGTAAATATCTAGAAATTTTTCCGTCTGGAGTAATCACGATCGCAGCCGAAGCGTGCGACCATTCATTGGCTTGGGCATTCCAACGAAATTCGAAGCCCAAAGCATCTGTTAATTTTTTAATTGTTACTTCATCAGCTGTTAAAAAGTGGAAACCATTTTCAGTTCCCGCGCGATTGTACATTTTCATGTAGTTTGCTTTTTTCGCTAAAGCTAATTCTGAATTTTCTTTTGAGTCGAAAGAAAATGCGATCACTTCAAATTTATCGCCTGGGTTCCAGTCTACTTTTTGAAGAGTTTCAACAACACCGTTGAAGTGAAAATTACAAAGACCTGGGCAGTTAAAATAAACCGGGCTTAACATCACCGGTTTGTGAGATTTAAAATAAGAACCTAAAGTTCTTAACTGGCCAGATTCATCACGCACCTGTAGGTTTAAATCAATTGATTCACCTAAGTGCTCTTTAATACCAACGCCTTTAAGTTCCGCGGGAACTTCAGCTGAATTGGCTGCTTCTTGTTTTCCTGTATAAGTAGACATAGCTCCTTGAGGCGCAAGAACAGCACCGCTGTTAGCCCAAGAATTTAAACCTAATAATAAGAAAACAAGGAACGTTTTTTTCATGTATTGATTAGTCAGCCGTTGCTGCGAAAGCCGCTACGTCTTCAGCTTTTTCATTAGCTGGTTTATTTTTAGTGATTGAATCGATAAATTGAACAACAGCCCAGCGCTCGAATGGCTTAAGAGTCGCTTTGAAAGAAACCATTTGAGTTCCCGCAATACCGTTTTGTAAAACTTTGTAATGAGAGATCATGCCGCCACCTTGTGTCCATTGACCTTCAACTAAGTTACGTGCATTTGGAATACCACCAACTAGATCACCTTTAGCTCCGTGGCAAACAGCGCAGTTTGCTTTGTAAAGTTTCGCACCAGCTGCAAGAACTTGTTCGTTGGCAATCCATGGTTCTTTAACAGATGCTAAATCAAATTGGACTTCGCCTGGTTTGGCTGGCTCAGTAACGTTTTCAGCTAAATCAACGCCTTTATTTACGTAAACGATGTAAATGAAGAATACGAAAACAAATACTAAAGATCCTAGTAATGCGAGTAATCCACCACTGTTGTGATAATCTTTTTGTGACATAGAAAGGCGACTCCTTTTCACGATGTGAGGTCTTATCTTTTTTAGGGATATTAAATACTTATATAGTAAATAGATAGCGTGATCAATTTAAAGATTGAAAGCGAATTGATAGTCGTTTTGCTAACACCTTAGGCAAAATATATTTCGATTTTTCGTGCAAATTATTTTTCGATTTTGATCGTACCCGTCACATCGCCAGGCTGAGTTTGTGGCAATGTTTCTTCAGATTCACCAGAACTTTGTTTTTTTGGCTGCTTTTTCTTCACTGAACCGCTCGCAGAATTTGCATCTTCGGTTGTTAAGTACTGACGTTTGATATTGCGGTTTAAGCGTCTGAGCTTTGCTTCAACACCTTGTGGCTTTTCCTCCACAGTTTCAATGCCATCACGTTCAGCATCTGGACGTTCGTACTTGCGCCCAACATCTAAGCCTTTTTCAGGAAAGCGCATGTCATACTGATTAAGTAAGCGTAAGTAATTAGCTTCCGAAGCCTTCATGGTTTTTGTGGCTTCATTAATTTTGGCTAACGATTCTTTAGAAAGATTCTCTTGCAGTTCAGCCGCGTGTTTTAAATCATCAACCGCTTTTTTATCGTTTTCGTATTTAATCTTTGCGGTTTGTACGTCTTTTTGCGCCTTAGCCCATTCATCGCTTTGCACACCTGAATAGCCCGCGTCTTTAGGGTCTTTTTTCCCAGCCTCAGCAGGTTTTTCACTCTGGCCACCAGCCGGTGGAGCCGCATGTTCTTCGGCGGTTACAAATTGAACCGAAAAAGCAGCGACAGCAATTGCGGTTAATATTTTACGCCAAAACATTCTGCTTCCACTTCATTTCGATATCGATAAATTGAATTCTGCGCGCAAGCACAAATGCCTGCACTGGCGTTAAGTTTTTAAAAGTACAAGAACCACGGCGAATTTCGCGTGCAACATCATCCGGATGCCACCCAAAACGCGAATCATCAATCGCTTCGCGCAATAATTCCTGTGATTCTTTCGTATCAAGGCCGGTGATTTCTAAATCATAACTGATTCCCGCAACTGCAGTTTGTTGATTGCCGAAACTTTCAATTTCAGAGGCAATCGAACTAAAATCTTGTGGCATACTTGCTGGCGCTTCTTGAGATTGAAATTGATTTTCGTTTGCAGGCGGCATTTCATTCGTCGCTTCGTAAGAAAAATTCTCAATCGATGGTGTTTCGGTCGGAAGAGCCTCAATCGGCGGCTCTTCTGAAGCTATTTGAAATGTCTCTTGCGGCGCCGGCTCTAAAGAAAAAGTCTCTGTCGGCTGCGCGAAGTTTTCCATCGGTTGGATTTCAAACGCAGGCGTTTCGGTCTGTGGAATATCTACTGGAGGAACTTCCAGTTCAAACGCCACAGGTTGCTGGGGCTCTGCCGCTTCAACTTCGTGCTGATCCAACTCTTCGTCGTCGTCTTTTTTCTTTTTTTTCTTCTTTTTTTTCTCAGGAACGGCAGCGTTTTGCAGTTTTTTTAGCTCTTCAACAGAAGGCTGCTCAACTTCACCATATTCGGGAGTGCCATCAAAATTAATAAAGTAAACGCTTCGACATTGAGGGCACGTAAAAAGTGCCCCAACATCTTTATCCTTAACGTCAACTTCCTTATGACAGCTTGGACATTGCATACTAAAAACCCACCGCTATTTTTTCTTTCTACGATCCGCGCGGTTCATAGGGCGGTCATCATTACGTGGAGGACCCGTTACGATCTTACGCTTTTGAGGCGCGTCTGATACGGCTTCCATACCCGCGTTCATGTTTGTCGGTTGAAAAGCGGCGTTTTCATCCGGAGAAGAGTAATTTAACTCTTCCATATCTTGATCTTCAGGACGCATTCTTTGCATCGCTTCTTCTAAACCTTCACCCACCAACTGAACACGCATAACTTTTTCAATCGTTTCAGTTTTGATAATGTGATTTAAGTTTTCAAAAGCTTTGAAAGCTTCTTTTTTGTATTCGATCAATGGATCTTTTTGGCCGTAAGCACGAAGGTTGATACCTTCTTTTACTTTATCGATCGTGTATAAATGCTCTTTCCATTTTTGGTCGATCGCATTTAATAAAATCATTTTAGAGATCTGTTCAAAGAACGGACCCATTGATTTTTTCTGCATATCATAGATTTTTTTAATATTTTCTGTGATTTCAGCTTCAACAGCTTGCGAGTTTTTGCCTTCTGCATTTACGCGGAAACCGAACTGCTGCATTAAAGCGTTATTTAAACCTTCGAAATTCATTTCGTGGGGTTTAGCTGTCGCTGGAATAAAGCTATCTAAAATGTTTGAAACCACATCACCCATATAATCTAACAGCGTACGCTCGATGTCTTTTCCTTCTAGGATTTGACGGCGTAAAGAGTAGATCGCATGTCTTTGTTGGTTCATCACATCATCATAATCAAGTAAGTGCTTACGAATATCAAAGTTGTGGCCTTCCACTTTTCTTTGTGCGCCTTCGATTGCGTTTGTCACCATCTTATGAACGATTGGTTCATCTTCAGGAATGTTAAGCATTGTCATGATTTTTTGAATACGTTCACCGTTAAAGATACGCATTAAATTATCTTCAAGTGAAAGGTAGAACATTGATTCACCTGGGTCACCTTGACGACCAGAACGACCACGCAATTGGTTATCAATACGGCGTGATTCATGGCGCTCAGTACCTACGATATATAAACCACCGGCATGCAATACTTCTTGTTTTTCAGCATCCACTTGCGCTTTGTAACGTTGTAAAGCATCTGTGTACTCTGGTGTATCATCGTTACCCACAGCTTTTTTAGCTAGAACTTCTGGGTTACCACCTAAACGGATATCGGTACCACGACCGGCCATGTTTGTGGCAATTGTGATAGCCCCTTTACGACCAGCTAAGGCAATGATTTCAGCTTCACGCTCATGGTGTTTCGCATTTAAAACGTCATGGCGGATGCCTTCATTTTTTAAGAATCTAGAAATCGCTTCTGATTTTTCGATCGAAGCCGTTCCCACTAGAACCGGTTGGCCTTTAGCGTGACGTTCGCGAATATCGTTTACGATGGCTTTGTACTTCGCGTTTTCAGTTTTGAAAACGATATCTTCTTTATCCATACGTTGAATTGGTTTGTTCGTAGGAATAACTGTAACACCTAAGTTATAGATTTTTCTGAACTCAACCGCTTCTGTATCAGCTGTACCCGTCATGCCCGATAATTTATCGTACATACGGAAGTAATTTTGGAAAGTGATTGTCGCTAAAGTTTGATTTTCATTTTTTACTTCAACTTTTTCTTTCGCTTCGATCGCTTGGTGTAAACCATCAGACCAACGACGGCCTGGCATTAAACGACCCGTAAATTCATCGACGATCACGATTTCGCCGTCTTTAATCATGTATTCAACATCTAAACGGTATAAGTGATGCGCGCGTAAAGCTTGGTTTACGTGGTGAAGAATTTCGATATTTTGTGGATCATATAAATTATCTAATTTTAATAATTTTTCGACTTCTTGATTACCCTCTTCAGTTAACGAAGCTGATTTTGATTTCTCTTCGATCGTGAAGTGAGTGTCTTTTTTCAAAAAAGGAATAATTTTATCAATCACGTAGTATTTGTCAGTCGAAGCCTCAGCTGGGCCTGAGATAATAAGTGGTGTACGTGCTTCATCGATTAAAATCGAGTCGCACTCATCCACGATGGCAAAATGCGGTTTACGTTGAACGTAATCAGCTAAATCAAATTTCATGTTATCGCGAAGATAATCGAAACCAATTTCATTGTTCGTACAGTAAGTGATATCAGCATTGTAAGCGGCACGACGTTGCTCATCTGTCATACCGTGCACGATCACACCTGTTGTAAGACCTAGCCAGTTATATAAACGGCCCATTTCTTCACAGTCACGTTTAACTAAGTAATCATTCACCGATACAACGTGGCAGCCTTTACCAGTAAGACCATTTAAGTAAACAGGAAGTGTGGCCACTAGGGTTTTACCTTCACCGGTTCTCATTTCGGCAATACCACCGCGATTTAGAACCACACCACCGATCATTTGAACATCGTAGTGGCGCATACCTAAAGTACGGATCGAAGCTTCACGGCAAACCGCAAACGCCTCTGGCAAAATATCAAAAACAGTTTCGCCTTTTGCTAAACGTTCTCTGAATTCTACGGTTTTGTGTTTTAATTGATCATCAGAAAGTTTTTTGATGGATTCTTCCAACGAGTTGATTTTATCAACGATAGGTTGGATCTTTTTCATCTCGCGATCGTGATGCGTGCCGAACAGTTTTGCTAATATCTTTTGTACCATGACTAACCTTTATTAAGAGTAACCAATTAAGTATGGTAACAACTCGCAAAGTTGGCAAGGCACGTTAGGCTAAATAAGAAAAAAATAACCCCCAAAGAGACCATCTCTAAGGGGGCCGAAAACCATCAGGGAATGATTGTGTTTTCAGGGCAGGATGTTAGTCCTGCCACAATACTTAAAAAGGCTTAATTTTGAGCTTGGTTCTCCTTGATTTGGTTCACCACCAGAGGAGAAACTAACTTAAATAAACTGAAAGATTCATCTTCGGTGCTGTTTCTAAACTCAATCTGAACCACAGAACCTAGATTTGAAATTTTTAAATCTGTCACCGGCACCCACTCAGGGTTTTGTTTTTGTTGTGCGTTGAGAGTTTCAAGCTCGTTGATTGAACTTAAGAACTCCTTTTTCTCCCCAGTGATCACGATTTCAGAGCCTGAACCGCTCAATGTCGCAATTTTGTTATCTAAATCAGTCACTAAACCGACCACAGCGCCCTCTTCGTTAACGGCACGGCCCACCACAGAGCCTTTTTCAGAGATAACTTGGCCTGAAGCGTTTAAAAATAACGACAAACCCACCGCTTTTGGATTCATAGGGCTTAATTTGCCCACTAATGCGGCTTTTTCTGGGTTAGCTGTTACCGTAATAAGGTCACCTTCAGCCGAAACCGCAACTTTAACAGCGTTTAACTCTGTCACCACATCAGCTGGGATTAGTTTTTCTTGTGCCGTCATCACATGTGTTTCAACAGCTGTTACGGCATCAGCCGGAACCACTATTTCTTTAATATCAAAAACTAAAATCGCTTTTTGATCGGCTAAAAAAGTGCCTTTGATACGTAAATTTTTAAGTGAATTGAAAGGAACCTGATTTAATTCCCAAGTCTGTTGAACTTCAGAAATCAAAACTAATTGATTGTCTTGCTTCGCGATAACCGAAGCGATCAATTCATTCGCCTGAGATAGCGAATGAAATCCACAAATAATTGCTGTTAGTAATAAAAGTCTCACGTGGCCCCCCACAACTTTTAAAAAGTGATTGTCGGAAAATCACATTTACAAATTAGAGGCCAAAAAATTTTTAGCTGAAATTAATTTTAAGATGCTTTCACGCTAGAGCGTCGTTTCTAAAAAAACTAAAAACGTCACTCACGGTGAAAAATTGTTACAAACACAAAAAACTAACCAGCTTACTGACAGATCTTAGCTGATGGATCTTTTTCACAAAGATAGTCTTTAAGAGCTTTATTCTGCTCTTCAAGCTGATTTGACTTATTTTTAAGCATTTCGATCTCTTGCGACTGCTGGGCTTTTTCTTCTTTAATTGAAGCCATTTCACGTTTTTGCTCTTCAAGCTTTTTATGAAGCTCTTTAGAATCACCCAACCATAAAGCGTAAAACTCTTTAATCGCAGCGATAATCGGCGAAACTAAATCAGGATAGTTCACAAGTCTTGTACCACCAGGCAATGTGTTTTCGCCATGATCGCGTTTTACGGCTTGTGGAAAGATTTGTTCAACGTTTTGCGCGATTAAACCAATACGCTGACCTTCCATTTTATTACGGGTTGAATCTTTCCACGTAAATGTAACCGCATCGATTTTTAAAATTTTCTCTAAAGGATTTTCAATCGGTTTGATATTTTCTTTTAAACGTCTATCCGATGACACATTAAACGCCGAAGCCGCTATCGGTCCGTAGGCCGCGCTTCCGTTACCAATTTTTGCACCACCGGTACCTGAACTCCAGTTTAAGTATACACTGCGATCAGCTCCAGTATTCCATGCATCGATATGGAAATTACCCGAACCGTTCAATTGGCCGCCAATAATTGAGTTAATGTAGGCGGAACCGTTCACATGTAGTAAACTTTGTGGAGCCGCAGTGCCGATACCAACATAACCATTTGTGTGAATACGCATTCTTTCATTCGCTGTTTGCGTAAAAATAATCGGCTCGTCACTGTTATCAATTGTACCGATCTCTAATGATGAGCTTCCGGCCGCATCAGCTGTTGAGTTAAATCTGATAAACGCACCGTCAGTGTTGGCTGTTTTAAATTGAATTTTTTGAGCCGCTCCGCCGTTACCGACATACATATCGCCATGCACATCAAGTCTGTAAGCCGCGTTAGGCGTTGCTGTACCGACGCCCACAGTACCTGAAGCGGTAATACGCATTTTTTCTGTCATCGAGCCATCATTCGTCGTATAGAACTGAAGATTTGTAGAAGCACTCACACTTAAGTCAGCTTCGGCTGAAGCCTGAATGCGCGATAAATCTAAAAATGAAGTTCCGTTATGACCACGGAAGGCAATAAAGCCCATGCGATCATTTGCTAAAAGTGTCGTTGGCGCCGCAACTGTTCCGCGCGCACGTCTTAACATTACTGTGCCTTCAGCTGTATTACCGTAAGAATCAATGTGCACATCATCATCGCCACCTCCGGTACCGACAACATTAAAAGCACTGTCCGGATTAACCGTACCGATACCAACGTTTGTGCCACTCACCACTAACTGATCTGTACCCACTGCTAAACCATTTGATGGTAAAATTAATGGACCTGTCATTGTGTCGCCCGATTTTTTGACTGTGGCATCAACAAAGGCCACATCACGCCAAGTCGTCCACTCAGTTTCAGTGTCATCTTTGGCGCGCACCTTAAATCCTGAAGGAGAACCTGCTCCTGTATTCCAATTTACGGCGAACTGTGCGCCGGTATTACTATTTTTTGTTGTTAAACCAGCCCAGTGAGCTGTTCCTACGTTCATGGCTGTTCCACCATAATCTTGCCAGCCAGAAAGGCCTTGCGAAAGTGTCGAGAATGAAACGGCTCCGCCAGCATAACCACTCGCGTAGTTGTAGAATGTCATATCTGCCGGAGAAAGATTTGTTAAACCAGAACCATCACCGATAAACGCCGTAGCTTTAACAGTACCGCTTACATCTAAAGCCTGCGTTGGCGCTGATGTACCGATACCTACATTGGCTTGGTAAATACTCATTGTGCGTGTATTGTTAGACCAAAAATTTAAGCGACCATCAGCGGCTGCGAACATACCTGTGTCGCCATCAAAACTAAAACCTGAAGCGTTGGTATTTGAAGCTGTCGGTTCACCGTAAATTGATCTTACACCACCGTTCACATCTAATTTTTGCGTCGGAGTCGCTGTTCCAATACCTACATTTCCTGAGCTTGCCTGCAATGTCATCCATGTGCTAGCTCCGTTAATTGAAGAAAACTTTATGTCTTTTTTACTATCTGTTGTGTAATCAACACCAGATTGAATCCAGTTCGCTGTGTTATCTGTCGCAAAACGCAAAGCCCCTTGTTGTGATGTGCTCGGCACAAAACGCACTGACGAACTGCTGACTGTATTTTTTCCGACTTCAAGCGCAGCAGTTGGTGTGCTGTTACCAATACCAACATAGCCATTACCAAGAATCGAGAGCGCCGTCACCGGACCACTTGTTCCATGATTTACAAAAAAGAAACCATCATCTGGTGTAGGATTATTACCATCTACATTTTCAAAAATTTTGGCGTTGTTATCACTCGTACCATACTGGTTTCCTGTTCCCGCATCGTCATGGGAAAAAATTCTAAAACTATCTGCAGTTGGCGCACGAAATTGATTCACGCCGATTGTATTTGTGAATTTTAGAACCTTGCTTAAATGCAATTGTTCGTCAGGATTAGCGATACCAATACCAACATTACCACCATTTGGTGCTAAAAGAATTTTTCCTTTTGTCGCATGAGTCGTTGAATCAAGAGTTAATGAACCTGTTGCTGCAACACTTCCCGCAATATACGGAGAAATCATTCCGTTTGTCGCTGTGATCGATGCACCTTGGATATTTGAAGATGTAATAATTGTTCCTGAAGCATAAATGTTTCCAGCAACACCTAGTCCACCCTTAACCACTAAGGCTCCAGTTTGTGAATTTGTTGAAGCTGTAGTGGCTGATACAATCACTGAACCGGTTGTGTTATTTGGTGCAAGCGTAATATTGCCAGATGTATTTGAAATAGTATTCGTATTATCAAATGAGCCCGCTGCAGAATTTGTGGCCAGCGCACGGCGTGTGTTTGAACCATCAGTAAAATACAATTGTGAACCATCATATTCAATCGCGCCAGATGTTGGCGATGATAACAATGTGCCCGATGTTAATTTAAGTGGCGCGGTTGATGTGGTTCCTGCAGCTAAGTGCAATTTTGCGTTTGGTGTTAGTGTACTAATCCCAACATTGCCAGAAGTATCAATTGTTAAACGTTTTACGTTATTCGTAATCAAGCTCATCGGATGAGATGATTGTGTTCCAAACAATCCTTGTCCATTGACTCCATCGGCTTGAGCGACAGTAAGAACGCCACTCGCACTTGCGACTAAACTACCAAAATTTGTTCCTGTAGCTCTAATAATTGTATTAATATCACCAGTGACTTCAAGTCTGGCTGTAGGATTTGTCGAGCCAATGCCTACATTCCCGGCCATATAGTTGATTGTTGTTCCCGATGTTGTCCACTGTGACGAAGTTACCGCTGCTGGCGCCCACGCTGATCCATTATATGATAACACTTGTCCACTGGTCGGCGCTGTGGCTAACACTGAACGGCCTTGTATACCATCAACCGTCAACGTCGCTGATCCGGCAACTGAAACAACATCACCTGTAAAAGCTGGTAATCTAGCAGCAGCTAACGTACCCGAAGCATATGAAGTGCCTAAGTCGACAAAGTTTAATGTAGCTAATGAACCTAAACCTAAATTCGTACGCGCAACTGTCGCCGAAGCTAAATCAGATAAGTTATTAGATCTTACTGCATAGTTACCCAAAGCGGTCGCCGAAGCAGGTACATAACCTAATACCTGCGCAATTGAAGCTGCACTTGACGTAATTTTATTACTGAAATTTACATAATCAGCATTTGAAATTAAACCGGCACTCACTGATCCTGTTGCAGACGCTAACGGAATATTTAAAGTATGTACGCCGGCGGCCGTGTTAAACGCTGGAGCATTGCCCGACGTACCATTAGCGAAAGTTTGTGTTTGTAATGTTGAACCATTTAACGAAGTCACACCTGAAGCCGCAGCACCTGGTGTATAACCTAAAGCTGTAACGACATCAGATGATGATAACTGCGCACCACTCACCACACGGCCTTTACCATCAACTGTTACTTTTGTGTATTGTGTACCACTTGTTACACCAGCGCCA
Organism: Pseudobdellovibrio sp. HCB154; assembly: GCF_046267985.1. GTDB lineage: Bacteria > Bdellovibrionota > Bdellovibrionia > Bdellovibrionales > Bdellovibrionaceae > Pseudobdellovibrio. Next base: position 377,020 of record NZ_CP176530.1, on the reverse strand, counting down.
ACCGAAGCTAAGGTTAATACTGCAGAACCCAGTGGTGATGTCGCATCACCCGAAAAAGCCGGTAAGCGTGCTGCAGCTAAAGTACCCGAAGCATATGATGTTCCTAGATCTACAAAGTTAAGTGTAGCTAAACTACCTAAACCTAAATTCGTACGCGCTACAGTAGCCGATGCTAAATCAGATAAATTATTAGATCTTACCGCATAGTTACCTAAAGCCGTCGCCGAAGCTGGCACATAACCCAACACTTGCGCGATACTGGCAGCAGACGATGTAATTTTATTACTAAAATTTACATAATCGGCGTTTGAAATTAAACCCGCTGTAACAGATCCTGTTGCTGAAGCTAACGGAATATTTAAAGTGTGCACACCAGCTGCTGTATTAAATGCTGGGGCATTACCAGAACTACCATTTGCAAAAGTCTGTGTTTGTGATGTTGAACCATTTAATGAAGTCACACCTGAAGCCGCAGCACCTGGTGTATAACCTAAAGCTGTAACGACATCAGATGATGATAACTGTGCACCACTTACCACGCGCCCTTTGCCATCAACTGTTACTTTCGTGTATTGCGTACCACTTGTAACACCAGCTCCTACCGAAGCTAATGTTAATACTGAAGATCCGGCTACAGATGAAGCATCACCCGAAAAAGCCGGAAGTCTTGCCACCGATAAAGTACCTGAAGCTTGCGCCGAACTTAAATCTAAATAATTTAATGTAGCTAAACTTCCTAAACCTAAATTAGCACGCGCTACAGTAGCCGATGCTAAATCTGATAAGTTATTCGCTTTAACGGCGTAAGTTCCAGAGACAGAACTATCTAACGGTGTATAACCTAAAGCTGAAATTACCGCAGCTGATGTGGCATTTAATTTATTAGTAAAAGTTAAATAATCTGTATTAGATAATAAACCAGCTGTTACAGATGAAGAAGCCGCTAACGGAATATTAAATGTGTGCACACCATTCACTGATGAAATATTAAATACTGTTCCAGTAATGCCAGTTGCAAATGTTTGTGAGCCTGAAGTTGAACCATTGATGTTTGTAATACCCGCACCAGCTACACCAAATGGTAACCATGATGTTCCGTTACAGTATTCAACGCTTCCTGAATTATAACGTAACGTACCTGCAAGGCTTGCAGCACATGATGTTGAATCCATACCGATACGAATCGCACCCGATACATTTACATTACCTAAAGAATAAGAAATCGCTGTGCCGCTTGTGACCCATTGCGAAGAAACCACAGCTGCCATCGAAGCTGATAATCCTGAAACCGTATTTGAAATTCCAGAAACTGTTGATGTTAAATTTGAAACTGAAGTTGAAAGTGAAGATACCGTCGAAGAAACCGAAAATACAGTCGAAGACACAGACGCGACAGTCGATGACACCGAAGCAACGTTATTATCAGTTGAACTTAATGACGATGAAAGTGCATTCACAGTTGCGCTGTTAGCCGGTGTATAACCAAGAGCTGAAACAACGGCAGCTCCAGAAACAGCTTCAGGAACCGGAAGAGTTACACAAGAAAAACCCACACCATTGTAATGTAACGCTTCGCCAACACCACATGTTGCAAGTGCTGCCACTTGTACGAAGTCGGCGTCAGTTTTGCCATTTAAATTCTGAGCGCTATTTGCGTACATCGCATACGGAACAGCATTAATCGACATAGCTGGCAGAGTCTGCCAACCGTTGCCGTCATGAAATTGCATTACGATTTTACGAGCATCACTAGCCGCCGGAGAATAATTCGCAGGGCCACCCGCATCACACGTTAAACTTGGAGTGATGTTTGAAAACACTTCTTCGAAAGTTGTTGTTGCTGAAGTTGGATAAGTTTTAACCCCTGAACCAAGTGCAAACGAAATTAAACCACCTGTACCCGCCATATTCACTGACGAATAAGTTTCTGAATATAAAATGCAACTTCCGGCTGGATCTAAAATTGTAAATTTAAAATTTACTGTTGAAGCTTCAAGAGGGTAACCATCTGGTTTTACGATTTTTGCTTGGTAAGTTGTGCGTGATGGTCCTGCAAAAACCGAGATCGCGTTTACAAAAATAAACGCAAAAAGAAATAAAACAATTTTGAAATTGCAGCTTACGTCCTTCACCTTTTACTTATCGGCAAATTCTCGAATTTATTGTGCTTTTTTTTGACGATTTCTAAGATTTTTACCCAATCTGAGACGACTTAAACTAGTTCTTAACAAATTCACCGTCAGCTCCAATAAAGCGTCACTTTGTAAACTCGCTTTACAGGACTTTAACCCCGAAACCCCGCCTATTTTCTCATACTTAGGCATAATCCTAGCTACAGACAGACCTAGAATGAAGACGTTAGTAGCCAGTTTGTTAATTTTGGTAGGTTCAATTAGTGCCTGGGGCAATGCCACCAAATACCAAATTCAGCGCGCCCAAGAAGTTCTTAAAAGATCAATTTTACCAACACAGCTTGTGCACATGTCGCCACAAAAGCTGAACATCTACATGAAAGAAGCCACTTACCAAGAGCTTCGTCCACGCGATATTTTACTTTTAACTGAAGACCAACAAGTCGATTTCGAAAGAAATACGCGCATTATCTATAACCGCGATGAAGGTTTTAGCTCTGACAAAACCATTACTCTGCGCAAGGGCGAATTCTTACGTATTATTCAAATGTACCGATCAAACGACACTGATTTTGGTGCTAAAAAAGATTTTTCGGGCGTGCAAGCTGAATACATTGAAGTGCTAGAATTTAATGTCGTTAAACTTGATAAGAATTTTGAGCCTGTTGGCGAAGTGTTTCACTTAATGGCGCGCGGAAAAACCGATCGCAAAGTGCCAGGTGTCAAACGTTTTGATGGCGGTTTTATGGTGCGCAACCCTTCGTTATACTTTTCACACGCAGGCCTTGGTGATGTTGTCGTAAATGCTCAAGCCGTTAAAACTCCGAAAGGCACTATTCCCGCATTTTCTCCGGCGATTATTATTAAAACTGAACGCACTCGTATTAAATGGACAATTTCTAATTACAGATACGTATTAACTTTGCATTTAATGAACTGTCCGGCGCAGTTCCGAGCGCAAAACTGTGAAGTACAAATTAAAGGAATCAAATCGTATGCGGACCCGATCTGGGCCCGTTATGCTATGCCTGAAAATCGTCGCATCATAAAATTCTGGGGCGGCGAGCTTCATTACTAATTTTATTTCGTAAAATTCGAAGTCCACTCAAGAAAAGCCTGCGTCGCTGACAACGTATCTGGCGAAGTGGCTATGGTATTTTCAGCGCCACCGCTGTATTGATGGCGCATTTTATGAATAGAAACAAAACGCACATGCGCCCCGGTGTACATTTTAAAGTCTGTGATTTTATCTTGCGGGCGATCTGTTGTGGATACAGTGATTTCTTCGACAGCTGAATCATTTAATTCTTGATCGTCTAATAAATCGTAAAAACCCAACACCTGTTTTAAAACTAATTCATTATCGCGTGCTTTTGAAACCGGATCGTGTGTACCTGAAAAAATAATCACATTATTTAATTTAGTTTCTTGATTGTGATCACCACAGTCGTAAGCGGCTTGCGCTAAGTCGTCTTCGTTACCTAAAGTAAATAAGTTCTGTACAAATTTGTACGGAGCTCCTGAGTGAAGAAGTGCACCTTTAAAGACATCAGGATAACATACGGCAAAGTGAGTCGATAAAACCGAACCGGCAGAAAAACCACCGACATAAATTCGTTCTTTGTCGACAATACCTTGAGAAATTAAATCCTGAATTTGACCAACGACTGAAGCCATAAATTCTGAGTCATCTTGAAGTGAAGGTAAAAACCAGTTCCAGCATTTTACCGGATTGGCAAAAATACTTTGTTCTGGAGCCAAGATCACAGGATTAACTTCGCCCGTGATTTCTTCGATACGTGACATCGAAATAAATTGTTCTGGCGTTTGTAAACAACCATGGAGCCAAAGCACTAGCGGGCGTTTTGCTACCGGAGATTTCTTTTTAGCGTGAGCGATGTTAACTGTTGTTAATGTTAATAAAATTAAAATTAGCTTTTTCACAAATTGACCTGTCTAAACCCTTCATAGATCGTGATGGCCACAGCAGTTGCCAGATTTAAACTTCTGACAGGGCCTGTTTGTGGTATCATGTAGGCACGATCTAGATTAGCCATAAGCAAATCCGGGTCCAAACCTTTTGTCTCTTTTCCGAAAACTAACCAATCCCCTTTTTGAAATTTGGCATCATAGATTGTTTGCTCGACTTTGTTTTCGATGTAAAAAATGCGGCTCTTATCTTCGACTGAGTTATACCAGTCATTGAAACTTTCATGAATTTTCCAAGAAAGGTGTGGCCAATAATCAAGACCCGCGCGTTTAACTTGTGTGTCAGTGATTTCAAAACTCATCGGTTTAATCAGATGTAATTCGCAAGTCGCACCTACACAGGTGCGACCGATGTTACCGGTATTTTGTGGAATTTCCGGTTCAACAATAACAATTCTAAATAACGGGTCGATTGGTTTTAAGTGGTCCATCTCTACTAGCTTATTAAGCTATGCTTAACTAAACAAGGTGGTTGTAGACATCTTTACCTAAAGAGCTCAGCGCCAGACGGCGGCCTTTATCCACGATTAATTCTAATTTCATTAATTCGCGGTAAAGAGCTAAGTCATTAATAGGTACGATATCACGGCCCTTAACAGCACCTAATTTAAGCACATAGGTTTTCTGCTTTTCAGTTAATTGCATTGGCAATGGTTGCTGCGTCTCTAAAGACTGCTTCCAAAGACCATCGGCAATAACTGCTGCTTTTGCTGTCAGTTTTTTAGGATTATAAAAATACACTTCAGCTGTGTCAGTCTGCCCCGAAGCTTTCGTTACAGTCGCTTGTGTTCTGTAATGCAAGCCCTTAGCGGGTTCTACGGCTTTTACACCGTGTAAAGTGTCCATTAAAGCTAATAGCGTGCTATCGGCTTTTAATTCAATGAACTGACCGTGAATTGTAGCTGTTTTATCCTCTGTGATTATCGGAAACCCAATAGGTAAACGATAAGCTGTTGCTTGGATCGTTGCAGGCTCGTAAGACACGATAAAAGGCATCAACTTTTGGAAATGGAACATGCCTTCGGTCCAAGAACCGATCATAAAAAAACGCATTGTCGTCATTCATCCCCCTCTGACTAGTGACTGCAAATCGTAATTCGTTCGAAAGTGGGTGTGTTGTAACAGACACAATTGAGCAAAAGCAATTTTTAAAATTTGCGTTACGAAAATTTTTATCTTTTTGCCAAAATTCGCCAAAATTTGACCCTGTGAAAAAAATAGTTAAAATGAATTTATCTTAAGCATTAATAGGGAAAAATATGGCTGGAAAAATTAAGAACTTTAATCACAACCTTTGGTATTCAGAAGAAGATGGCATTATCACCATCGGTATTAATGAAGATGGCTTAGAAGACATCACAGAAATCAACACGATTGATTTACCACCAGAACAAGAAAAAGTTGAAGCTGACACTGCTTTTGGATCTGTTGAATCAGACGACGGAACAATTGATATCGTATCACCATTTGATGGAACAATTATCGAAGTAAATTCACAAGTTGTAGATGATCCAGCTGTTCTTATGGAAGATCCATACGAAGAAGGTTGGTTAGTCCGCGTTGAAGTTGCCGGCGAAATCGACGATGAAGAAGAAGACGAAGATTACGACGACGACGAAGATGATGAAGACGACGACGATTACGATGACGAGGATGAAGACGAAGACTCTGACAAAGATGAGGACTAACACCGTCTACTTTTTGACCTGTGCCATCATCTGGGGAATTACCTGGATAGCGATTAAATATCAACTTCCTTATGTTGATGGCACCGCGGCCGTTTTTTACCGTTTTCTTTTTTCAAGTCTTGTGATGTTTGTCATTTGCCTTGCTACAAAAATTTCTCTGTTTAAATTTTCACGCACTCAGCATTTCAGATTTGCCTCTCAGGGCTTATTTATCTTTTGCATCAATTATCTTTTAACTTACTGGGCTACTTCAATGGCCACATCAGCTTTAATTGCTTTAGCTTTTACCTCGCTGATTTTTTTCAACATGTTTGGCGCAAGATTGTTTTTAAATATTCCGTTCGAAAAGAAAGTCGTTTGGGGCGGACTTTTAAGTTTACTCGGAATGGTGTTTATTTCTTTTAACGAATATCAAAATATCAGTCTTCACCCCAGTTCATTATGGGGATTTTTAATCGGCCTATTTTCAACGATGTCAGCTTCGGCTGGAAATTTAGTTTCTTATTTAAATAAAAAAGATCATGTTCCCACATCAGCCAATAATTCATGGGCGATGCTTTATGGTTCGGGCTTTTCTTTGTTAGCTTGTTTGATTATGGGTAAATCACTGCATATCGAAGTGACCCAACCTTTTGTGATTTCGTTTTTCTATCTTTCAATTTTCGGAACGGTGATTTCGTTCTGGGCGTACTTTAAACTTATTGAAAACATTGGCCCAGCTAAAGCGGCGTTCACAAGTATTGCTTCACCTGTGATCGCCTTAGTTGTTTCAACTTTTATGGAAGACTTAAGTTGGACTATGTTCTTAGCTTTAGGATCTTTATTTTGTATTATGGGGAATGTTGTGGCTTTGACTCGTGTTCCTCAGCCTCTGCTTCAGCGGCTGCCACTTGGTCGGCCAAAGAATTTCCGTTCATAATTTTACCGATTGCGAAAGCTAATTCAGTCACGATCGGCCCTAAGAATAATCCCGGAATTCCGAACATGGCCAAAGCTCCGATTAAAGCCACTAACGAAACAAGAGGGTGCAGTGATTCTTCATCTGACGTCAAAATATAGGCCCTGATGATATTATCAATACTACCCGCAATGCCTAAACCAACTAGCATAATAGCTCCGTCACCAGCTTCACCTTGTAAAAAGCTAAATAACGCCAAAGCTCCTGATACTGGAACTGAACCCACCACCGGTACAAACGCCATAAAGAATGTCAAAATAAAGATCATCACAAGATTACCAAAACCTGCAATTGACGCAGCAACGGTAATGATTGTGGCCTGTACGGCAGCTACGACTAAAGTTGAAAATACAACGGTATAACAAACTCGTTGTAAAAGATCGACCAGCTTATGTAATGAATCGTCCGATAAAAGACGACGATCCTTAAACCATTCTAAAAATTCGCGGCGTTTTAATAAGAAAAAATACAAACTCGTCACAAAGATAAAAAGCTGTAACAAAAATTCTGGAAAATTTGTTACCAGCGCAGTTAACCATGGAATCACCACTGATAAAACACGTGGAAGAAGAGATTGAACATCGAAGTCTTCGCGTAAATCAAAATTAAAACGCATCGATATATCTGATAAAAAATGCCAAACTTTGGTTAGCGTTTCTTCAACATTTTTATAAACCGGCATTTGCGCAATCGTTTCTTGCTGAAGCTGAGCTATATTTAAAATACCTTTGGTTATAATTAGGGTTAATGGCGCAATAATAATTAGAATCAAGCCCGAGACCATTAAGAAAATCAGAAGTTTTTCTTTTTTAGTTTTTTTAAGCCATTTGTTTAAAAGCGGCGTCATCGATAAAGCAAATAACGAAGCTAATAATAACGATGTTTTAAACGGCCAAAATAAAAATAAAAATGCAATATAAACGACACTTAAAATGGCATACTTAAAAATGACTTCTCTATCGTTCATGTGGACCTCGCTATTGGCTTATCACTTTAACATTAAAATAACTGCTTTGTGAACGACCTAAATTGTCGCTGACCGATACAGAATAACGACCTGGCACGTCGGTTTCAAAGAATAAAGGGTCATTTTTGTAAGAACGGCCTACATAATTCTTATTTACAAACCAATCTAAGTATTGACTGTCTGATTCTGAAATTGCGCGTAACTGAATTTTCGGTTTTTTTAAGCGCCCCTGCTGCGTCTGAATCATGTATTCGATATTTTCTTGGGGACTGGTGATATTGATTTGTCCTATGCGGCTTAAGCTGTCGTCACATGAAAATTTCTTCTCAGATAAAGTTACTTTTTTTAACCCCGCCTCTTTATACACCGCTAATAAATCATCAGGCCACACTTCCATCACTTTACTCTGTGTATGATTTAAAACATCTGGTTTACACGACATTTTCTGTGTTGCCGGATCAATATAAACTTTACGATGAATGCGACATGTTTCAATCGGTGAAACTGAGGGAATAAATAACGCCTCTTCTGTTCTATGACCGCAGTTTTCAGTTACTAATTTTTTTGAAACACTGCAGATATGCACATTTTTGACATTTAAACCCACCCGCGAATCCCACACTGGATTTTCGTGGCCTTTTAAATACTGTGGTTTATTTCTAAGATAGTCATAGACCTGAAAATACAATGGTGCCGCCACGTTTCGACCGATTAACGCCGGATTCATTTCGCGGTCATTATCGCCCAGCCAAATCCCTACCGCATAATTACCGACAAGCCCCATTGTCCAAGCGTCTTTGTAGGACTTTGAAGTTCCCGTTTTCCAGGCCAGCGGCATAGCGGTTTTTGTTAAATCTTGAAAGGTTAAACTTTCAGTGCGCGGGTTTTTCTTTAACATCTGAAGCACGATATACACTGATTCAGGCGTTAAAATTTGCTGGTACAAAGATTTTTGTTTTTCTAAAGTCACATTTAAATCTGAATACTTACCTAAATGCGCCAGCGATGCATAAAGCTTCATAAGATCAAGCATGCTCATTTCTACGCCGCCCAGTGGAAGTGATAGGCCGTAGAATTTTTCATCTTTAAATTTTAAAGCGCTTTTATCTTTCATAAAATCGTAAAAGCTTGGGTTTGCTAATTTGCGGGCCAAATCTACCGATGGCAAATTACGACTTAGAATCAACGCCTGACCACTGCTCATCGGCCCTAAAAATTGTTCGTCAAAATTTTCTGGATTTAGCCCTGAAAATGTCATGCGTGTATCTTTAAGCAAAGTCTTTTCGTGAATCAAACCCTGTTGTAAAGCTAAAGCATAAATAAAAGGTTTAAGTGTAGAACCTGGTGGTTTAAGCGAACGATTCGCGTCAATCTGGCCTTTGATTTCAGAATTAAAATAATCACGCGAACCGATATAAGTGATAATTTCATTTCTGGTGGTATCAACAACCACTAATGAATAGTTTTTAATACCGTGTCGTTCAATAGATTGAAAGTAAGACCCTGCCAACTTTTCGATAGTCTCTTGTAAATTAAGATCAAGCGTTGTTTTAACAGCCTTTGATTCAATTCCCCGCTGTTTTAAGTATTCGATAAAATGCGGAACACGAAAACTTAAGTTTTGCTTTTTCTCTGAAGCCAACTTTGTAAATTTTTGTGGGTTCTGCGGGATCTGTACTAAAAATTCAATTTGCTCACTCGTTAATTTTTCACAGCTTTTATTAAAATAAAAAAAGCACGCGGCTCCCACGCCTTCTAAGTTTGAGCCAAAGGGGGCCCAGTTTAAATAGGCTAATAGAATTTCCTCTTTGCGGTACAAAGTTTCTAGTTTTAAAGCCTGAAGAATCTGAACAAATTTTCCGGAAATAGATTTTGTCGTTTCAGGGTATAAAAGACGCACTACTTGCATGGTAATTGTTGAAGCGCCTTGCTTGCGACCTTGAGTTAAATAAGTTTTATAGGCAGCGCGACTTAAAGCTAATGGGTTAAAACCCGGATGATAATAGAAAAACTGATCTTCTTTATTTAAAAAGGCTTCAACAAGCTTAGGGTTTATTTCTTTATAGTCAGTGAAAAAACGATATTTTTCATCGCCCGATAAAGTCAGGCGCAGCAATTTACCGTTACGATCGTAAAATTGCTGCGACCAAGTTTTTTCAGCCAACAATTGACCAGAAAAAAAATAAGGCAGAGATACGGTTAACCCGATCACAGCTCCTAAGATTAAAAAAGAAATCTTTTTATTTAACTTCAATCTGCCCCGATGCACCTTGGCCCACTAAATCAGTGCGGTATAAACCTTTAGCGTAAATACCCGGTACTTTAAAGCGCCCTTTTGAAACAGCTTTAATTTTATAAGTGTATTCAACCATGTCTTTACCGATCTGCGCGTAGATATTCACACGATCTTCTCTGACATCGACAAGCTGCGTGAACATTGGCATAACCGACGAAGTTTGCGCGTAAGCTTTATGTACCAATAATTTTATTGGCCAGAAAGACGCGCCTTCGCCGCCTTCACCTTCGTAATCACCCTCACCTTCGCCATTGCTTTCATCTTGATACATTGGCGCTTCGCCACCAGTGCCATCGTCTTCTGGTACTGCTGAAGCTTTGCGAACTGAATCCATCACCACTTCAAAACCGGCTGGTAATAAATCCATAATCACCACTGATGACATATCATCACGTGAAGCGCGGGCTCTGATTTTAACAACTATTTCTTCACCAATCGCTGTTTCAGTCACTGGTTTACCATCGGCTGTTTCAAAGCTGCGTGAAATTTCCAAGCCTTGGTAACTTTGTTTCATGGTTTCATCTTTATTAAATCCACCATTTACGTAAGTTAATAAAACTGGGCTTCCTGCATTTTCGATCACTAATTTTTTATAACCTTCTAAAAGATCGATCTTTTTCTGTGATTTAATGTCAGATTTTTTATCGCTGCCATCAATTGCTGTGAATTTTATTTTTTCGATGTTTGCAGCGGCTGATCCTGATTTCATTAAGGTATCTAAGCTCATTAATAGATAACTTGCCGAATATGTATTCATTTGGCCACGGTTAGCAAATTCAATCACGTTAAAAAAAGCTTTTGAGGTAAAGACATCGTTGGCTTTATCTGGAAAGTGTTTAATCGCGACGGCGAAATTTTCGAACAGCTCTGACTGAGGAAAGATATATGTATTTTCTAACGTCACGTCTTTGTTATCTTTAACCAGGGCTAAAGCTTTTTGGCTTAAATCATCTTGCATCGCCATTTTATAACTGGCTGCTAAGTACTGAGCTGCTGTCGGCGAGAAATCTTTTTTAGCCGCTTTATCTTTTAATAATGTCGCCATATTCTTAAGATCTTCTTTAGGAATATATTGCGAACGCACCAGAAGATAAATCGCTTTTGTTTTACGGAATAAATCCATCTTAGACTGTGTTTGGTTATAATCTGTTTTTAAACTTGTTAAATAACGCTTCCACATATCTTCAGGAATAGGTTCGCCTTTTTCCTGCATATATAAAAAGATCATTCCTAGGTGTAACGACACATCCCAGCTGGCTTGTGTTTCATTCGGGTAAAGCGAAAAAGCCCCGGTTGTCTGCTGACGGGCACGTAGTAATGCAACTAGCTTGTTAATTTTTTGCGTATCTTCTTTTGTCTTATCACTTTTTTGCACTAAAGCCGTTAACTGGCTGGCAATCTGCTCAGAACATAAAAAGTCATTTAATTCATAAAACGAAGAAAAAGGTTTTACTAAATCGTTAATCGAAGTGTGCAGCTGCACAAAGTTTTTTCTAAACTCTGGTTTTTTATCATCCGTGATCGCTAACTCTACCGGTTTATCTTGTACGATCATCCATTCGATTTTTTGTTGGTACGGAATCGCCGGACGGTTTGAAACTTGAATTTCGACTTTGGCTTTTTTAGCACCAATGCCTGCAGTGACCGTGATGGGGTATGAACCAAGTTTTTCAGTCGCTTTGGCGCGGATATTAAAACTTTTTTCTTTGTTTTCAGGAATTGCGATTTTTTCTACACCTTTATCCACAATGGTAAAGCCTTCACCGCTGGTTACACCCACTTCAACCTGAGCGTCAGGCCCGCTACCTTTAAGTTGGTTCGCAACAATTAAGTTTACTTCAAACTCATCGTTCGGAGCTGTGAATGTTGTGGCTGTGGCATTAATAATAAAATCCCCACGCACGTTCACATCTAAGCTATCTGAGCCCAGCTTTTTATCATCGGCTGTGACCACCATCACTTTTAAGTTTCCGTTGAAATGATCTGGCACTTTATATTGAAAGTTTGACCACTTATCATTTAATTCAACAACACCCATCCACTGAGCCACAGGTGGTAGATTTTTACGTTTAAATGGATTTAAACTTCGGCCTAAACTAGCCCCTTCGTCACCGCCGGCGGCTTTTGGCATAATCGAATTAAAATCAGGCATCACTAAATCTAAAATTTGGTAGGTGTTTACCTGTAAGGCTTTTTTCTGAAAGAAGTAATTTAAGGGCTGAGGTAATTTGTAATTTGCTACTTGTAAAATACCTTCGTCCACCAAGTAAACGGCTGCTTTGGTGTTTTGATCCGCTTTAACTTTAAAGTTTAATGTTTCGCCTGGCTTCACCACATCTGGTGCGGCGATTTCAATTTTAGATCTGCGGGCTTCAAGATCAATGGCAAAAGTCGCCGCCCCATAAGCTAACGGAGAAGTATAAATCTCTTCAGATTGGGCATCACGAAGCATAGTGACGACGATATACGCTTGGCCTTCTAATCCTGCCGGAATCTGAATTTTCTCAACCGTACTTTTTGAATTTGTTTTAAACCATTTACGCGCATAAACTTTGTCGCGCTCAATCGTGATTAAACCAGCACCTACATACGGTGATTTAATCTGCACTTCGATTTCTTCGTTTTGTTTATAATCTTTTTTATTAAGACCAAGTTTTAAGATCGAAGATTTTTCTAAGCCGCGTTCGATATCAGCAGTGCCTACAATATTAAAAGCTAAACGGTTTAACTCGGTTTTTTGCGCGTCTTTAAACACTAAAATATATTCACCAACTTGGTTTGTTTCTAATTTGAACTTCGTTGGTTTTGCTGTCGTTGAAACTTTATACGTTTTTAAAACCGTTTGTTTGTAAACTGTTTGGTACGCATAGGTTTCATTCGGCAATTTCATAAGAACTGATGTTGGTTTTTTCTCGACCAATTCAACTTGAATATCGCTTACCGCCATTGGATCTAATTTTGAATCGACAGTTAATAATTCGATTGTGGCTTGGCTATCTTTTTTAATGAAAGACAAATCTAATAAATCAGAACGATATCCTAATAAATAATCTTGCTCAGAAATTAACTGGCTTAATTGAGATTTAACGCTTTTTCCACCTTCAGTTTCAAAAACTTCTGAATCAACATATAAGCGGTATAAAGATCTTTCTAACTGGTCAAAACTTAATTTCCATTCAGCTTCACCGTTTTCATTGGTTTTTACATCGGAAAGCGAATCATTAATTTCAATCTGTGTAGGTTTTGGAACATTAAAGTAATAATCTTTCCACTTTTTAAAATACACATCAGTGGCTTTAATGCGAACTTTTGAACGGGCCGTTCTATCTGAGGCTGGTTTTCCATAAAGGTTAAAAGCTGTTAAGTTTAGCTTTAAGTCTTTAGGTTTAACCCAACCCTCAAGTTCTGTTTGCGATAATGTTGTGCGCACTTTAATTTGATCGGGTTGAAATTCTTCAACTTGAAACGGCGTACTTCCGATCATCACCTGTGATTTATCCGGCTGTTTAATATAAGCATAAATGCTGTAGCTTCCGGTTTCAAAGTAGTCTTCTGTTTTAAATGTCACATTTTCAATCGAGTTTGAGCTTACTTTAATTGTTTGCTTAAACACTTCTTGGCCTGTGGGGTTAATAATCGAAATATCTACCGGAATTTGTGAAAAAACTTTTCCCCAGTTTTTAGAACGCACGATAATACCGAAATCGGCTTTTTCGCCTGGGCGGTAAATACCTCGGTCTGAGAACATGTAAGCATTTAACTGGTCGGATTCTGATGAATCACGCGCTCCACCGATATCAAATGAAGTTAAATCTAACTCACGTGAATACGAATTAAACGGAACAAACGAAATACTTTCACCTTGTACGGCTGTAAAAGCGATCGGTTCTTTATCGTAATTAAAATCTTTTAAATTTGGAAATTCAGCATACCCTTGAGCATTAGTATCTACACTTAAAACATTTAAACCGTTTTGTCCGAGCACACTGACTTTAGCACCGGCTACGGATTGGCCCGTACTTACGTTTTGTACAAACACTTCATAACTTCCGGCCACTGTTTTTTTAACGATCAATCCCAGATCAGATAAAATCACAAAACGGCGGTCGTCTACGTAAGCCGTTGAATCTTTTGACTGCACTGAAACTAAGAACAAACCTTTTTTACCCGCTGATAAAAATGTTCCTAAATCAATCGAACTAAACTGAGTTTTCTGTGGGTTTTTATTAATTAACGGAATGTCTCCAGTAAAGCGTTCTGCAATGCGATCTGGACGGATATCGTAAATGTCAGGTTTCGTAAATTCATACACTAAAGATGGAATTAAATGATTCACATGTTCAGGGCGAATTTGATGCACTTGATACGTTATTTTATTTAAATTACGTGAAACTAAAGAAAGCTGCTTACTACCCGTTAATGGCAATAACGAACCTTTACCCATAATTTGCAAATCAGATGGGTATTGCGGAACCGTAATCACTTTTTCAAAATCATCTTTTAATTTAAAACCACCAAAAGATGTCGTGTTACGCGGGATCTTTACGTATAAACCACGGCCTGGTGTTGAAGTGAATTTGTAAGAGTGTTCAAGCGAGACCAGTTGTTCTGACGGAATCGTTGTTAATTCTAGTTTTTTAGAGCGTTTAAGCTCGGCGTCTGTCACTTCAGAAACGCTGGCCCAAGGGTACGGCTGTTTTTTCTTTTCAGCTGGATCTAATTGCAATGGCAATTCATACACTTCGATGGATTTAAATAATTCTTCAGAGGCAATTTCAGCAATGTTTTCAAAACGTAAAATCTGTTCTGATTCAAATTTTTCATTACGTGCAATAACGATTGAGGCGTTTGTGATTTTAAAATAATCGTAAAGCGAGGGAACTTTAATAACTGCATCTGCCGCATCAACAGCTTCGCCACCTAATGGTGTGGTAAAACCACGATCCACCACGTAACGGTAAGTCATGTTGTTATCGCCGATTTTTAAATTCGCCGACTGCACATACATATTAGCTTTTAACTCATCAAAAGAAACAGAAAATTCTAAGTTTGATTTTTTCTCTAACCCGCCGTCAGCTTTTTCCATTAAGGTTAAACGTTTTTTAACTGATTCAGGATCGATCGGATAATTAAAATGAAAGGTCGCGATCACTTTTTTATTATCTGCAAAACGTGGATCTTGGTGAAAGCCAGAACTAATGCTGTAAGCCTTAAGAGGTTCAACTTCAAATTTAAAATCGTAATCTTTAAGAATGATATTTGGCCCTAAGATTTTTTTTGAAATTCGGCCTTCAAACTTTTCACCAATCGGCCAATCGCTTTTGCCTTTTTCCATGATCGGTGTAAATTTTAATTCTTTATCTGAAACCCAAACCCACTGGCCTTTGATTTCTGGTTTTAATTTAATGCCTTCAGCTAAAGGTTTTCCGATCGCATCGACTGACGCCGCTGATTTACTAAAAGTTAAATACAACGCGCGTGCTTCTGGTTTTTCAAAATCGTATTGATAAATTTTTCCAACTTTAACAGTCACCGCATCAGGCTGTGGTAAATTGTCGTAGTAATTTTTAGCCCACAAGCCTCCCACAACAACCGCAGCTAAAGCGCCTAAACTGATAAACACTTTTTTAGTGCGCTCCGGATTTATATTTAATTTGTTAGAAATTTTTTGTAACCAACTAGGTTTTGTGTACTGAATATTTCCAAAAATTTGCGCGAAGAACTGACTAAGAGCGTGGATGATTTTTTTCATTCTCTTATTTAATTACATCTTTAGCGTTTCTGGTATCAGTACACCTAGTCCGAAGTCAGGTCTAGCCACAGTCCTTTTGTCTAGTGGGGTGAACGATGTAAATGTTCAGCTTTATCCGTCGGTACACCAATCGTTCGGCGATGTGGGCCTTCTGCAATTTCTTCCATCAGCTTTTTACAAAATGCCGGAATGTCTGCTGGTTTTCGACTCGTCACCAAACCTTGATCGGCCACAACCTCTTGATCAACCCATTTAGCTCCGGCGTTGATCAGATCGGTTTTTAGCGACGGCCACGATGTCACAACTCGGCCTTCTAAAATATTGGTTTCAACTAATGTCCATGGGCCATGGCAAATAGCGCCGATGGGTTTTCCGCTGTCAACGAACTGACTGACAAAATGAACGGCCGCTTCGCTCATACGTAAAATGTCTGGGTTTATAACTCCGCCAGGAAGAACTAAAGCATCATATTCTTCCGCTTGTGCATGAGGGACTGTCACATCCACCATGATTTCATCGTTCCAATCTTTATCTTTCCAGGTGCGAATGGTTCCCTGTTTTAACGAAACGATATCGACGATAGCTTCGTAGTCTTCTAAAATTTCTTTGGGTTTAGTCAATTCAGAATATTCGACGCCATCTGTTGCAAGGATAGCAATTTTTTTGCCTTTAATGGGATGCATAAGACCTCCTTCATGCAAATTACTCACACGGAAGTCGCAAAAATTATGCCGAAGGCATATCTATTGAATTGTACAACCTACTCGATCACTTACAAATTTAGCCACAGAAGGTTTGAAATCCATTCCCATAATGCCTGACGAAACAGATTTATTAGCAGCATCAATATTAATGGTAAAAATTTGTGGTTCAACCTTACTGTAGTTTGTGCAGTAGTCTTGATTCATTTTCATGACATACAAACAGTTGCATGTGTGAAAAGCGCGGTAACGGGTCGCTAAAAAGGCTAGCGGTGTTTTATACGGAGTCACGTTAAAAGCCTGAGCCGATAAAGTAAAAAGTAATGTCGTTAAAAATATTTTCATTATTTAACTCCCTCAGCTGGATGTTCTTTTTGTTGGTGTTCTTCAACGGCACGCACCGCTTTTTCAATCACATCAACAAGTTCAAAGTTTGAAGTCGGATCTTGGTTATTACCCATACGCACTAACACCATCTTCAAAGACGGCACAATCACTAGGTACTGCCCCCAATGGCCGTTAGCAATTAACGTATCAGGAATTCTTCTGGCTTGAGCGATTTTTGGATTTAACGTCCACCAGCTGCGTTTTGAATATAAAACTTCATTGCCATAAAGAGCTAAATCAAAAGCTTCAGGGCGCTGATTCGTATAATCAACCCAGGCTTCAGAAAAAATTCTTTTTCCATTCCACATTCCACGCGCGATATAAAGTTCACCGATTTTTGCGAAATCACGTGGGCGAATATACATTGAAGATCCACCACCGAAGTTTCCGGCTTGGTCTTGACCGAACGTCACATCTATTCCTAACGGATCAAAGAGGTACTTCCACGGAAATATTTGCTCTTCTACAACCGGAACCGCTGCTCTGGCTAAAGCCATCACAAAAGTTGAATCTCCGGTTGAATAGTTCCATTCATTTTTACCCGGCGTTTTTGAAGGGTGTGCAATAATAAAATTTGAAGTGTTCGCGATACCATCGCCGTAAAGAAGTTGTCCTACCGAGGATTGTTCACGGTCGCCACTGGGATCTTCGTACAATTCATTCCAGATTAAACCTGATGACCAGCTTAAAAAATCTGTTGTGCGTAAATCGCAGTGGTTAAAGTTTTTCGCCTCGGGCATATAATCACAGATCGAACGCTGAATATTCATTTGCTTCGCATAAACTAAAGCCCCTACGATGGCACTCGACATACTTTTTGAAGCTGACCACGCCACATGCTTGTTATCAGCGGTGTAGCCGTTGTTGTAACGCTCAAACAAAAGTTCTTTGTCAGCATACAATAACAATGAATCTGTCTCAGTTTTCGGAGCGAAAGCGATTTGCTCCATTTGCTGTAAAGATGTTGTGGTTGGTTCTGCCAGAGCAGAAACTGCGAATAAAGACACTACAAATAAAACGATCTTATTTTTCATAGTAAAACCAGCTAACGACACAAAAATGCACTTGTCACTAGCTTCATAAAAAAGTTGTTAAAAAAGGGTTAAAATGCCCCGTATTTTTTATTGGAAAAAACGATTTCATCACCTCTGACATCGAAGATGTGTTTGCAATACGTTATTTCCATGATTAAATAACTGCGCAAATAGAGGGGCAAACTACATGCGATCAATATTTTTTTTGGACGATAGCGAGGAATATCTCGATGTCATGAAAGTATTCGTACAGGCTGCGTGTAATTGCGAAGCGATCACCTGTTCAAGTATCGAAAGCATGCAAAGCCAAATCGAAGAAATTCTAAAAAGCAAAATGGCTTTTTTAGATATCAATTTGGGTGTGAACCAGCCCTCTGGAATTCAAGCTTACCGTTGGCTAAAAAGCCAAGGTTACAATAAACCTGTTTTCTTTTTGACCGGTCATACCAAAGATTCCGACGAAGCCAGACAGGCTGCAATTTTTGAGGATGCCCGCGTACTGGAAAAACCTATTCCGCCACAAGATTTTCGCGCCTTAATTGAGTCAGCCTCATGAATAACCCGCTGGCTCTAGACAATCAGTTAGCGGCGCGATCGACCCGCTATTTTGCCGTGGTAACGTTATGTCTTTTACCTTTGGCTTTGATTGTTCGTATCAACGCGAAACTACCCATCACTTGGTTATGGTATTTAGCTTTAATCGCTGTGACTTTTTCATTTTTTGTAACTAGTAAACTTCCACGTCTTAAAGCCAAGTACTGTGTGATACTTAACGCATTTATGGCCTTATGTGTACTAATGCCTAGCAGCCAAACGGCAACAATTGCAGCCCAAAAAAATCTACCTATCTCTTATTTCGGTACTTATAAAGTGATGGCGGTGATTGTTGCTCTCTTAGCCCCTTTTCCGCATTATGCAGGTTACATTTTACTGAGCTTTTGCTTACTTATCCCGCCTATCCAAGTTTTACTTTTTTCTCCTGAAATCATTCATGCTTCTGGACATTATGAGCCATGGATTACCATGTGTTATGCCTTGGTTGCTTTTTTAGTTTTACATCACCGTATCAGCACATTGAAGCTGCATGCCAATTTGATTGAATCACAAACCAAAGAAAAAAGTTTACGCGATTTTGCCGAAGTCGCGATGGCCTTGCGTGACCTGACAAACACACCTTTACAGTCTTTAGATTTATTAACAGACTTACTGCGCGAAGAAAAAATTTCGCAAAAGCAGGCCAGCGAACTTTTAAGCCGAACAACTTACCGCCTGCGCGATCTCATGCAGGTCTTAAGCGAACAACAGAAAAAAATTGCTCGTCAGCAAGTTCAAGAGTCAATGAACTCAATGGATATTATTCGTCAGGCTTTTGGCTCGATTAATAATTACGGCAAAAAGGACGACTAATGCGTTGGTTTTACCCTATTCTTTGGACCGCGCTGACCATCGTGTGCAGCTTTTTATTGGCTAAGATGTCCACCGATAGTTACCTACGTATTGCTAATGTAGAATATTTTGCAGATGAAAATGGGACTCAAACAATTGAATCTGTCAGAAACCAGCCGTTTGCCTCCTCTGAGAAAAAAACAATTCCACCGACAGCCAAAGTTATTTGGTTAAAAATTGCTGTTCCTGAAAAATTACAAACCTGGGAACAAGATGCCGTTCTTTTTACCGGATCAAATGAAACAGCCCTGTCAATGGAAGGCTTTATCACCCATGATCAAGGCGTAGAATATTGGGGCTACCCTATGCCGACTTTACAATACACTTTTCCGGTTAAAAAAAGCGAATTTAAAAATCGTATTTATTTTTTAAAAGTTGTTCCTGGCGCTAGTGGCATTAATAATGAATTTTATTTCATGAAACAAAGCTACTTCAACAAGGCCACGATTTTTTTGGTTCACTTTATCGGCCTTTCTACCGGAGTTTATCTTGTCGTGGCCTTACTGGCGCTTATTTTTTTCAGCTCGTTCAAAGAGCCCAGTTTTTTGATTTATGCCTTATTTTATTTAAATCTTTTAGCTTCTATTACTATTAACCGTGGTATCTGGGATGCTTACCGCCCAAGTGATATTGTTTTTACCGGTTCAACTTTAGTTTTTCCGGTGCTGATCTTAACGGTTTTTTTCGATTTACTTTTTATTCGTGCTTTTTTTGAAATTAAAAAACGTCATCCGCGTTTAAATTTAATTTACATGATTTTCCTGGCAGCCATCGTCGGCATTATCTTTTTAAGTTTCTTTCCTGAAACACAAGTATTGGCGTGGAAAATTTTTACTCCAGCCGTTTTTAGCACGATGTTTTTAACAAGCGTTTCTTTGGTTTATTTTATCTGGAAAAAGCGTTTGTGGGCTGAACAAATTGCTACAGCCTGGAGTGTAGCCATTGTGTGTAACTTAATCTGGGCAGGCTATCGTGCCGGAGTCATTGAAGGCTTTTGGTTTTTTGGTTATTTCGCTATTTTCGGAAGAACCCTTGAGGGTTTAATTCTAAACACAGTTATTTTTCAAAAACTGCAAAAACTTACACTTAAAGTAGGTTTTGCCCAAGCCCAAGGTGAAGAAAGTAAAGTTATTAAAACCCTGCTTCGCACCCTTTCACACGATCTTTCAAATACGACTCAGTTAGTGAAAACTACGGCGCAGGTGTTAAAAGAAAATGCAAACGACCCAAACACTACGAAAAATGTCGACCGTATTTTGCAGGCAGCCCAAGAACAATCAGACATTATTGAGAATGCAAAAAATAGTTTTTTAGTGCGTGGAAAACACATTTTAAATTTAGTTCCGGTGAACTTAAAAAAATCAATCAATGAAGTGATTGAAATGTATCAACCTGAAATTAAAAGAAAAAGTTTATTGATTGTTGTAAACGTTGAAGACAATCTGCAAGTCGTCGCTGAAAAAACCAGTTTAACTCACCAAGTTCTGTCGAACTTAATAAGTAATGCTTGCAAGTTTTCTCATGACGGAAAAAACATTCATATTGTGGCATCATTTCAAGAACCATCAACGATTGAATTAAAAATTAAAGATGAAGGCGTGGGTATTCCGCACCAGCTGTTAGACCGCATTTTCGATGATGAAGTGGATATTCGCCAAGTAGGTACTAAAGGTGAAATGGGAACTGGAAGTGGTCTACTCATTGCCCGCGATTTTATGGCTGTCTATGGGGGCGCTCTTCAGGTGGAATCGATAGTGGATAAAGGCGCAGAGATTACTCTACGCTTCCAAGGCTTTAAATAATCTTTTTTTCTCAACAGGGCGTAAGATATAGCCGCTGCCATATAACGCTTTAATGTGATGATTGAAGTCTTTCAGTTTTCTGCGAAGTGAACTGATATGCACATCAACGGTGCGTTCTTCAACGCGCGTGTCATTCCAGATTGTTTTTAGAATTTCATCGCGGGTAATTTTTTTATTCGGATGAGTTAGAAAAATTCTAAGTAAGCTAAATTCAATCTCACTTAAACGTTGGCCTTTGCCATCTAGTTCAACTTCAAGGCGCTCTGGGTGTAATCTTAAGTTACCAAAAGTTTCGCCAGAAGTAGAAAGCTCTTGCATACGGCGAAGACGCGCTAACAATCGGGTTTTGATAATCACTAAATCTGCAGGCTTTTCAATATAGTCATCAGCGCCGCCATCGTAAGACTGTAACATTCTGTCAGTATTGCCATGGCCCGTAAGCATAAGAATCGGAATATTTTTAGCTAATTGGTTCGCGCGTAACTTTTTGCAAAGTTCGATACCGCAGCCAACACCTAAATGCACATCAAGAAGAATAATATCTGGCGGAGAACGCATAATGATTCTATACGCGATGTCCGGATCGTGCGTAAGAGTCACATCGAATTCATTTGATAAACCTTGAGCTAAGATCTCACAAAGTCGAACATCATCATCTAAAATTAAAAGTTTTTTTCTATTCATCTTATTTCTTAAGATTAAGATGCGGTTAAAAAAAATTCAACTCGCCTGGCCCTTTTTTGGACTCAGCAGAGCCGTAAAACCATGGTGAATATTGCTTCCCATTTCGTGTAGGCCGCACACTTTAACTGCTGCGTTACGCTTAATCGCTTCACGCGGCATTCCAAATACAACAGAAGTTTGTTCATCCTGTGCAATGGTATAGGCGCCACCTGTTTTTAATTTCAATAAACCTTCGGCACCATCGGCACCCATGCCCGTTAAAAGTACGCCGACTACTTTAGAGC
Organism: Pseudobdellovibrio sp. HCB154; assembly: GCF_046267985.1. Taxonomy (GTDB): domain Bacteria; phylum Bdellovibrionota; class Bdellovibrionia; order Bdellovibrionales; family Bdellovibrionaceae; genus Pseudobdellovibrio. The sequence goes on along the minus strand of NZ_CP176530.1, from coordinate 354,900 downwards.
AGTCATATTCACGTTTAACTGAATCAAATAAAAAATCCACTGATGGTTTATGGCGGTTAACAGGAGGAGCATCTTCAATCGCTACGAAATACTCTTTTCCTTTTTTCATCAGTTTCATTTGCATTCCGCCGGGCGCGATAAGCACGCGGTTTTCTTGAACGCGGTCTCCGTTTTTGGCTTCTTTCACTTCAAACGGAAATAGTTTGTTCAAACGCTGAGCAAAAGCCTCACTGAAAAATTGCGGGATATGTTGAACAATAAGTGTCGGCGGAATTTTTGAGCCCACCTGCTCTAGGACAGTTTTAATCGCTTCAGTTCCACCCGTTGAGGCTCCAATCACCAATAAACTTTGCTGGCAATGAGCTAAAGTTGCCGCTTGCTTAACTTGCTGTTTTTTCTGGACAACAGATTTCGCTTGAGAAGCTTGATATAAACGATCCAAAATTTCTACCCGTTTAGCCAGAATCGTTTTTTGATCGGGCTTTTGAATGTAATCAACAGCCCCATTTTCTAAGCTTTCTAAAACTAAATGCGATTCTTCAGGGCTTAATGAACTAATCACCACGGTCGGAATCGGGCGAATAACCATATATTCTTTAATCAAGTCTGCACCGGTCTTTTGCGGTAAATGCAAATCCATCGTGATTAAATCAATCGTCTTTAAACGAATTTCTTTCATCGCCTCTGTCGGATTAGCGGCCTCAGCGACAACTTCAAAACGCGGGTCAGATTCTAAAAGATGACGAATCACTTTTCTGATTGTTACTGAATCATCAACAATTAACGTTTTGATTTTACTTTTTATCATTTTGTTCCCTAACATATCGGCTTACCGCATAGCCAAGACTTGCCATGGGATACAATTCAAAATCTTTAATCAAAGCAGTTTTTCCACTGCCGTACACGTCTTCTAAAAGATAAACTTTTTTACCGGTTTTTTTGATCTGCTCAAGCACATGTGATGGAAATAAACTTAACACCACAATAGCATCAGAAGTTTTTAATTCTAACGGCAATAAAAAACCTTGAAATGATAAAACTTTATTTTGCAATAAAGCTGAAGCATTACTTGTTACATACGATTGAGCTCTGGCTAAATCATTTGGCGCATGAAGAACCGCTACTTGGCCTGTAGCTTTAGCTGCGATTTCTTTACCACCGAAAACTTTATCTAATGAATGATTGAAATCTGTCGATTTATTTTCAACCGCTAAAGTGCGCGCCTTAAATAAGATTTCTTCACGACTTGAATCAAAAGTTTTTAAACTTGGCTTTTCAACGTAATCTTTAGCCCCTAATTTTAAAGCTTCAAGAGCTAAGCTTTGCTCCTGACGGTCTACCGAACTGATCACAATCACCGGCGGGCGATTTAAATTTTGGCTGTTTTTTAAAAATTCAACTCCATTCATGATCGGCATATGAATGTCTAAAGTAATTAAATCGTATTTATTGTTTTTAATTTTTTCCAAAGCTTCTTGGCCGTTTGCCGCTGTATCAGCAACTGTAAAGCCGTCAGCTTTAGTAAACATCTGTTTTAATAATGCCAGAATCGTCGGCGAGTCATCTACACAAAGTACGCGACGTACAACTTCTTTAGGCTGTGAAGCCACAAATGCCGGACCTGGAGCTGACACTGTGTTTGGCACAACTGAAAGGTGTGGCGTTGCGGCTTTGTCTTTTGGTAAGCTGTAAACTGAAGGCCCCGTTAATTTTAAATTAACATTTAGGCCATTTAACGTTTCTGTAAGACCTAAAAATAAAGCGCCACCTTCATTTAATCTTTTTTGAAAGTTGCGCGCTGTTTTTTCCATATCGTTACCCGTAAAATAGATAAAAACATTACGGCAGAAAATTATATCAAAATTTTGTTTCGGCCAAGTTTTAGCATCCACCAGATTAGCCACGTCGAATGAACAGCGATCATGAATTCTTTGATGCACGCGCGTGTAGTCAGAATATTGGCCACGACCACGAATAAAATTTCCTGTTTGGTAAGCTAACGGAACAGAATCTGTTTCTTTTTTTGGAAAAACACCGTTTTTAGCAAACTCAACTGAGATTGCATCAATGTCTGTTCCATGAATTTGATAAGTTAAATCTGGCGCCATCTCTTTTAAGCAAAGCTCAATAAAGATCGCCAACGAATACACCTCGTGACCACGGCTACAAGCCGCCGACCAAAGATGAAGCGTTTTATCCGCTCTTTTACGAACCAGCGGAATTAACTGGGGAAGTGTTTGCTGTTTTAAAATTTCAAAGTGCTTAAATTCACGAAAAAAATAAGTGTGATGTGTCGTGAATAAAGAAATTAATTCGCGAAATTCATCCTCGCGATTATTTTGATAATACGCTATGTACTCAGCTTCGTTTTTTAATCCCAGCAAAGTCATTCTGCGGCGCAGACGCTGCACAACCATGTCCTGTTGTTTATCACCCAACTGAACACCAGAGACCTCTGAAACCTCAGAGGCCAACATCATGATAGCCGACCTATTGTCTTTCATTAAGCTGCACTCGCAGCCTGTGTGACTTTAATATCGCGGCCAATCACTTTTTCTACATCTAACATCAGGATTAATTCATCATCTTGTGAATAAATGTTTGTAATAAAATCGTGATTTGCAGCACGTGATCCCGGAGGAACTTCAGAAATTTGTTCTGCTTCAGCCGATAATACACTTGAAACCATGTCAACGATCATACCCATTTGACCAAATGGCATTTCACAGATAATCACCGTGGGCTGTTCGCCCTTTGTTCCCGAACCTAAGCGTGAGCGTAAGTCAAAAATAGTAATAATTTGACCACGTAAATTAATAATTCCCACAACATGCGCAGGAGCTTGTGGAATCGCCGTCACTTCTGGCATACCAATAACTTCACGAACTTTTAATAACGGCACTGCGAAACTTTCACTGCCAACCATAAAACTTAAAAACTTTTGAGAGTCTTTCATCCTACATCCTTTACTCTTTTTAATTCTTCATCTGCTAATTGTGCTAAATCTAAAATAAGCGCGGGTTTTCCGTCGCCTAACACGCCACTTCCGATAAAACGTTTGTATCCGGCCAATTCTGCACCCAATGGTTTTACGACGATTTGTTGCTGACCAACGACATCGTCCACGAGAACGATAAAATCGATCCGTGAGGATTTGGCAATAATGCCGATACCGTTTTTCTTTTCAGCTTTTTTATCACCTAGTAATTCACGCAATGAATACACCGGCAAATAACGACCACGCAGATTTAACAATGTTCCTGACTCTGGACCTTTTTTCAGACCGTCATCAGTGATTTTTACTGTTTCAGAAACTTGCGTGAACGGAATAATAAAATTTTCTTTCGTAGTTTTTACAACCATGCCTTCCATAATGGCCACTGTCAGAGGTAACGAAATCGTAAACTCTGTGCCTTTATGAAGTGTAGAAGCAATGTCGATTTGACCACTTAACGCTTCAACACTGGTACGAACAACGTCCATACCTACACCGCGGCCTGATACTTCAGTCACAGCAGCTTTTGTTGAAAAGCCTGGAGCAAAAATTAAATCAAAGATTTGCTGCTCACTCATGCCTTCGCCAGTTTTAATAAGGTCTTTTTCAAGGGCTTTAGCGACGATACGCTGCTGGTCTAAACCTTTACCGTCATCTCTAAGACGAATAACAAGTTTGCCACCTTCTTGCGAAAAACTAAGCTCAAGAAATCCCGCAACAGGCTTTCCTCGCACAGCACGCTCTTCAGGGCATTCAATACCATGGTCAATCGCATTTCTTACGATATGAACTAATGGATCGCTGATACTATCAAGAATCGTTTTATCAATTTCAAGATCTTCACCGACAACGCGGAAATCAACACTTTTTTCAACAGCTGTTGAAGTGTCACGGCTAATACGTTGTAACTTTTGCACCAGTGGTTTGACAGGAACCATACGCAGACTCATCGAAAGATCCTGCACTTCTCTGATAATTTTGCTGGCCTGTTCAACGGTTTTTAAGATTGTTTGCTCCATCGCTTTGATGGATTGTTGGCGTAACACAGAATCTAAAACGACTAACTCACCAACGGCGTTAATTAATTTATCTACACGTTGAAGATTTACGCGCACTGATCCGTCGTTGCTGTTAGTTGCTTTTTTGCCAACAACTAAGCCAGGGCCACTAGGCTCTATTGGCGCTTCGTCATCACCCGATCCATCAGCATCGAAGTCTGCATTAAAATCAAAAACAGCATTTAAATCTTTTTTATAAACATTAAAAGCCGCCGCAATAATATCGCGCGATTTTAAAAGACGATTGATAACTTCTCTCGTTACTTCTTGCTCACCGTTTTTGTAAACTAACAAATAAGTTTCTAATTCATGGCAAAAGGCACCTAATGCATCAAAGCCAACCGCTCTGGCACTACCTTTTACGTTGTGAACTGTACGAAATATTCCATCAAAAGTTTCTTTTTTATCAGAGGCCTGTTCGAGATCTAAGAGCAAAGTTTCCATTTCTTCAATGACTTGCTCGCCTTCTTCTAAGAAACATAGTTTTATTTCATTATCTTCCATTACTCAATGATCGACGTGACTGCGAAAAAATTAAACTGACCCGGCCTTCGTTTCACACTCTCTTAATAATTAAACTTCACAATTTCTTCATAATTGAAATTTGCCGTATCCTTTCAGGTACTTAGCAGAAGAGCTATCATTCAATAGATTTTTTCTAACCGACATGTTTGATGGAAATTATGAAATCTACTTGAGGCACGTAAACGATGAATACTGTGATTAACGGTCCAATCATGTCTATTGAGTTTCCAGAGCATTTGGACACTGATTTTTCTGATCTTTTGCAAACCAAAGCGAAAGATTGGCTAGCGGCTAATGTCGAGCTCTACGCTTTTAACTTTAACAAAACTGTCAGTTGCAAACCGACAACGTACCGTTTTCTTTTATCTGTTACGCAGCAAATTCGCAAAGCAGGTCGAGGTCTTGTTAGCCACAACCTCAACTTCGATTTAGGCCAACAATTTAAAATGGCTGGAATTTCAGACGCTCTGAATGTCACAGCTGATTTCGAAGCTTACCTTAAAAAAACCACCGGCTCTAAAAAGTCTGGCCTTGATGTGCAGATGATTAACCCTTTTTTAGAAGCCACACTGATGACACTCGAAGGTCAAGCCAATACCAAGTGTGAAGCCCAAAAACCGCAATTAATTAATCTCGATGATAAATCCAGATCTGACGACATCGCGATTGCCGGTGTTATTTCTTTAAATACTGAACAATTCAGCGGTTCTATTACTTTAGCTTTTCCTGAAACTGTATTTCTTAAAATTTATGAATCGATGTGCGGTGAAGTCGTAGAAAAAATTAATGAAGAAATCGAAGATGCTGCCGGCGAATTATTAAATATCATCTACGGAAGCGCAAAAACTAAACTTAACGAGCAATGCAACTACAAATTAGCGCCCGCTTTACCCACAATTCTTTCCGGGGAAAAAATTAAAATTCGCCAAACCACTTACCAAAAGATCATTGTCTTGCCGTTTAAAACAGATTTTGGCTTATTTCGAGTCGAAATTTCATTTGATCCCTAGACCTTGCTTCATAATCTCTTAACTTTTTAATAAAAAAATTTACCGATATTAAAACTGACATTAAATCAAAATTCAAAACACTCTAAAGGAGCACGTATGTTTAAAAAATTTGGCCTGAAAGCAAAACTAATTGCTATGTCTGCGATTAGTTCTACTCTACTTCTTATTGTAGGTGCCGTTGCCGTAAACGCACTTAACCTCACAAGTGACCATTATGACCACGTCATACACGTAAATTTTCCCAATGCGGTCAACGTGGGAACCATGCGCTTTGCCGGCAATTCAGTCTTGCGCTTATTAACACAAATGACTTTACCTGGTAATGACGAAAAAGAACTCAAAAGATTAGTTGCGCGTCTTGATGAAGAAAAACAAAGATTTACCGAGGCCAAAACTACTTACGATGCAATCCCATTTGTTCAAGGCGAAAAAGAAGTCTTTGATGCTTTCATAGACAGCTACCAGGCTGTACTAAAAAAAGTTGATGACTCTATACCTCTGTTAATGTCAGGTTCTCCAGCGGACCGTATGGAGTTCGCCAACTCATACCGCGGTGAATTCAATAAAATTCGTAACAATTTTTATGATCAAACGAAAGTGCTTTTAAAATTTCATCAAGATGAAGCTGCTAAATGGACTAAAGATGCAGACGATACAAGCAAAGCCCAATCAATGTTAGCTATTTTGATAGTCGCCGCTGGTTTTATTTTATCATTAGCTATGGGTATCATCTTTGCCCGTGGTCTTTCGAATAGTTTAGTTTCTGTGTCGAAAAACTTAGTTGAAGGTGCGACACAATTAAATTCAGCAGCAACTGAAATTGCGACCGGTAGCGAAAGCTTGTCAAGCTCTGCTTCTGAACAAGCGGCAGCCGTTCAAGAAACTTCATCTGCGGTAGAAGAATTATCAGCCATGGTTTCTAAAAACTCTGATAACGCTGAAAAATCTCGTGATAAAGCATCGGTTAGCCAACAAGTGGCGCAAAAAGGCCGTACTGTTGTGACTGAAATGATGTCAGCTATTTCTGATATCAACGAAAGTAACAACCAAATTATGAATGCTGTTGAAGAATCAAATAAAAATATCGCCGAAATCACACGCGTGATTATGGATATTGGCGCTAAGACAACAGTGATCAAAGATATCGTATTCCAAACGAAACTTTTATCGTTCAATGCTTCAGTTGAAGCAGCCCGCGCTGGTGAACACGGTAAGGGCTTCTCAGTTGTTGCTGAAGAAGTTGGCAACTTAGCGCAAATGAGCGGTAATGCAGCTCAAGAAATTTCTAGCACTTTAGAAGAAAGTATCAAAAAAGTTAATCACATCGTGGCTGAAACAAAAGAGCGCGTTGAAAGTTTAATTCTTGTTGGTAAAGACAAAGTTGAGCGTGGTCATAATATCGCTACTCAATGTGGCGAAATCTTAGAACAAATCGTAGCTGAAGCTTCTGATGTAAGCTCTATGGTTGTTGAAATTTCTAGTTCATCGAAAGAGCAATCAATCGGTATTCAAGAAATCACAAAAGCTATGTCACAAATGGACACTGTTACCCAGCAAAATGCTTCGATTTCGCAAACATCAGCTTCGGCTTCTGTGGAATTAGCGGCACAAGCAGAATCATTAACATCGTTAGTGAGCGAAATGCAGTCTATCATCTATGGTTTAAACCAAGCACCTGCAAACCAACCAAGCTATGCGCCTCGTAAAACAGAACCTAAACAATCGAATAAAGTTGTTAACTTTAAACCTAAGAAAAATGGTTTAGACGTTCCGTCATACCATGATCTAAAAGCTAGCGGTGATGACTAAATGAAACAATTAGTGACTTTAACGTTCCTAGGCCTGGCATTTGCTCTTCCAGCAAGTGCCAAACCTGAAAAACATTGCGCGGTGGCTTATGTCGCCGGCGATTCCTGCAAAAACCTTCGCGTAGATTTCAATTTAAAAAATTGTGGTGTTACAACGACTAAAAAACCAAAAATTTCATGCAACGGTAGTTCAGCGACAGCGACTATTGAAGCTGACAAATGGGTTTTTAAAACAAAATTAAAACACTACGTTGGTCAAAATACTTCTATTTGGGATGTAAATGGCGACGTACAATTTTCTGAAAAATCAGAGCCTGCTCCCCGCAAAGTAGCCACTGAATCCCCGGCTCCAGTCAGTGTTTCGGCAACAACTGCCGCTGCTTCAGCTCCACAAACTTTGGCGGCGACTCCTGCAGCTGCACCAGCTCCGGTATCAGCTCCGGCTCAAGTTGTTGAAGTTAAGTCTGATTTTGTACCGACTTGGAAAAACAATGCTTTGATTCAATTTTGGTATGTAGAAGACCAAACACAATATGCTACCGCTGCGGATAAAAATTTTCGCGTGCGCCGTGCAGAATTAAAATTAACAGGATCAAGTGCTGAAAATACACGTTGGTTCTTAGTGGCTGACTTTGCAAAAAGTTTAGCAACGACAACGACTTCAGTAGTTACTTCTTCGCCTTCAACAAAAACTAATGTCACTGGCATTAATACTGATGGCGATAGCAAAATTCTTCAAGATATGGGTATCGCACTAAAATTAGCTCCCGATCTGGAATTAACGTTAGGCCAATTTAAGTTGCCAACAACAGCTGAAAGTATGCAAGCAACCACTGAAACTTTATTTGCTGAAAAAGCTTTACTATCACGAACTTATGGTGAACGCCGTGACCCAGGTGCAATGCTTTCGTATAAATACGACAAAATCAAAGCCTCGGTAGCAGTGTCGAACGGTCAAGGTCCAAATGTAGATGAAAAAAATGATCGTAAAGACTACACAGGCCGTTTAGAAGCGACTTTACCGTGGGGTTTTAATGTTGGAACTTTTGCTTTATGTAAAGAAGCTATTTGTTACGACTTAAACCGCTATGGTGTGAATTTAGGTTGGACTTACTCAGACTTAAGTTTGCGTGCTGAATACGTCAATTCAAATATCAGTTCTGTGCGCGCAACGACGTATATGGTTGATGCGGGTTACAAACTATCTGATAAATGGCAAGTGGCTACTCGTTACGAGTCGTTACAGCCAAACGTATCAAGCAGCTTTAAAAGTTCTGCCGCTACTGTGGGTGTAAATTATTTTCTTTCAAAACAGAATTTAAAATTCCAATTAAACCACACGCAGTTATTCAATATGCGCGGAAACAACGGCAGCTACTCAAGTAGCGCTGATCAAAAAGGTTCTTTAATTATTTTCGCTATTCAAAATAATTTCTAAGGCATTTTGCCTCGAAATTAACCGGAAGAGTTTTTGCACTGTAGAAATACATGCAAAAACTCGTTCGCTTAATCATTAGTTGTTTACTGATTTTTATCGCGATTAGATGCGCTCCCCTTCGCGACTCACCCTACTCTTCTCACATACTGCGTGACGAACGCGATTTGAACAATTTAAATATTGCGGCACTTTCGGACATTGATGCCGATACCCAAATGGTGATTGCTGTATTTGCCGATAGTCACCAAAACTATCGCAAATTACGAAATACGATCAGCCATATCAATCGCACACCTTTTGTAGATTTTGTCGTTAATCTTGGTGACGCTACCAATAAGGGAACAAATATGGAGTATGATCACTTCGCTAAGGCCTACGAAGAAATTAGACGACCCAAATTTAGCGTTCCTGGCAACCACGATACTATCGGCGCAGGCTTATTTTTATTTGAACAAATTTTTGGCCCGTTAAATTTTTATTTCGAGTCAGCTTCGCACCGTTTTATTTTTTTTAATTCAAACAATTGGGAAACTCCATTACATTTTAATTCTCTCTGGTTACGCGACACTGTTTCAGCATCGACCAAGCCGGTCCTTATATTTAGCCATATTGGCCTTGCTGATGCTGAACGATTCAGTAATGGCGATGGCGAAATTTTTAGTGAAATTCTAAATGATCCCAAAGTGCGTTTGACCGTTCATGGACACAACGATGGTCAACGAGTTTACTCTGTTAGTGGCACGTGGACAGTTCAGACCCCCCGGATCGGAAGTCTGGGATGGATACTTTTAAAAATTCAAGGTAATGACCTTTCTGTTTCTTTACCGCAATCGGGATTAACATCATGGTATACTCTAAAATCTGGCTTTTAATTCTTTTATTTTTTCCTTGCCAGACTTTAGCTTTTTGGAACCCGATGATCGGTCATGCCGGTTTTTTAGGTCATTATCATGCAGGCGCAACTTATCATGCCGATGACAATCATAGTCTTGAATTAAGCCTTGGCAATTACGAAATGGATAACCGAAATTTTTTTCAGTTGAATTTTGGCTATGCCTATTCGCGGTGGCATTGGCAAATAGAAGAGTTTAACATTGAACCGCTTCGGTTTGGACCTTATGTTTTTTATGCTTTTGATAACAGTAAATATTTTTTACAGGTTCCGCACCGCTATGCCGATCGCAGCTACTACCAACAAAGCGGTCTTCATCTTGCTCTTCATTTGGGCTCCGCAATCACAATTAAAGAAAACTTACGTTTCATTATTTTCACGATGATTATCGATGAAGCTTTTATCATTATATACAATAACCCCGGTGAGCAAATTGACCAGACCTTTATGTCGACCGGAATCATTCTCGAGTGGATGTTGTAACTAAGTTATGCTTTAATGGTCTTATGAAAAAGATCGATAAAGCGGCGTTAGTGCAACAAATCCAAAAAGAATTGCAAGAAACTTTTGAAAAGTTAAAGGCAGCCGCTTTAGCTACCTATGAAGATGCAACTCACGAAGAATCTAAGCCAGAAAATGAATACGATACACGTGGCCTAGAAGCCTCTTACTTAGCCGGCGCTCAAGGTAAACGTTTAGCCGAAGTCGAAGAAGTTTTTGCAATGTACAAGTTTTTGCAATTAAAAAACTTAACACCTGACGATGCTATTCAACTTTCAGCACTGATCGAAGTAAGTCACAATAATAAAACATTGCATATTTTCTTGGTTCCCAAAGGCGGCGGCATGACCGTGCAGTTTGATGGACTCAATATTCAAATTGTGGCCAGCGGTTCACCTTTAGGTGAAAGTCTGCTGGGTTTACACGTCGATGATATCGCTATCGTTGAAAATCCAAATCGAACTCTCGAATACGAAATTCTTTCGGTACAATAATTTCTTAATTGCCTCCTAACGCGGGGACCATCGCCCCATGGCATAGGCATTGCTTTATCGGTTCTAAAGCAATGCAAAATAATTCAAAGGAGGAATTATGAACATACAATATGGACGTGCTCTGAAAATATTTGCTCTGACGTCACTCTGTGCATCTCTACTTACAGCTTGTAATCAAAGCTTTTCTGAAAAAAGAAGTCCCGCAGCTGATGCCATTGTTGAAGCCACTGCATCTACCACAGTGAAAAGCACTTCAAAAGTCGTCGATTTTAAAATCGTCGCAAATCAGAATCTGAGCCATCGCGGCCCTTTATCGTTAAATGATGTCGCCAAAGATTTTCCGCAGTTAAACGAACGCGCGCAACTATTAGCTTCTGTCGATAATATTATTCAAACAGAATCTGGCCACTGGCAATTTTTTGCGAACTATAAACTCTTATTCACATTAGTTTCTATTGATGGAACAGCTATGCAAACCATCAATACACAAGATCCTATGTTTAATTCGATTAGTTTAAGCGTCGATCAGCAGACACAGTTAGCCAATGCTATTCGTTTTAACTTATCTGACTGTCAATACGCTTCAACTGAAGCTTGTGATTCTGTAGATGCCATCATCTACGTTCAAACGGTTAATGGAACTCCTCGTACAGATCAAGATCAAGACCAGAATAAAGATCAAGACAAAGACCAGGATCAATCGCAAGATAAGGACCAAGATAAAGATCAGGACAAAGACCAAGACACTGATCAAGATCAAGACCAAAATGGTTCTGACCAAACTCCACCAATTACGTCAGGCACCACTACAGTTCGTTTTTAATTAATTTCAATTCCCAAATCCGTTGTTGGTAGCATGTGAATAGCCGAGCGTTATTCACATGTTACTTTTTTAATTATATCTAGGCATAACCAGTTTTTCGACTAAACCGGCATCAATCCATGCTTTATGGGCAGGTAGTTCACGCATGGCGATCATATACTTCGCACATTCCGTATCCACTTTAACATCGTAAGTAATAAAACGATTTACCACCGGAGCAAACATCGCATCAGCAATCGTGAATTCTCCAAATAAAAACGGTCCGCCTGATTTTTGCAAACAATCAAGCCAAATTTCCATCACACGATTTACATCATTTAATGCTTTTGTATAATCAAAACCCGGAACAATTTTTTGAATATCATGAGACATGATATTTCTCATTGTTGAAAAACCTGAATGCATTTCATTGGCTACAGATCGCGCCATAGCACGCATTTTTACATTCGCTGGCCACATTTGCTTTTCAGGATACTTTTCATTCAAGTATTCCATGATGGCCATTGATTCCCAGACAGTGATTTCACCGTCAATTAAGGCCGGAACTTTTTTTGAAGGAGAGTATTTTAAGAGATTAGCTTCAGAGTCGGGTTGATCTAAAGGAATTAGCTTTTCTTCAAAAGGAATTTCGAAGTGCTTCATCAACACCCACGGACGTAATGACCAACTTGAATAACGTTTGTTACCAATAACCAGAACCATATAAAACTCCGAACTAGGTTAAAGACTTTTTCGCCTGAGCTTTTTTTAAAGCTTCAGTAAAAACCTCTTCGAGTTTTATAACTTTTTTTGACAGATCCGCCAAATCAGAAACGTACGTTAAATCCTGCACCATTTTCTGCACATCGGCAGGAAAATGCTTGTGCACATAACGAAGACCAAAATCAAACTTATAAGGGCGATGAATCATACCTAAAACTTCAACCAGCGGGCGAAGCATTCCCGTTTGATAAAAAGACATCGCATCAATAGCCTGACCACGATCAATTTCTTTTAACACCAGCGTTTTATAAAACGGAAACGACTGCGCAATTTCATTTAAGCGTACTTGCTGACGTTTAAAAAGAGCATCAGCGTCAGTGTAGCCTGGCTTAATTAAATTATTTTTATCAAAGTGAACGATCACATCACCGTGGCGTTCAACTTCTAAAAAATCATTCATTAATTTTACGGCGGATAAATCAAACACAGCCACATCAACAAAAAAATGCTTAGGAGCATCCTTCAACATTAAAAAACGCTGAAGCATACCTTCACCCCAACCCGATTTGGTCTGCTTCCAAACATCAGTAACATGAAATGAATGTAATGATTTTTCCACACAATCAAGCACATCTTGTAAAGGCGCTGTTGCTAAAAGACAAAGATCAATATCTGAATACTGATCTTTGGTTTTTGTGGCGGCTGATCCGCCCTCCCATGCCGCTAACATGTCTGGCATGGGTTCTAAGTGAGATAAAATAGTTTTTAAGACGTCTTGTTTGTACTTATCGCTCATATCTTAATTTGAAAGATATTTAACCACATCAACATCTGGAGGATTCGCCACCCCAACTCCTGGTTTTGGACCAGTCAGCTCAGATAAGCTATAGTCCATACGCACATCGTACACGCGGTCGATTTGATTTCTTAACCAAACTTCACGTTTAAACCATTCACGTTTTGTTGCATCATCTTTACAACCTTTAAACTCCGCTTCAGTTGAAGCGCCCCAACGCAACTCTGGGCAGTGGTATGGGTCAAAACTTAAAGCGAATAATCTTTGACGAACAGTTTCTAAGTTTAAAGTTACAATAGATCCATCAGTTTTTTTGTAAGCGATTTTACAAGCCTGAGCGATTTTCCAATATGAATTTAACATATCCGATTTAATATTCGCGCCGCTGTAATCGATTTGTGGATCACCTTTTTGATACATATTAAAGATTTTCTCGACGCGGTCGCGTAACTCTTTAAACGAAGTTTTAAAACGCGCATCACGAGAAGGTGTTGAGAACTCTTCCCACTCACCGCTTGTACCATAAATGTTAACAGGCAATTTTTCTGGATGAGTTTTATTGTGAATTCCGGCCGAAATCGCGCCTTGAACTGAATCAACGCGGTCTTGGGCTGCCGAACAAAGATCGTTCGTTAAAGCTTTTACTTCTTCAACCGGATTAATTTTTAAATTACCTTTCGACATTTTTGCACGCAGGTAATCGTAATAATCTAACTTAACACCGGCTAGGATAAATGCGCCTTCTTTCCAATTAGCTAAAGGTTTATTATCAGTACCGTACTTTTGCACAAGGCTATAGTCTTTATGGGCATTCACAGGAGCTACAGCCATTTTACCACCTACATAAGAACCTAACTTAGAATCAAATGTAGCACCGACTAATTCTTGTTTTCTGAAATTTTTAAAACCAGCCCCTTGCGTTGGACGGCTACGCACGAATTTAGTGCCGTACATACCTGTTGTTAAAGAATTATCTGGATGCGCATCAATGAAATAGATTTTTCCATCGTCAGTGATTTTATATACGATAGCGACGTGACCTGCCGGATCGTAGATCGATGTACCTGGGCGAATCGCTTCACGAGAAATATCTGAAGGATAAAAATCTGATTCTAAACCCGGACGGTTTTCTGTTTCGTCTTCTAAGCGAAACACCGCTGTATAAACAGACTTCATTAATTTTCCAGTGATATATGTCGGACCATCGGCAAGTTTAGCTTTAGCTGACAGCATGCTTGATCTTGTAGAAACGATATTTCCATTTTTAGTATAGCGTAAATTTTCTTTCTTATCAGCTTCTGCACGAGGCACCACTAAACTTACATGAGAAAATGGCAGACCGTTCTTCCAGGCAAAGTAAGCACGCAGCGCATAGGCTAAACGGGCGCAATCAACATGAATATCTAATTGCTCTGAATCAGACCCTTTATAGGGATTTGTTGGATGCTGGATACATTCTTTAAATGACTTACATTCTCTTTTTTCAACGGCTTTACCCATAATGGTTACAAACTCTGAATAAGAACGTTCATCGGCATCAGACCACGTGGTTTTTTTGATTTTCCATGACGTATCTGCGGCTTGAACAAAAGACACTAATAACAAGTTTGCGAGCATAACCATTGCTGTTGGTTTCATATTTTCCTCTTCTAAATTTAACAGAGAGTTATACCCAATTTTCAGAACAAACTAAACTCCCTTTGAAAAAAGGGAATGGGTGTCTAACCCCTTACCAGTGGTTTCTTGCACACAGCTTGTAGCCATAAGCAACCAATTCGCCGCCATGTCGAAGGCGGTCTTTTTACTGACTTTAAGCCGCTCTCAGTCCTATGCTGATACCCTATGAGTCACGATATTTTAAACACAGAATACGAGTTTACTGACCGCACCTTTGAAGAACTGGATTTCCGCAACCAGTCTCTAGAAAACCGCATTTTTGATGGCTGCACCTTCTTACGTGTAAATTTCAACGGAAGTAGCTTTAAACGCTGTCGCTTCTTAGACTGTACATTTGAACAAAGTGATCTGAGCAATATCGCATTAACAAGCTCAGACTTAAGAGATGTGAAGTTTAAAGAGTGTAAACTTGTGGGCGTAAACTGGATCAATGCTACATCGCTGATGCATTTATCATGGGATAACTGTGCTTTAAATTACGGTAATTTTTCAGGCTTAGATTTACGTAAATCATCAATGCAAAACTGTGTCGCCCGCGAGGTTGATTTTGCTGAAACTAACTTTAGCGAGGCAAATTTACGCGGAACTGATTTTACTGCGGCCCGTTTTGCCAATACCAATCTAACTAAAGCTGATCTGCGCCAGGCTAAAAACTATTCGATTCGACCCGACAGCAATAAAATTAAAAAAGCGAAGTTCTCTTTACCCGAAGCGATGCTTTTACTTTACGGTTTAGATATCGAACTTGAAGAATAACGCAGTAATTCTTGTATCTCGATTTAAGCGACGTATGATTTTTAGATGAGAAAATTTTTATTACTTATTAGTTTTTTATTTTCAACGACAGTTTGGGCCGACGTGCTTACCTGGGACCAATTAGAAACGGCTAATACTTATTCATTAGCAAACGATATTGAGTTCGTTGAAGGCCTAACTTTAAAAGCTGGAAGCCTCCTTTATTTTAATGAACTGATCACAGGCGAAGTACCGGTGATGATTTTCTCATTTGGTGATCCGAACTGCAAAGACGCAAGCTTTGAATCAGAAATGATTCTTTTTAATCCAGAACCTGAAGACACAACCCATAATAAAGAAATTGGTATTCAGTATTCTGAGTGCAGCTTCGATGTCTATGTCGAGCCTCATTATTATTACGGAAAAAGTATCTTCAAAAATTAATTTTTTATTTCAAAGTCACAAGCTGGCTTACAGTTCCACCTAACCCCAGCTTGAAATGGCTAAAGCCCGAAGGTTCATCTAACAATAATCCACCGACATCAAAAGCAGCTAAGCCTTTTTCTTTACTTAAAAGCAATGCCTGCCATAACAAAGCATAGTGTGCGTTGTATTTACGACCCACATCCGTTGTCCAACCTAAACGATAGCAAGCCGTCTGCCCTTGTGTAACAACGGCAATGGCGGCCACTGGTTCTGCATTAACATAAGCCCAGATAAAATACTGATCAGCTTGGCGGCTTAATTCTTTAAATTCGATTTGTAAAAAACGTTCACTTGGTGCCTGGTATTTTTTAACCCGCACGTGCTGTTTAAAATAATCCATAAAAAGTGAAAATTTTTGGTTGGTATGATCAACCTTGATTTCAAGTGGTGAACGTAAAGCTTTATTTAAACAGTTACGCCATTTCTGGTGTAAATTTTTACGAAGTTCGTCTTCACTTTGCGAAAGATCAATCCATGATGTTGTAAAAGTATGACGGTGTAATTTAAAGCCGATTTCTTTGAGCGCACCTAAAGTTTCTTTTTCGATTTCAAATTCAGGAACCCAGCGCAAACGCTGCCCCAAAGACTTTGGAAACTCTTTACGAAACGCTTTCGCAAATTCTAAAAACATTTCTTCTGTTGGTTTTTCAAACCACAACGGCCCACGCTTAAGATTTACAAAGTGCAAAGGCCCGATTTTGATTTCTTGCACACTCATCATCGCCACGGGTTTTTCTTCATGGATAATAAGAGCAATACGTGTTCTAAAATATTCGGTCGCAAAAGTCGCTTGGGCATAAGCCCAACTTTGCATCCAGTTCGTATTTTTAGCGCGTGCTAAATAGCCACGCCACTCTTTTAATGTACGAGAGGTCCAATCAAATTGCATAGTTATATAATAACAAAAAAGCCGCTGATTTGAGGACCGGATTACTCAGACCTAGACTTAGTGCGGTTCTTCATTTACTGGAGGCTGACCACCGTCAAATAGATCAAAAATGCCACCAAGAATTATCAACCCTACTTGACCTGTATCGGTCAAACTTTCGTACTGCGAAGATAAAAAATTGGTAGCCCATGACTCCAGTGGTCCCGAGAATAAATAAAATAACGTCAGAGAAATTATCGTCATAACAATGACTCTTATCGGACCGTTAGGAAAATAAAATCTGAAATATATCGGAAGGTAACCAACAAGTAACGCTATCGCCGGATAAATCATTGGACCTATCGAATTACCTGCAAAAGATAATTTGATGCAATACCCGAAAAACATTACGAAAAAAAGTGCGGACCACCAACGTGCATAGATTGGCATATGATTAAACATAAATAAATTTTCCTGTAGTTCAGATACTCTGTCAAATATCAGTTATGAAAAGTATTCTTGTTGCCATTTCTGCGTATTTAAAGCTTGTTTGTTCGTAGGCTTATCCCACGTAGGATACACACGAAAGCCTCGTTTGCCCGAAGCTTTTTTACCAGAAATCTGCAAAATACCCTTTTCCGAAAGAATATCTTTCGGAAATAAAAAACAACCACTCTTCGAACCCTTATGGCAAAGAATCGCGACAAAATCAAAATCATCACTTTCTGTAAAAGGAGCTGTAATACCTTGTTGATTTCTTTTCCACAGAGTCACAAACTGCCCGTCTTTTTTAGGCGTAAGCTTCGCTGTTCTTTGAATAAATTTATGATGGCCTAAAGTGTATTCACACCCTTCGTACTCCGCAGCTTCATCATGAAATTTTAGATTTTGAATTTCTTCAGACATAACAATTAAAATCATTACAATCCATAAGCCTTTTGCCAATGACTATTTAGCTAATCATTACAACTACTTAAAACTCGCCAGACGCTTTATTTTAATAGAACTTGCAAAATATTACACCTTATGGTGTAATATAAAAATGGACCGCTTATCAAATGTACTTACCGCTATTTCACACCCTACACGCCGAGCAATTATTGAACAGCTCTCGCATGGACCCGCAGGCTTTCTTGAAATCGCAAAGCCTTTTGATACGGCTCTTAACTCGGTGACTAAACACCTTAAGTTGCTAGAGCGCGCTGGACTGATTGAAAAAGAAAAAAAAGGCCGCGAAGTTTTTATTTCATTGCGTGGTGAGCCCTTAAAAGAAGTGGCCGCTTGGGCTCATGTGTACGAGCATTTCTGGAATGACCGTTTAGATGAATTTGCAAAAAATTTTCAACCTAAAAAAACTAAGGAGAAAAAACGAAAATGAAAAAATCAGACACTCTTGAAGTCAAAGTCGAACGCACACTATCGACAACTCCAGAAAAAGCTTACCGTGCGTGGCTTAACCCTAAAACTAAAGGAACTCCGTGGAACATCGGCGAAAAACTTTTATTAACTCCCAAAGTTAATGGATTTTTTTACTGGTTAGTGAGCGGAACTCCCCACTACGGCCGTTTTACTAAACTTAAAGCTGGACAACAAGCTCAGTACACATGGATGTCGCCTTACACTGAGGGCCAAGAATCTACAGTGACAGTCACTTTTAAAAAAGCTGGCGAAAATACACTGATGACTCTGTTACACACAGATTTACCGAACAGCTCAAAAGGCAAAGCCCATATCGAAGGCTGGAACGAGTTCTTAGATGTTTTTCCAAAACAATTTGTGAAAACTGCTAAAAAGAAAAAATAGTTTTTAAAAAGAATGGGGCACGAAAGTCTATTTACCTTCGTGCCGTGCGAAATAGCTTTCTTAAAAATCTTAAGTTCTGAATAATAGGTCTATCTTAAGGAGTATTTATGAGTACATACGTTGATGGATTTGTTATCCCGATTCCGAAAAACAAAGTAGCTGCCTACAAAAAAATGGCTAAACTTGGCTGCAAAACTTGGATGAAGCACGGAGCCCTGGCTTACTACGAGTGCATAGCTGATGATGTAAAAGCGCCGTATAGCCTGAACTTTCCGACAATGTGTAAAACTAAAAAAAATGAAACAGTGATATTTGCTTTCATTGTATTTAAATCAAAAGCTCATCGCAATCAGGTCAATAAAAAAGTCCACAAAGAATTCGGCGAAATGCCAGGTGCAGAAAACTTCGCAATGCCTTTTGACGTATCAAAAATGGCTTACGGCGGTTTCAAAACTTTAATTCAAGGCTAACGTAGAAAAGCGACGTATGAGATGGCCAGCCCTGACGACAGCGTAAAGCATTTTGAAGTTCGACAACCAAATTTGCTAAGCGAAATTCTTTATGATGAATACTCTATCAACTCGAAAGAGTTTAAAACGTTGATAGATCTAGGCGCCATCTTTGTTAATGACGAACGCCAAACCAAAGATGGCTTTGTCTTTCAAAAATACGTAATACGAACACATCTAAGTCCGCGCAGATACAATTGCAGCTACCCTTGGAAATCTTTAGTCATTTTTGAAAATGATTTCTGTTTAGTGTTAAATAAGCCCTCAGGAATTCCAAGCCATCCGACAAATGATAATATTCTTGAGAACGCGCTTACGCAAACTAGCTTGGCTAAAAATATTCCACTGTTTGTGACTCACCGACTTGATACTTTAACTTCGGGCTTAATTGTTTATGCTAAAAAACAATCGTTTGTAAAAAGTTTTAATGTGCAACTGCAAGAGCGAACAATCCGCAAAAAGTATGTGGCTCTTATTGAAAGCTCAAAAAAACTTCCCAAGCGACTAACTCATTATATGAATCCAGCTTCAGGAAGACCTAAAAAATTATCAGATACCCTGATAGATGGCTGGGATATCTGCGAATTAGAAATATTAGAACAAAAAGAAATCTCGCCTAACCAAAGTTGGGTAAAAATTAATTTACTCACTGGTCGAACTCATCAGATCAGATCGCAACTATCACACCTACAGGCACCCATAGTGGGTGATACTCTGTACGGTGCTAAATTGCCTTTTAAAAAAGATTCCATAGCTCTGCGATCATGTGAAATTGAATTTTACTGTAACGATGAGCATCTGAAATTCAATATCAGCGAAGAATTTACGTCAGTCTAGAACTACACTTGCTGCTGATTAAGTGTTTCTGTTGGCACTGAACCGAATATAAACTATAAGTTAAGCTATGAAAAAGACCAGCCCAACTAAAGATAAAATGAACGTCAAAAAATTTTTGCGCGATATCGAAGATGTATGCGCTGTACCTCTTCAGAAGTCGTATCAAAAATGGGTTTTACCGGAATACCCTTTCGATCATCAGCTGCTGTCTTTAAGTTCGATTTATCGCAAAAGTCGCCAAACTTATTTAAAAATAGGTGGACGTTTTCAACCCCGTGTTTGTTCAACGATGCGGGGCCTTAGCACCCAGGATCTTTTTAAAAATGAAATTGATTTCACACCGGCCTTATCCGAATTGATGTGGTTTAAAGACTATGGTCAATACGTCGCAAATGCGACCGAAATGCTTGAAGCCTTAACCAGCTTCACCGAAATTTCTATCTTCCATGAGCAGAATCATCGTATCTTGTGGCAGCTTCTGCCGCCCGCACCCAAAGACAAAGAAAGTTTTTGTCGTTATCTTAATTTTGCCGAAAGCCTGGTTGTCACACTCGATCTGGCGATGGCCGATCAAATCGGAAAAAAACTATCAACACCACTTGAGCGTTTAAAAGTTATCTATCGCCCCAGCGGTAAAGATAATTATTCTGAACAATCTAAAGAAACATACCGAAATTATTTGTTAGCGACGTTAGTGACAACTTACTGCGCGATGGAACGCATTCACAATGACGACATTTTGAATGCACTCAATTACGTATTACCGGGCCAAACAGCCATCAACAAGGTCGCGTATCGCCGAGGAATGGAACTCAGCGAGACTTTTACCCAAATCACAAACCCCGAATGGCAAGCCCTTTACTGGAAATCTGCTGAAACAAAACTAAGTCATCTTCACAAAAAATCAAAACAACCAATTCTTAACTTACCAAAAGAAGTTTTAGATTTAGATACGGAATTAGATCTTGCGTTAAAAGTTTTTGAATTTTACGGCATCTAATAGGGCGATTTACAAATGAAGTGGTAGGGGCACAGGGACTTGAACCCCGGATCCATCGGTTATGAGCCGATTGCTTTAACCAACTAAGCTATACCCCCACCGGAATATATGATTAAAACGATGCTTAAAGCCTATCAAAACGAATATAGGAGATCAATCAGCGACGCCAAGAAAAACTCTTGATTAGGTCACTTATTTTGCGAAATACTTCGCCTATGCCAATCTCTTTTAAGTTTTTTGTTCTATCTATCATCATTTTATTGCAATCCGCTTTAGCGCAAGCAACAGCTGAACAACACACAGAGGCGGTTGACCCTGAAAAATACCGTTGGCTCTACGAACAATTAATTCCGGCACAAGATCGCGCAAGCCAGCCTGACCGTGCCTTTAAATCGTTTCGTGTGCATTTATTAGATTCTCTGCAGTATTTTCCGCAGCCCAGTTATTTAAGTGCGACCCACTTTAACCGTAAAACTGAAATTGCGGGAAACATCACTTATATCGGTTTTGTTCCGAAAAAATATAATTACGATGTGATTTTTAATAGCGCCAATGATGTGACTTTAAAAGTAAAAGTGTTCTTCATTGATCCAGAAGGCCAAGATATTGAAAACTTTAAAACAAAATTCGCGCAAGCTGAAAAAATCTGGAACACCAATATTTTACCGTTAGATTTTAAATATAAATTTCAGTTTCAAGTGGTGAACAATCCCTTTGTGGCGCACTACTCAGTTCTTCTGCAAGATGACACACGCGGGCCTTACGATACACAATGGAACCGCAACTGGAGTGCGACTTCTGTGGCCCACGAATTAGGTCATATGCTGGGTTTAGGTGACGAATACGAAACGATTAGCTCTGAATCAGACTGTTTACCAAAGTCATTAATGTGTGAATCGTTTAAAGGTCTTCCAACACGTTCACACTACTATTTTATTTTACGCCGTTTAATGAAGTAGGTTTAGCCTACTTTAGTTTGACCTTCGCGGCGGTAAGTGGCCTCGCGCAGGTTCAAACGAACTTCTTTCATAACGTTTAACTGTTTTTCAACCATAGAATCGAACACTTCCAATAAGTGATCATGCTTGCGTGGAATCACTGACTCCCCGTGAAACAGATCTATCGTGTGATGAATCGCTTCGATGGTCGAATAACAAAAATCCTTAGGCTGTTTGCGCACACGAAAATTCGAAGGCTTCGCTGGGCTAAAACAAACCCGCGGAAGCTTTTTTAAATTTTCACTTTGGTTAAGCATTTTACGAGCCGTAGCCCAAGTGCCATCAATCACTAAAATTCTTAATTTTTTACCCGTTAAAAACTGCTCTGCGCGCTGCTCAAATGAAAGCGAAGAAATATTCACCGCTTGCTGCCCTGGATACATGATCACCGTGTGATATTCAGGGTCCGCAATTAAAGCATTAAGTTCGTCATTGTGAGTGTAGTTAATTCCCTTGATCAGATGTGAACCCTTAAGACAAAGATGCGCCATACGGCCGGTAGCAATTCTTCGTTTGGCTTCTATGGGATGAATGAGAATAACAAAGTTAATAACACTATCGATGGGCTTTACAAGCTGACAGTAACAACCAAAATCAGGCTGCAGGCATGTGGTGCAAAGGTTTCTATAGGTCGGCTGCAAAGCTAAATGTTCGTCTTTTTTGCGGCGATAGTCGTTTATATTCATTCGTCTATCATAACAAACGACACCCCGGTGAATAGCTTGAGGCCGTTTTATACCGCATAAATAAGACTATGGTTGAGTGAACAGCTAGTGGCTCTTATCAAATGCCGGAATATCTTTCTTACGTTTGCTACGAGGCTCTTCTTCAGGATCGTAGTTAATGCCCATTTCAACTTCTAGGTTTTGATTAGCAGCCGAATCGCCTGGGCTATCACGTTGCGGAGACTTAGGCACATGGCCCGCTGTTTTTCTTGTGAAATCTTCTTCAGTGATTAAATCTTTGGGTTTCATGAAACACCTCCCCAAAGCCAAGGCTGCAATTTTTCATCCCAAGTTTTTTAGGGCATTTCGGGAACAACGATCTTCGGTTTAATAAATAAATTCAGGCATAAAAAAAGGGAGATCGTTTGATCTCCCTTTTAAAATTCTATTTTTATCTTTTAGCAAGCTGCAAGCGCAGCCTCTAACAGCCTAGCTATCAACGAAAGTTTTAAGTTTGTTGCTACGAGAAGGGTGACGTAATTTACGTAACGCCTTAGCTTCGATCTGACGGATACGCTCACGAGTTACGTTGAAATCCTGACCAACCTCTTCAAGAGTGTGATCCGATTCTTCACCGATACCGAAACGCATACGTAATACTTTTTCTTCACGCGGAGTTAAAGTCGATAACACACGACGAGTTTGCTCAGCTAAGTTTAAGTTCACAATCGCTTCAGCAGGATTGATCACTTTTTTATCTTCGATAAAATCTCCTAAGTGAGAATCTTCTTCTTCACCTACTGGAGTTTCTAAGCTGATTGGCTCTTTCGCAATTTTTAATACTTTGCGAACTTTATCTACCGGCATATCCATACGATCGGCGATTTCTTCCGGCGTCGCCTCACGGCCTAACTCTTGGATTAATAAACGCTGTGTTCTAACAAGTTTATTGATCGTCTCGATCATGTGAACTGGAATACGGATAGTTCTAGCTTGGTCGGCAATCGCGCGAGTGATCGCTTGACGGATCCACCAAGTCGCATACGTCGAAAATTTGTAACCACGACGGTATTCAAACTTATCAACGGCTTTCATAAGACCGATATTACCTTCTTGGATTAAATCTAAGAATTGTAAACCACGATTCGTGTATTTCTTCGCGATAGAAACAACTAAACGTAAGTTCGCTTCTACTAACTCAGATTTAGCTAAGTCAGCTTCACGCTCACCTTTCCAAATAGCTGTGTAAGTTTCTTGAATCCAACGGAAGTTCATCTCTGTGTCGTCATGTAAACGTTTAAGACGCTCTTCAGCTTCTTGCGCTTGTAAAGCATAAGTACGGAAACGACCGTAGCTTAAACCTGTATCGCGAGTTGTTTTTGTTAATTCTTTTTCATTCGTTTCGATCACTTTTAAACGCTCAACTAATGTTGCTACGTCTTTAGAGAAAGTTTTCTCAACGCCATCTTTAATACGACGACGTAATGTACCCATGCGGTTTACTAAGTTTTTGAACTTAATAACAACACGGTTGATCGTTTTACGGTTGAAGTTGATTGATTCAAAGTTCGCCATCAACGCTTCATTGATTACGCGAGTTTCGTCAGTCAATTTTGCTTTAACATCAGCTTTGATGTTTTCATCACGTAAAGCTGTGAAAGCTTTTTCTGTGTCTTTTTGGTATTTCGTAACGATACCGATTAATTGGTGAATTTTTTCGATGTACTCTTTTTCATCGTACTGAGTATCTTCGTCTTCTAAACCACGGAAGATCGATTTAACTTTGATACGGCCTTGATCAAGGCGTTTACCTAAGTTGATGATTTCCCATGTACCTAGTGGCGACATTAACATCGCACGAACGATCTCACGCTCACCTTTTTCAATACGGCGGGCGATCTCAACTTCACCTTCACGTGTAAGTAATGAAACTGAACCCATTTTACGTAGGTATAAACGAACAGGGTCAGAACCCTTAACGTCTTCAGCTTCTTTTAATTCTTCTTCGTCTTCTTCCTCGTCGTCTACTTTTGACAGGAATTCGTCTTTATCATCTTCGCGAGCCGCTTCAGTGTGCTCAGTGATAACCACGCCGTTAGCTTCAAGGGTTTGCATTAAACCATCAAGAACGCTAGCTGCGATAATTTCTTGCGGAAGAGATTCATTGATCTCTTCGATTGTTAAGCGGCCTTTATCTTTAGCCAGCTTCAACAATTTTTGAACTTCTTCTTTTGCTAACACTTCTTGTTCAGCAGCAGTTAAAATTCTTAATTCATTTTTGTCTTGGTTATTCGTCATCTGTCCTCAGCTACTTACTAGCTCAACATTTTTTTTGATTCGCGTTCCGCAAACCTTTTTCTAAAGTATTGAGCCACAATTTAAAAAAACAAAAATAGCGAGCTTATTTTTTAGATTCGCCCTTAAGAGCGAGACGGCTTTTTTGTAACTCAGAAAACTGTCTGAGCATTTCGGCGTCTGTCGTATTTGATTTTAAATCCAACGCCAATCTTTTTGCCTGATCTTTTATAAACTCTTGCTGAATTCTAGAAATCAAATCAACGATAAGTTTTTTTTCTTTTTCTTCGTCGAATTCGCCGATTTGGGCGATGTCGAGTTTTGAATTTTGAAAAAGCAACTCAGGTTTATCAATTTTATCAATCAGCTGACTGACCAACCTATCAAACTTTTCAGCATCTTGTCTATAAACTTGCTCGGCATTTTCGAGGATTTGCCTAACACCTAAGTGTTTGATTTGGCTTAATAATTGCGTGAAAGTCAGAGGCTCTTGTAGGTCACTCATCAGAGCGAAATTGGCACGACTCTTGAGGGTATTTTGCAATAACATCAGCTCGACTTTAGAGGCATCTGAAATTTTAATTTGCGCATTTTCGTCTGCTTTTGCAGCTTCGGACGCTGCCGCAAGCACAGGCGTTGGCGTCTCTGTCACGAAATTTCTTTGCGTATTTGCATTCGCAAAAGAGCCAAAACCTTGGCTGCGCCCTGCGGCATTACCCTGAAAAGAATTCCTAAGCCAGTCTTTATTGACTCCCATAATCTGGCAAAGATCGTCGGCATACAGGCTTTTAAGACGCTGATCAGCCATAACATCAAATACCGGTTTGATCTTATCAACTAGTTTTACTTTGTCAGAAGCCTCACCACGGTACTCAGTCATCCACGATTTAAGAATGACTTTGAACAGGTCAGGAGCTTTTTCGATTTCTTTTTTTAAAGCGTCTAATCCGAATTTAATAACAAATTCGTCAGGGTCTTTCGCCTCGGTTAAGGTAATCCCACGCGGGAACAAACCTTGTGAAAGTAGAATAGGAAGACTGCGTTCTGCGGCCATTTTACCAGCGTCATCTCCATCGAATAGAACAACAACGTTGTTCGTTAATCGTTTGATGAGTTTCGCATGGTCTGGGGTTAATGCCGTACCCATAGTTGCAACAACATTTTTAATTCCCGCTTGATAAAGCGAGACTAAATCCATGTAGCCTTCAACGACTAAAACTAAATCTTCAGAGCGAACATGTTTTGCTGTCTGTGCAAGACCATACAACACACTGCCTTTATGAAACACCGGAGTTTCAGGAGAATTTAAATATTTTGGTTCGCCTTGTTCGATGATACGACCACCGAAGGCTAACACTTCACCAGTTGGTGAATGAATCGGAAACATTAAACGGTCACGGAACAAATCAAAATAACCTGTTCCTTCTTTACGTCGTTTCAACAACTGCGCTTCTTCAGACACCGCGTGCGGAATCGAACTGCGATTCAGTTGGCCAGCTAAGGCTTCCCATTCATTCGGCGCATAACCGATTTGAAATTCTTCTAAAGTTTCTGGATTTAATTTTCTTTTTAAAACGTACTGGCGAACCGGAGAATCGGTTGCTTGGCGCTTAAGAGATTCACGAAAAAATTCAGCGGCAATTTTATTAGCGTGCAATAAAGTTTTTTTGTGATCTTTGTTTTCTAAAGGTTGGTCTGGACGATTATTTTCGTAACAATCGTCAGTGATCACAATACCGTTTCGTTCAGCTAAATATTCAATCGCTTCACGAAAATTCATGCCGTTAAAATCACGCAAGAATGAAACGACGTTGCCGGATTTTTTACAGCCAAAACAATGGTAAACACCTTTGAATTCGCTGACAGAAAATGAAGCCGTCTTCTCCTGGTGATCAGGAAAAGGACAACGACCCATATGGCCACGGCCACTGGGTTTCAACGTTGTGTATTGTGAAATGATCTCGACAAGGTTTGATGCTTGCGTAACCTTGTCGATGAATTCTTGCTTAAATCCCAACTTAGTTAAGTTTTGATTTAATCACTTCGCTAATTGTTTTACCGTCAGCAGTTCCAGCAGTTTTAGCTTGAACAGCTTTCATCACAGTGCCCATATCTTTGATAGATGAAGCGCCTGTTTCTTTAATAACGTCAGCAACAACTTGTTCAATTTGCTCACGAGACATTTGTGCCGGTAAGTAAACTTCCATAACTTTTAATTCAGCTGTTTCAGCATCAACTAAATCAGTACGACCTGCGTTTGCAAATTGGTCGATAGATTCTTTACGTTGTTTAACTAATTTTTTTAAAACAGCCATAACATCGTCAGCTGTTAATGGATTCGGACGAGAGTCGATTTCTTTTTGCTTAATTGCCGCGTGTAAAAAACGAAGAGTGTTTAATTTTACTGAATCTTTGGCAATCATTGCAGCTTTGATATCAGCCATGATTTGATCTTTAAGTTCCATGAGCGGGCTCCTTTTGATTAAATAAAAAGAGCTCTTAAGAAATAAATCCCTAAGAGCTCTATAAGCTTGTAATAAAATTACGAACTAGTCGCGGTCTCTGAAACCACCACGAGTTTTTTTCGTAGCGCGTTTACGAGCAGCGATAGATTTTTTCTTAGCAGATACGCTTGGTTTTTCGAAGTGTTCGCGTTTTTTAACTTCTGAAAGGATACCAGCTTTCTCACAAGACTTTTTGAACTTTCTGAATGCTGATTCGAAAGATTCGCCGTCTCTGATTTTAACTAATGCCATAAGATATTCACCTGCCTTCCGCTGTGGATTTTTTGAATGCTGTATTTGTACAAATTCAAAATGAATAGAAAGTATTAACAACCGAGGACTGTATTTACACTTAATGACTGGCCGCAGCAAGACCATTTAGTTAAAAAATTCGAGGATTTATACTAAGACTGACCAGGTAGATGGATCAATTCACCGAACACGACCATAAATTCATGCAATTAGCCTTCAAATTGGCCAAAAACGCCCAATTAAAGGGCGAAGTACCGATCGGCGCCGTAGTGGTCGATGCCGAAGGTAAGGTCATCGGAAAATCTGGCAACAAGCGCGAACAACTAAATACTGTTTTAGGCCACGCCGAACTAGTGGCCCTTCACAGAGCCTGCAAATCCAAAAACTCATGGCGCTTAATCGACTGCACCCTCTATGTAACCCTTGAACCCTGCTACATGTGCGCCGGAGCCCTAGTACAATCAAGAATCAAACGCGTAGTCTTCGCCACTCACGACCCCAAAGCCGGAGCCATGGGCTCATTAGAAGATCTATCAAAACACGCCAAACTAAATCACAGATTCACAGCCGAAAACGGACTCATGCAACACGAGTGCAGCACACTCCTAAAAAATTTCTTCAAACAAAAAAGATCAGAAAAAAAATCTACTTAATCGTAGCGCCTAAGCCAAATTTTTGCGGAGCCGCTTGGTAACGGGCCTGTGCCGCCGGTAACCAGGCCGTTAAGTTAGAACGACGGCTCGTATCCGACGGATGTGTTGATAAAAGCTCTGGTGGTTTAGCTCCGCCAGCGGCGCCCATACGTTCCCATAATTTAATAGACTCACTCGGTTCATAACCCGCATCGGCCATATAGATTTGACCTTCTTTGTCTGCAGAAGATTCATCTTCACGCGAAAATTTCATATCGAAGAATGCCACGGCGAAACCGCCAGCGATCCCGCCGATTTGCGCCCATTTTTTACATGAATCTGTTTTACATAAAAGCTCACCCGCAAGCACAGTTCCAACACCAACAACAGCGCCGATCATATTGCTTTGTTTGGCGCGCGCATAGTGAGCTAAGCCGTGTTTTAAAGTTGCATGCGCTACTTCATGCCCCATCACCGCAGCTAAGGCGGCTTCGGTTTTTACCACAGGTAGAATTCCTGTATAAACGGCCATCTTACCGCCAGGCATACACCAGGCGTTTACTTCCGGGCTTTCGATAAGAATAACTTCCCAGTTGTAGGGTTTACCTGAAGCTAAAGCGATACGTTTAGCCACGCGGTTAACCATCGCGGTCCATTCTTGGTTTGTTGAAATTTTAGATTTAGACTTTACTTCGGCGTAAGCTTTGGCCGCTTCGACATTAATTTCGTCTTCGCTAATTCCCGCAGATTCAGGATTCGTTTTGCAGCTTACGATTAAAAAAGAAAAGGCGATAAGAAGTAGTTTTGTAATTTTCATGGCTACAATACTAACTAGATTTTCGCTACGAGATCAACCCTGATTGACCCGTAGCAAATAGCCCCAGGCTACGAGGCTACATTTTATAATCTAATCGGTAACCGAAACTTGGTACCGCTGTGATAATGCCCTGAAATCCTTCAATTTTCTTTTTCAGGTAGTTGATTTGTGAATCCACGTTTCTTGGAGTCACTTCGAAATGCCCCCACACTTCTTCCATAAAAGTGCTGCGGGATACCAGATGGTTCTGGTTTTCGATCAACAGTTTTAAAATTTCAAACTGTTTAGGAGTTAATGTGATTTCACGCTCATTCACATACACTAAACGTGAATTCAGATTCATTTTTAAATTACCTACAGCTAATGTTGATGCATTCACATTCGCAATCACCGCATGGTTATCAATCGGTGGTTTAACTGTGTAACCTTGGATTCTTTTTTTAAGTCTTAAGATCAACTCTTTAGGGTGAAAAGGCTTCGCAATAAAGTCATCGCCACCTAATTCTAAAGTTTCTACGCGCTCATCTTCCGTCGCTACACCCGACATAAAGATAATTGGGATATCTTTAGTTGCTGGGTTCTCTTTTAAAGATTTACAAAGTTCTGCACCATTCACACGCGGCATTTGGTAATCCATTAAGACGATATTTGGTTTAAACTCTAAAATAAGGTCTAAAGCTGAGTGCGACTCAGAAGTTGATTTACACTCGAAATAAGGACTAAGAATTTCTGAGATCACTGAGCAGCTATCCACTAGATCATCTATGATGACGACTTTATTCATTTATTAGGCCCCTTTATACTTCATAGTTTTGACATCCAATATCTTTTTAATCGCATCCCGCTTATCGCCTTGAATCTCAATGCAGCCCCTATTTCCTTCGATGAAATAACTTCCACCGACACCGCATTTAGCTTTCAATTCTTTTGTTAAATCTTTGAGGAATGGATCGTAGGCCGGTAATTGATCTAAGACAGTAACCGTCTTGCCACCGCGACCGTTTTTCTCGATTCGAAAAACGACCACAAATTTTTTATCAGCAACTAGGGCTTTTTGTTCGGCTTCGAAAGCTTGTCTTTCGTGTTCACCTGACATTTTCGCCTGATCCTTTGGATCATCGCTGTAGACTAAGACGCGGTTTTTATTATCCAGATTACGTTCCTCATTCCGCATAACGAACTCTCGCTCGTTAAGATTAATATTACACTATTTTGTCAAATAGCTATGCGAAAAAATGAAAATTCGTAAATCCGAATCTTGTTGAAACGATATTGTTAAGAAAACTTAACTTCCCGATTCTTTGTGAGACGGCTCAGCTTGAGAATTCGTTTTTTCCGATAAGCTGTGCTTTGTATATTCTTTGCCGTCGAATCTGAAAAGCTGCGGCTCGTTATCCATAACTGTAATTATATTTACCGGACGCTTCCACAGTTTGTTTAAGTTTTTCATTGTGGCATCCATATAATTAGGCTGTAGATCTAAACCTTCATGAACATGACGAAGAAGCAACTCCCCCCTGTTTTCGAAGTTCGCATTCTCGATTTTAATGATTGGCTGGCCAAAATTAGCTAGCTGGAACAGGAGCTGCGCCTTAATTGCTTTAAAGTCACGCGTGTCGACTTCAAATTTGCCGGTTTCTTTATTCATTTTGTAAACAAACATTTTGTTACGAACACAGAAGTCCTCTGTTAAAAACTCGTCAATAAATGTTACGTCATTATAAAGCTTACGCACCTCAAAGATCTTCTCGCGCCCTAAATTGAGCTTACGGTCCCAATTTTTTCGTTCTTTAACATCGTCGCACTCATCCCACTCGCGACCAAATTTTCCTTTATTCCATCTTTCTTCGATGTCTCTCATCAACTCGATGCCTACTTTATAGGGGTTATACCCCCCCATTTTCATAAACATGGTGCCGGCATGGTGGTCGGCAAAGTCGATGATTTCGGAATCATTAAGAATATATTTAGTCATAATGTGCGAATGCCAGTACGAAGCCCAACCTTCATTCATTGTTTTGGTCATTCCTTGCGGAGCAAAATAGTACGCTTCATCTTTTACAATTGATAAAATATCCTGCTGCCACTCTTCTAATGGGGCATAATGAATTAAAAATGTTAAGATATCGCGAACCGGATCGGCCGGGAACTGTGCTTTATCTTGCAACTTCTGCATTTGATCTTTTTTAAACTCTTCAACCACATCTGGCGGGTTGATATAGTTTTTCATGTAAGACTTTTCAACCTGGAATACGAAATCAGCTTCACGCACCTGAGGTTTTTTCTCAGTAAACTGCGTCGGCCCGTTTAAAATTGAGTAACGATCAATTAAATTTTCTAAACTTAAACAAGTATCAATGAAGCGTTCAACCTCTTCATAACCATAACGATCGATATAACGGCGAATGCGGGTTGCATGATTCGCCATCTGATCCATCATTTTACGGTTGGTTTTTGAAAACCAGATATTATTTTTAAAAAAATCACAGTGACCATACACATGCGCCATCACAAGTTTTTGGTCCATCATGGAATTACCTTCCATCAGGTACGCATAACAAGGATCAGTGTTAATCACCATTTCGTAGATTTTAGATAAACCGTATTCGTAAGATTTTGAAAGCTGTTCGTACTCCATACCGAATTTCCAGTGTGGATAACGTACGGGAAAACCTCCGTAACTGGCAAATTGGCTGATTTGATCGTAGCTGATTAATTCGAAAATAGTTTCAAAACAATCAAGGCCGACGTTTTTAGCGACTTGGCAGATTTTTTTTCTTTCTGTTTCAAGTTCTAGAGTTAAATTTGCCATCGGTGGCCTCCAAAGAGCTACTTGCCCTTGCCTAAGAAATCTTTGATAGAGTCTAAAATTTTATCCCGCGATTCGATTTGGCTTAACGTCACTTGTTCGTCTTCGCCAAATTCTTTTTGCAGGTCTTTTAAAAACTGACCTGAACCGTATTTACTTTCAACCTGACCGTATGAAAACACATTCACACGCGGTAAAAAGTATTCTTTGATCAACTGAATACATAATCTTGTGTCTTCACCTGACCAGTTATCGCCGTCTGAAAAGTGAAACGGATAAATATTCCATTCATCAGCCGGATATTCAGCTTCAATAATTTGCTGGCACATTTTGTACGCCGAGCTGATTAAGGTACCGCCTGATTCAGAAGTTTTAAAGAAAGTGTCTTCATCTACTTCTTTTGCTGCGGCATCGTGAATAATGAACCTAGTATCTAAGCCTTTGTAATGTTTCTTTAACCACGTGTTGATCCAAAAAGATTCTAAGCGCACGATCTCTTTTTGTTCTTCACCCATTGAACCCGACACGTCCATCATGTAAATCACGACAGCTTTAGTGTGCGGCTTCTGCGTTTTTTTGATGGTGCGATATTGGTAATCAGAACGAATTGGCACAATCACCGGATCGTTCGGGTTATATGTTCCTGACGAAATATAACGAGCTAAAGCTTTTTTATAAGTTTGTTTAAATTTACGTAAACCTTCAGGTCCAACTGGAGCGATACCTGAGTAACGCGTTTTCTCGGTCACTAAGTTCGCTGTTCCTTTTGGAAGAATACGTGGAAGCTGTAACTTCTCACCTAAGATTTCAGCTAATTCTTCTAAACTGATTTCAACCTCAAGCATGTGCTCGCCGGGATTTTCGCCCGCTTCGCCTTTGCCAGAACCTTGTTGGCCTTGACCTTGTGATTGTTGCGGATCACCGTCGCCTTCACCTTGGCCAACACCTTGTTGATCTTGTTTAGGACCATAACGAAACGTTGGAATATCGATACGCGGAAGTGGAATTTTTACGAATTCTTCTTCGCGTTTGCCGATCAACTCCCCATTCGTGACATACTTTTTAAAGTCATCACGGACCTTGCCCTTAATAATATTTTTAAACCGGTTTTGGTCCTCGCGAATGGGCACTGTTCATCTCCTACTTATTCTTCACATCTCCGCGGGCGAAGATGCTGGCTACGTAATGTAATACATCGGTTGCAGAAATTTCGTCGTAACCGAAGTCTTTGATAAGACGTGATTTAACGATTTCAATTTTTTCCTGTGTATCTTTATCAGTTACTGAACTTACTAAAGACGTTAATTTGATACTGTCTTTTTGATCTTCGAAAAGTTTTAATTCTAAAGCTTTATGAAGACGTTCGTTCATTTTGTAGTTAAATTTCTTACCATCTAAAGATAATGCACCAATGTAGTTCATGATCTCTCTACGGAAGTCATCTTTGCGTGATTCAGGAATTTCGATCTTTTCCTCAATCGCGCGCATTAAACGCTCATCTGGATCGTCATCCTGGCCCGTGAACTGGTTACGAACCTTTTCTTTTTGCGTGTAAGCTTTAACGTTATCGATGTAGTTAGCGCATAGACGCTGTAGCGCACCTTCATCAGCACTGATCGCACGTTGAACTTCACCTTTAATGATTTCTTCATACTCTTGTTTAACAACGCTTAATAATTCGCGGTATTCCTGCTTGCGCTCTTCATCCGAAATTAGCGAGTGATGTTTTAAACCGCTTTCTAATTCGTTCATCACCATGAATGGGTTCACCGAACCTTTATTCATCTGCTGAGCCATAACCAGTGCATTTGATAATTTATCTTGGATATAACGGGGCGAAATACCATCTAAACCTTCACGCAATGTTTCTTTACGTAATTCTTTAACGTTATCTTCAGTGTAGTTCGCTAACGTTTTGCCATTATATAATTTTAGTTTTTGTAAACGTGTTAGGTTCGCTTTTTTAGGTTTTTCTAAACGAGTTAGAATTGCCCACATCGCCGCCATTTCAATGGTATGCGGTGCAATTGAAATTCCACGTAATTTTTGTGAGTTGAAATCTTTTTTATAGATATTCACTTCTTGTTTTAAACGAGTGATATAAGGCACGTCCACTTTCACCGTACGATCGCGTAAGGCTTCCATGAATTCGTTATCTTGTAATCTTCTATACTCAGGTTCATTGGTATGACCGATGATCACTTCATCAATATAAGTTTGCGCGAATTTTTTAGGTTTAATTCTATGTTCTTGTGAAGCTCCTAATAAATCGTATAAGAAGGCCACATCAAGTTTTAACACCTCGACGAACTCAATCATCCCACGGTTAGCAACGTTGAATTCACCGTCGAAGTTAAATGCACGTGGATCTGAATCAGAACCGTATTCAGCAATCTTACGGTAGTTGATATCACCCGTTAACTCTGTTGAATCCTGATTCTTTTCATCTTTTGGTTGGAAAGTACCAATACCTACGCGGTCAGCCTCAGAGATAAACATACGTTTTACACGCACGTGATTTAAGACTTTCATTAAATCACCTTCGTAGTAATCCATTAATCCTTTAAAGATAAAACGCGAAGGTGGACATAATTCGCCCGTGATTTTTACACGGTAATCACCATCCTGTGAGCGGTTGATTTCATCAGCCACAGCTTGGCGCATGTCATCTGGAATTAACCATAACGGTTCTTCATTCATTGGCGAGTGGAATGTTTTTACGTCCTTACCTAATAAGTGTTGGATTTTTGAATCTTCAATCACCCATTCAAAAGTAAATAACGCCCCAGTGTCAGTGCGTGAATAATCTTCTAAACCTTTTTTCAACACACGGCAGATCGACGACTTGGCAGATCCCACCGGACCGTGAAGTAAAATCACACGTTTTTCAGTTCCGTATCCTAAAGACGCTGCCTTTAGAATATTTACGAATTTCATTAACTGAACATCTAAACCGAAGATCGCATCTTTACCGTTATTTTGTTTATCATCGAAAAACTTATAACGAATAACATGCTTTTTGAAATCAACATACTCTTCCGTACCGGCTTCCATGATCATGTCATACATACGCTGGTAAGAATTTCTAGCTAACTTAGGATTCTTCTTCACTAGCTCTAGGTACTCATTAAAAGTACCTGTCCAATGCATAGCTGTTTTCTTGTTGCTGCCCTGTTGGTGCTTTTCAACGATAGAGCGAAGATTGATAGAAGACGACATAGTGATTCTCCTCCATAAGTGCCCCACTTTAAGACAAAGTGATAGGCTTCTTACTTAGATTATGCCTCTTGTTATTTCGGTTAGCGAAGTAAAATTATTTTATAGTGATTAGGCGATATTCTTCTGGCTTATTCAGGACAAAGGTCTCGTTATAAGACTTATTATGTTTCCTAATAGCTTTATATAACCAAACGAACTTTAAATTTGCATTTTCAATAGTGATCTTCTTTAAACCGCTATTTGGTGTTTCACCCATTTGCTGAACTGTCACTGTGACTCCTTGGGTGGCTCCGCCCCCTTGGCAAGTGTTTGTCCGCGAAACTACATCACTGCATGTAAAACCAAAAGCGCGAAGGTCACGGTCAAATACCACGGCCCAGATTAATTTCGGGTCTAAATCCTGACGGAAAAGTGGCTTCATAGTACGAGCTGCAAACGGGCCTTCAACAAACGCTTTTTGCGGATGAAGAGCATACGATACTTTTTGTGAATTCATCACTAAGCTACCAAGGCGGTAACCTAATAAAGCTGTGACTTCCATGCGAATCACATCATCTTGCAGATAAAACAAATCAATTGATGCTGAGTTTGAAGAGTTTTTTGTTTTATCTTCGATTAAAGCCTTACTTGCAACATACTGAATATCACCGGCTTGTGGCTTTTCTTGCGTTCCCACGCAACCGACCATAAAAAACGCGCCAAGACCCACGAACACGAAAACAAGATTTGTGAATGAATATTTTTGCATATAGTATTTAGTGTAAATGAGAGAATTAAAAATAAAACATTATTCTTTATTTGCCGCGAGTTTTCTTGTTCTGTGGTGGACCGATATTCCCGGGGGTTCGATTTTATTGCTTCTGTTATGGCAACAGATGGCCCTGTATTTATGGCAAACAGAGTTTAGCAAAAAATCACAGCTTAACTGTTTAGTTCACTCGCTGACGCTGTTTCCGATGTTTTTCTTTTTAGGCGCTGTCTCTTCGTTTACACATATTTATTTAAAAGAATTAAATTGGACCCTGTTGCTCTTCGCAGGCCTCTTAAGCTTCATCATGTCTTATGCCGTTTTAGTTTTTGGAATGTCTTTTTTCTGGGATTATAAAAAAGACGCTGACCTGATGAGTGTTTATGTCGAAAATATTCAACAAATCAAGAATCGTAAATTTTATTTCTTTAAATTGACGGTATTTTTTGTGGTAACCACATTATTGCTGCAACTTTTCAGCGTAGATTACGCAATCGTTGCAGCTTATGTGTTATGTCATATTATGGGTAAAAAGTATCAGACGAAGCTGGGCTACGTTGCGAGTCCGCCTTCTCAAGCGACGTAATTTTACCATCTAAAGCTTTTAAGCGTGCTGAATCTTTTTCTTCTTTGCGCGCTTTCAAATAAGCATTACGAGCTTTGTCGTCTTTTTTAAGTTTTAAATACACATCACCTAAATGCTCTGCGATCACTCCTACATCCGGAGCAAATTCATGAGCTTTTTCTAAGTAAGTTAACGCTTTAGCGTATTCACCTTTTTTAAAGTAAACCCAACCTAAAGTGTCGATGATAAACGCATCGTCTTTTTGTAAAGCATAAGCTTTTAATGCGAATTGTTCGGCTTCATCTAAATCGCCACCCATTTCACTGATTGAATAAGCCACGTAGTTCAAGGCTTGATGATTTTTTTCATCATAATTTACAGCCTGACGCATGTGTTTCATCATTAAATCTTTTTTCTCAAGGCGGTCATAAAGAGTACCTAAGAAATAATGCACTTGTGTATTCTTAGGAAATTGATCATCAGCTCTTTTCAGAGTAGAAATCGCATCAGTAAATTGATTATCGTCTTCTTGAATTTGCGCTAACATAAAGTGTAACTGTAAGTTTTCTTTTTTGTTCGCTACAGCTTCTTTCATTGTCGATAAAGCTTTGTCTAACTGTTTTGTATTTTTAAGCAAAAACGCTGCTCTTACACGTGCATCATCGTAATGATTGCTCGATGGTTGAATCGACAAATAAGTTTTGATCGCTTTTTCTGGCTGTTTTAATTCTTCGTAAACCGCAGATAAGTAGAATTTCACTTTATCTGATTCAGGAACAGCTTCATTAAGTTCTTCTAACTTAGTCATAGCTTTTCCATAGTTCTTTTTATCGATTAAGATTAAAGCCATTTTAAGTTTAACTTGAATTGGATCTTCAGAGTTAGCTTCCATGAATTCAAGTTGTTCGTAAGCTTTATCGTATTGGTCTTTTTCAATATAATACTGAGATAAAACTTCAGCTAAACGAACCACTGGTCCGTATTTTTTTTGATAATCGACATAGAATTTAAAAACGGCTTTTTTGCCTTCAGTTTTTTCAACGATGCTTGAATAAACTTGAATCGCCTCTAAAAAATCAGGCTTTTGTTCAAAAACTTTTGTTAAATCTTTTTTAGCAGCTCCGAATAAAGCTTTGTTTCCTGAATCTAAAATTGAACGTGCACGGTAATAGTAAGGTAAATGTTTCGGCTCGTAAGTGCCAATCGTGATCACTTTCGAGAAAAAAGTGTTCGCTTTAGCAAATTCATTTTTTTCAGAATGTAAAGCGCCTAAGTATAAATACGCTTCAGCATCTTTTGGATATTGTTTAACGATTTTGTTGTACGCCACTTCAGCTTTATCAAATTCTTTTTTAGCCATTAGCATCGAACCAAAAAGCAGTAAGTTGTCTTTACGTTTAGGATCTTTTTCTAAAGCTTTTTGAATCCAGTAGATTGCGTCAGTTACCTGACCTTTTTTATAGTACTCAA
Organism: Pseudobdellovibrio sp. HCB154; assembly: GCF_046267985.1. Classification (GTDB taxonomy): domain Bacteria; phylum Bdellovibrionota; class Bdellovibrionia; order Bdellovibrionales; family Bdellovibrionaceae; genus Pseudobdellovibrio. The sequence continues at coordinate 316,969 of NZ_CP176530.1, read as the reverse complement.
CAGAAAGCTTCTGCATCAAAACCACTGACTGTGGATCAATCTGAATCGCAGATTTTAAATTTTCGATTGATGACGCTTGTTCGCCATCTGCTGATTCAAGATCGGCTTTTAAAAATAAATAATCGGCTTGAGCTTGTTGCTCGACAGCGCTCTGATCCGCTTCTGACGCAGTTTGCGGCACGCCTAAAGATGCTGGTGCACGATTGTGATCATTCATTGAAGAGTCAAAGTAAGGGTACGGTGACGATGCACACGCTGTGATAAAAAATAGACTAACAACACCCGAAATTTTGAGAGCTTTCATGTAGACTCCTATTAGGAAGCTAATCGGCAGAAATGGCTCAGGTGCTCGAGTCTAGAGCGTTTGATTGTGTGACGATTTCGCAAAACTGGACCTCTTTAGACGAGTCAACGCCTTTTAAGATGAATTTAAGAAAAAACTAGACTAATTTTTATTTGTTTATAACTATATGAAATCATTAATGTTTATCGTATCTGAAACAGCATAAAAATGAACTTAAAAATAAGGCAACTAGACGTCGATTGTCATTTAACCGAATCACATAGATAAACTGTCGACCTACTTGACATAGAGTGGCGGCAGGGCTAACTTGCCAGCGAATAAATAGGCGAAAAGCTTTAGTTTTAGGCTTATAAATCTTCATCTTGTTTAGACACAAAGACTAAAACGGAAGTGAAAAGCCAGGGCAAATGGAGGCCGTTGTGATGAATCAAATGGAAAATTTGAACACAAAACCAAGCGCTAAAGTTAAAATTATCAAGCGTTACCAAAATCGTAAGCTTTATGACACAAAACAAAGCTGCTACGTGACTCTTGATGATATCGCGAAGATGATTCGCTCTAACGAAGAAGTGATGGTTATCGACAATAAGTCGAAAAATGATATTACTGCAGCAACTTTAACTCAGATCATTTTTGAATCTGAGAAAAAAGCTTCTCAGTACGCTCCGCTGTTTACATTGCGCGAAATCATTCAACACGGTAACGGAAGCATTTCTAGTTATTTAGCTAAATTGGGCGCTTTCCCAATCGACTACATGACTAAACAAGCTGCTGTAACTGTTAACGTTGAAAGAGCTTCAACTGATGACATTAAGCAGAACTTAGAAAACCGCGTGGCTTCAGCAGCTCGTTTAAATACGGCTGATGCAACTTCTAAAGTTGTAGCTGAAAAAGCGACTGTGCTTCCTGGTTCTAACCAAGAAGAAGAGACTCCGAATCTTCCTCTTCCAAGCAGCAATCAAAATTTTAATCAGTAATTAATTAGCCGGGTCCAAAACCCGGCTTTTTTATTTTCCCCGATTAAAGTTCCCCAAGCTAAATATTTACGAAGTTCCCCACTTCGTGAGCCTTTCTCGCGCTAAAATTCCAAAAAATATTAAGAAATTATGAATGAATTTGGTTTCAGCAACCAAAACTCTTTAGTGTGCCGAAATCCCCAAGGTGACATAGATAAAAAAAAAGCCCTGACTAAGTCAGAGCCTTTGAAAGATTAAAGACCAATTGTCTTCTTCTTAAATTTCTTACGGATCTCTTTGTGGTTAGACCAAACCTTCGTGTTCTTCTGTAAGTTTGTTAAGCTTAACGTTAACTTGTAGTACACAGTTTTATCTTTATCCACTTGTTGAGTGATTGAAGCAATACGGCCGTCGATGAAGTAATCTGCGCCTGTTTGACCGCCTGGGCCTTTTTTAGTTTCAGCAGAAACCATTCCTGAATTTTGGTAGTTATATTCTTCAGCTACGTCTTCACGCGCTTCTTTATTTACGAATACGATTTTACCAGTGTTACCTAATTCAACAGCCATCATGTCGATGATGCTTTGAGTGTCGATATGATCGCTTGTGTCGTTTTTAAGTTTAGTGAACATCACAACTGGCGGCGTTTTCGCATTAGCAATCACTGGGTGAGCTAACATTGAAGCCACAAGTTCTTTCACCATCACTTGCATGTCGGTTTCAGACCATTGATCGTTTAATAGATTTTCTTTTTGTGGATCTTCATAAGTTCCTTTTACAAAGGCTTTCGGACCGCACGATAAAATTGATAATGAAATAAGAACAAGTAAAACTAACGTTTTCATGATGTACCTCTTATCTACGATGATAGACGATCCGGACTGAAACGAGAAGCGATCTTCCGGACGATAATCAAGTGCGCCAAACAATACACGACCCGTAACTAAGGTCGCTCTGTTGCTAAAAAGCAATTATGACTAAAATCCCTGCTGGTCCAGACGATACCGTTAAAACCTCTCAGATTATCGATAACGCTCAAAAGGTCTTCGAGCTTTTGTCAAAAAACTACAACCCCTATGCCGAAGAATTTTGGGGTGTGTACTTAACGCATCAGATGGAACTTATTAAGGCCGTCATGGTGCACAAGGGAACCTTAAACTCCTGCAAGATTCACCCGCGCGATTTATTCCGCGAAGCCACCCACGCCAACAGCTACGCCATCATCATCGCCCACAACCACACGAGCCAAAGCACCGATCCTTCACTTGAAGACATCCGCATCACAAAAAAATTATTAAAATGTGCAAAGATAATGGAAATCCCCATCCTCGATCACATCATCTTCACCAAAGAAAAATACTACAGCTTCAGCGAAGCCAAACTGTTTTGATCTGCTTCCAGCAGACCTTATTCTAAAGGGCCGACTAGCGTCGTCCTTAGTGCTAAAATCGTAGATAGTAATTTGGATTGGCAGCAATCGCTACTAGTACTCAGATTCTGAGTTTTGATTCGAGTCGTAATCGTTTTTCGAATTTTGTGGTTTACGAATCGGCGTTACGCTTGTCACTTCTAAGTCGTCGTTCACAGTAATTTCGTAACCGTTTTTGCGGGCATTTTCTTTAAATTGGCGGATGTATTCTTGCTTGTCGATTTCACCTGAATTTTTTTGATTTAACTCTTGTGAAAAACGTTGCTCAAGTGGTATTTCCGCTTTGGTTTGTTCAGCTGGATCTTTCCAGATTTGTTGTTCAATCGGAACTTTTGATGGATCTGTTTCAACCACTTTAGGTGGTGTTGCCGCCTGCTGAGACTCGGCAATCGCTTTTTTAATATTGATCGACGCTTTTAATTCTTCAGTGGCTAAATTTTGCTGGGCTTGTTGCAAATATTTATTCGCTAAATCTTGTGGATCCATTGGCTTCACAGAACTTTGCTCAACAGATTGGTTTTGCACTTTGGCTGACTTATCATTTTCAACTTTTGCTTGATAGAAAAAGAAGGCTATGACCACACAACCTAAAATGATAACTATATTGAGAAACTTATTAATTCCAACCACGAATGTCTTATCGGAATAAACCCGACTGAACTTAAAATCGTTTAAAAAACCGTCTCGTTTTGAATCAAACTTTAAAATTCTTTGGAGGGCTTACCGGAATGATGATCACGAACTCAGTACCTACACCTTTTTGCGAGCGCACCTGAATTTCACCACCGTGATTTTGAATAATGCCGTAAGAAATGCTTAACCCTAATCCCGTACCTTGACCAACACCCTTCGTAGTAAAGAACGGTTCGAAAATTTTCTCTAATGTTTGCGCGTCCATTCCTGATCCAGAATCTTGAATAGAAATTTGCACACGCCCGATTTGATCCGGCCCTGCTTTTAACGGAATTGTGGTAATCCAAATTTCACCGTTACCTTGAATCGCTTGTAAAGCATTGGCCAGAATGTTCATTATGACCTGATTGATTTGCGATGCAAAACACAGAACTTTTGGAATAGGTTCATACTGTTTATGAACCACAATACGGTTTTTAATTTCACTCTGTAAAATTTCAAGCGTTGTATCTAACGATTGGTGAATATCGATTTCTTTTAACTGCGCCTCTTCTAAACGCGAAAAGTTTCTTAAACCTAAAACGATATCGCGCGTACGCTGAGCGCCGTCTTGGCATGACTTAATCAAACGTGGAAGATCAGACTTCACATAATCGTAATCCATATCAGCAATTTTTTTGCGAACATTTTCGTCTTGATCTTTCACTGAATCAATCACACTAAAAAGATTGTCAGTGTATTCTTTTAAATGCGTCATGTTGCTGTAAATAAATCCGATCGGATTATTTAACTCATGCGCAACTCCGGCTACCAGCTGACCTAAACTGGTCATTTTTGCTGAGTGAACCAGTTTTGTTTGGGCTTCGACAAGTTCTGAGTTGGTTTTTTCAAGCTCTTTGATTTTTTTGCGCAAATCCATACGCGCTTGGAAAACTTTGTAGCTCATTTCATTGAAGGCTTCAGTTAAAAGACCAATTTCGGTTTTGTTATTCACCGGCAATTGATGCAATTGTTCACTGCGGTCGAACATTTTAAAGCCATTAATTAACCGTTCTACCGGTTTTAAGAACCAGTTTGTGGTAATTAAAATCGTTAAAATTAGAAACACGGATACGACAGAAACAACCGTCACGAAGGCAATGTTTACGTTTTTAAGAATGGCTTGCGAATCTTTTTTTAAAGTGCCAAGGCCGATAAAAAATTTCGATCTATCCCAGCTTAACGGATACAAAATAAAGCCGTAATTCTGCCCGTACAAATTATAATCAACTAATTTGTCGTCGGCGATTTTTGAGCCCGCTAATTTAATATTACGAAATTCATTACGAGAGGCCGCGATCATGTTTTTTTGATCCGTTACTAAAAACGATTCAATTTTTAAACGTGAACGAATACGGCTTAAAAATAATTCTTTAAGTTCAATAATCTGCTCAAAATAGCCGACGTGTTTACCGTTCGCATTCAAAACTTTTGAAAACAGAATCAAAGATACTTTGTTTTTAGCTTCATCAACAAAACCGATATCGGCTTTATCTTTTAAATTTTGCAGATACTTTTCGTTTAATAGAATTTTTTCGGCGGTTAATTCAAAATGGCGAATCTGATTTTTATCATCACGGTAAGATGTTGTAATTAAGCGCCCATCGCGGTCATAAAAAGACAAAGCGGTGATCGGGCTTCGACTAATCCACTCAATAGAGATATTATTTAAAGAACCGCGGTCAGACATCTGCAAAGAGGCCGCCACACGCGGGTCTATCGCGTACTGTTCTTTTTGTGTTGTGACTGAACGGTAATAATCAGAAATAATCGATTCAATTTCGCGGCCGTTACCTTGTAAGCGTTGTGAAACTTCCTGATCAAAAGCTTTTTCAAACTTAAAAACCGAATACCACCCCACAAATAACAGAGGAATAATCGAAAATAAGGTAAACCATATAATTAAGATAGATCTTAACGAACGATAATTCTTACCTAAGGATAATGGTTTTTTCTTACTCACCTTTATGAACCTCGATAATAAAACGGCTTTGGCCTATCGGAAGCACACGTGGATGTGGTTCAAACTTATAACTTAATTTTCCGTACTGCTGAACAAAGGCAACTAACTCTTCACGCTTTTCGGCTGGAAAAATAAAGTGAAAGTAACTGATGTTTTTATTTTTAATCCAACCAAGCTCAACTTCACCGGCTTTTTTACCGCCGATGGCAATAATACGGTCACGAATAATCGCAGCCACTTGTTCAAAGTCTGTCACCGTGATTTGCCCACGATAAACCCCCGTAGCTTGCGCTAACTTAACTGGAACCGAGGCTGTCGGTGTAATTTTAGCAGCCACAACAGGTGGCTTTTCTTTCACCACAACCGGAGCTGAAACAACCGCTACGACTTTATTACTAACTACAACAGGAACTGAAACCGTAGCCGTCGGACTAGTAGCCGCAATAGGTTCTCTGATTTCTTGGCCTTCAGGTGCTTCTTTTTTTGAAATCGCGATTTCTTCTAAGACAACTTTTTTATCGCTCGCTTCACTCACCGGCGCTTTTAAGAACGTCGGGCGTAAAATTAACCCCAACACGATAACAATTAAAATCAGAAGGCCTACAAAAATCTTTTTTTGCTGTTTGAGTTCCAGCTTTTTTAGATTTTGTAATTGTGCTGTATTACCAAACACCTTCATCACTTCATCAAAGTGATGGCTAACCTGTAAATCAGAAAGCTCGGCTTTAAACTTTAATATTTCATTGCGGTAATCGTTGTAGCGATTGTTATCTTTAAGCTTAGCTTCCATTTTTTCAGATACTGCAGGCGTAGCTAAACCAAGCACATGCTCAATTAAGTTTTCACTGACAAACAGAGTTGTTACATCTTGGCTATTGTACTCTTTAAATTTGATATCTTTTTTTTGTTCAAAGCGCAGTGATGGCGATGAAATAATTTTTCGAACACTTTGATTAAACAAGTACTTTACTTTATTTGGCGGAATTTTTGTAATGCGCGAAATATCTTTAACCGAAGCCAATTCTAGTAGCGCTACCATCACAATAAAAGTTTCATCTTTATTGCACTTTTGTAGAACACGTTTCCAATAGTTTAATGGCGTTGAAGTAAATTCAAAATTTGTCGAACCTGATTTAACGGCATCACGACGACGATAAAGACGGTATAATTTATTTAAGCCTTGATAAATTTGCCCGTACGCAGACGAAGAATGATCAATGCCGGTATCAACAATCAAACCGAAAATGTCGCGCGCTTGCGACGGATTCGGATAAAGTAAGTGGCAACTTACCCAAAGTTTTTTGAATGATTCAATCGGCATTCTTCAATATTAATCAATAGTTAGCTGGCTGAGTAGGTCAATTTGGTCTAGGACCTTACCTGATCCCATTACAACGCAAGTTAATGGGTCTTCAGCAATAGAAACTGGTAGTCCAGTTCTTTCTCTGATTAAGATGTCTAGGTTAGCTAATAAAGCCCCGCCGCCTGTTAGAACGATACCGTTATCAACGATATCAGAAGCTAATTCTGGTGGAGTTTTTTCTAAAGCCGTACGAACAGCATCAACAACTTCAGCTAATGGATCCATTAACGCATCGTTGATTTGTGTCGAAGTGATTTCGATAGTTTTCGGAGCACCGGCAACTAAGTCACGGCCTTTAACTTCCATTGTTTTTTCTTGTTCAAATGGAAACGCATTACCGATTTTTAATTTAATCGCTTCTGCCGTTCTTTCACCGATAAGTAAGTTAAATTGACGGCGAACATAGTTCACGATCGCTTCGTCAAATTTATCACCGGCAACTTTAATAGATTTACAGTAAACGATACCACCTAAAGAAATAACCGCAACACCAGTAGTACCACCACCCATGTCGACAACCATATTTCCAGAAGGCTCAGTGATCGGAAGACCCGCACCAATAGCGGCTGCCATAGGTTCTTCGATCAAGTGAACTTCACGCGCACCAGCTGATTGAGCCGCTTCTTTGACCGCACGTTTTTCAACTTGGGTAATGCCATAAGGAACACAGATAATAATTCTTGGACGAACTAAAGATTTTTTCTCGCCGATAGATTTTTTGATGAAGTAACCTAACATTGCCGATGTGACTTCGAAGTCAGCGATAACACCGTCTTTGATTGGGCGGATAGCAACGATCGAACCTGGAGTACGACCTAACATTTCTTTGGCTTCTTTACCGACCGCTAAAACACGATTTTGCATTCCACGATAATTTTTTTGGACAGCAACTACTGAAGGCTCATCTAAAATAATTCCGCGACCTTTCACATAAACCAGCGTATTCGCTGTTCCTAAATCAATCGCGATGTCGTTCGAAAAGTAGTCTGCAAATTTATCAAATAATCCCATTAAGTATTCCCAGGCGTAGCGTTCAAATTATAGCTATCGTTTAAGTCTAGGAATTTAAAAAATGATGGTCAATCCAGATATTTAACGCATTAAGACGACAAAAGGGTCTTGGTTATCCAAGACCCTTCGTTTGAAGTTTATTTTTTAAGTCGAAAGACCAGTCGTCAGACCGAAGGTCTGCTCGTCGTCTAACTACTGAACCGGCTTACACTCAACATCTAAGCTGTAGTTTGCACGGCGAACTTTGATCGCTGAAGCCGTTGTGATGTTAGCTTGTGTGCGTACTGATGAATCAATGCCGTAACGAGCGATTTGTTCGTAAGTCGCAGTACCTGCATCAGTAGCTAAACTACCTTCAGTATGTAACTTAGCTGATTTGCTTAAGTCATATGACTGATTCATGATGTCTTCGTTGTAGGCGCTAGCATAATCAATTTGCGTCTCAGTTTTGCCATCTTTTTCTTTACCCTTACAACGGTAAGCTTTGTAAGACACAGCATTACCAGTCGTCGCACCTTGAGCCTGACATGAGATCGATAACGATGTTGCATCGCTGTATTCGTCTTGTGGAGCAATCGTAAGTTGAGTTTCTGAACCAGCAAAACCAGTTACTGATGCGCTTAATTCGCCGTCAACACCAGTCGCTTCAAGTTTAATCATATCTGCTTTACCAGCTTCTTTAGTGTAGTACATTTTAACTTTAGCTAATTTCTCAGAGTTCGAATATTTAGTACCTGTCACATTAAAGATGCCTAAAAATTTCTTACTATACGTAGCGTTAGTAAATGCGAAAATATTTACGCCTGTTGAGTTGTTTTGCTCAACCATTACATTCATTAAACCTGTATCACCGATCGCGTTACCTTTTTTAACTGATAACTGACA